>JBBSDS010000572.1:0-1534 GCA_038240495.1 Chthoniobacterales bacterium | reverse complement strand
GCAACTGCGCGAATGGCCGTCTCATGCTCAATGCGCAAGGCAGTGCGCTTCACATTGCCGCCGCCTAAAGCAGCTTCACCTTGTGGCCCGCACGCTCCAATGCGCGGATCGTCGCGCGCAACAAGACGAGCGTGTAGTGATTCACTCCATCGGCGCAAATGTAGATGTGGGTGCCCGGTGCGGGCGTGATGCCGTCGAGCGAAAGCTCAACGCCTTGCTGTCGCGCCTTCTGCCACTCGCGCGGCGGGCGAGGTTCTTCGGGAGTGATGGATTGCGCGTCAGCCACGGTGATAACGAGGTCATACACTCCGGCCATCGCAAGCCAAGATGCGCCGCGCCGCGCAGATTTGCAGCCCGAAGCAAGAACGCTCAGTCTTTGTCGCAACGGGGGAATTCGGCGGCGCGTTCCGCTTCATTGCGGTCGAAAACGATGGAAGTGATTCGGGCCATTGGAAAAAAGTGCCGTTTAGCGAGTGGCTCCCTCGGTTTGTGGTTTCGTCGTCGCGCATGGCAATGAGCCGCCGCCCGTGACAGGCGACGGCCCATGCCGACACCGGCTAGCTCTTGCTGAACAATCCGACTTCCCCATCGAGCAAGCCGTGGAGAGCCTGCGTGCGCTGCGGGAGTGCCCACAGACCGCTGCCCTTTGCGGCCTCCGTCACCGCGTTGAACAACCGCCATGCGCTCTTGCCATCGGCGGCAAACTCCGGGTGCCTTGGCGTGCGCCATTCCTGGAGGATCGCAGGAACCTGCGTGACGGTGATCGCCCGGTTGTCGAGCGCCCGAATCACGAGGTCATGCGCCTGAACGTCGGTCAGTTCATGCCCGCGATAGGCGTTGATGCGCTCCGCCTGCTCATGCCAGCGGTCGCCAAGCTGGCCGACTGCACCGGACACCAAACCCGGCAGGTCGCGCATGATGAAACGGGTGTGCTTGCGGGCGATTTTGATCTCACCAGAGAAGGCGAGATTATCGCACACAAACACGGCGGAACCCACGACCAGACCGGCGGGAAACCGCTTGTCGTGCGAGTTCCGCAAGCCGAGCACGTAGGAGTAATCGCCCTGCTCGTCGCCATTGGCGACTTGGAGCAGGCCGAAGTAACGAGCCCCGTCGGCGCTCATGCCGTGGGCCTCGGTGACGATCCGCATGTTCGCGCGGTTCAATGCTCCCTCCACCTCCGAGACGAGCGTCGCGTGGGGGATGGGGCACCAAGTGTTGTCTCCATCGGGAGTGCAGACGTGGGCGAGTTGCTCACGGTCGGCTTTCGCCGCGCCGCAGTGGAGGATTAGGTTCGATTGGTTCATTTTGGAAATGCCGTTTAGCGAGTGGCGCCCTCGGTTGTTTGTTGAGGCTTTAATATGCGTCACCTGTCACGTAATTACAAGCAAAAAGTGCATTCTTTTCAGAGAAAACTTTGCGTTCGTCGCCTTGCTGGTTATCGTCTCTTGTCAAGGTAATGCCTCGTCCCAAGTCTCCAAGTCCAACGCCGAAGAAACGCGGTCCCGGCCGTCCGAAGACTTCCCTTCTCGAT
>JBBSDS010000571.1:0-1537 GCA_038240495.1 Chthoniobacterales bacterium | reverse complement strand
CGGAATTCACGAAGCCCTCGGTGCCGGTGAGTTTGAATTTCAGCGTGAGGTCGAAATTTTTGTACGTCTTTTTCGCGGAGAGAAATTCATTGCGCGGGACGCGTTCGGCGAGCGAGCCGCCGGTGATGCAGCCGTCCTCGATGCGCCATGTTTTCGCGGTGTCGCCGCTCCAGCCATCGAGCGTCTTGCCATCGAAGAGGCTGACGGGCGCGGCGGGGGCGGCGGTGAGGAGAGCGGCGGCGAGGGCGAGGAGGTGGAGTTTCATAAAATGGCGGATCAGGGGTGCGGCTGATTGGGATCGGTTTCGCCGAGGATTTGCCAGATGCGATCCTGCGCGGCGTTGTTGCCGGCGCTGATGGACGTGCAGCCGGAGAGGTCGGCGTTGAATTTTTCGCGCGCCACCCAGCGGCCGCCGCCGTCGCTGAAGACGACGTTCACGCCTTCCTTGTGGCGCGAGTCGATCCGCTTCGGCAGGCCGACGCCGTCGGCGATGAGCGGGATGCGTTCGAGGCTCGTGAGCCGGATCGGGCTGTCGGGGAAATCGGCCGTGCCCCAGTCCACGAGGGGATTGGTGCCGTAGCCGCCCTGCAGATTTTTGCCGGCCTGCACGGGCCACGGGTTGTCCTTGGAGTTGTAGGACTGCGTGGTGTCATGCTCGGAGGGGCAGAAAAATGCGCGGCCATCGGTGACTCCGCGGTTCGTGAGGAGCTTGCCGAGAAGCACGTAGCGGGCGTCGGCGGCGGTGTAGAGCGTAGTGTTGAATTGCTTTTGCCCGAGCCGGTATCCGATGGGGAGCGCGCCGTCATTTTCCCCGGCGAAGCGCGTGATGAGGGAGTGCAACTGGCGCAGGTTCGAGAGGCAGGCGGTGCGCTTGCCCTGCTCGCCGGCGCGCCCGAAGCCGGCGAGGATGAGAGCCGCGACGATGGCGATGATCGCGATGGTGACGAGCAGCTCGATCAGCGTGAAGGCTGCCGTGCGGAAGCGGGTCCGGGGGTTCAAGGGGCGGCGAAGATGCACGCGGCGGGGCGCGGAGTTCAAGCGCCGGCATCGGGTAATTTGGACACGACGCATTTCCGCCTCTCGCGTTCGCGGGTTGTGGAGTTTCGTGTCGTCGGGGGGATGTAACGTGAAAGCGACAAAATTGTTTTTCCTTCCCGCGCGGATGCGTGCAAGTGTCGCGGCCCCAAAATTCCAGATGTCGCGAAGGTTCCCCCTCACTCAGTCGATTCACCTTGTCCGGGGACTGCGCGCGCCCGCGAAGTGCCGGATGATCCGGGGGTGCGCCGCGGTTTCGTTCGCGGTGGTCGCACTCCTGTCGGGATCGGCGGAGGCGCAGGAGGTCCCCCGGCCGTCCTACGCGCGGCAAAAGGAAAAAACGGTGCTGCCGACGATTTCCAATTTCAAAATCGGCGAGGTGCTGCTGCGGGTGGATGCGCATTTGGGCATGGAGTTCGTGGACAATGTGGATCTGTCCGCGACGCCGAAGGCGGACTTCATCGTGACGCCGGAGGTGGGGATTTCCGCGACGTGGGCGGTG
>JBBSDS010000570.1:0-1544 GCA_038240495.1 Chthoniobacterales bacterium | reverse complement strand
TGCGAATCTGTGAGCGCCCGTCCGCGAGATAGCGCGCCCAAAACAGCACGGTGCGCAATACGTCGGGATTGCGCTGCTGGCCGGTCCATTGGATCGCCAGCTTTCCGGCATTCTTGCCGCCGATGGCCTCACGTCCATCGTGGGTGAAGATGAACGCTGGTTCGATGCGGAGGAAGAAACGCTCGCCGAGCATTTCGACTCGCAGTTTCGCGGCGTAATGCACCCAAAACATCGAGTTGTCTTTCGGGTTAATCTTACGGGCCGCGACCGCGCGGGGCTTCGGCTCGTCCGGGAATTGGTGATTGCGAGTTTGAGGCGCGGTTTCTTCACCGCCATACACCGGTCGAAAATAAAAGCGCCCCTTCTCGTCTCGACTGAGGTGGCGCTCGAAAGCGTGCTGGCAGACGCAGCGATTCAGTAGTCGCACGAAGCTCCGGCGGCGGTTGTCGTCCACGAGCCATTCTGTGCGCTTGGTCGAAGTGACGGTCGATCCAGCCTTCAGCGCCGCGTGGAGCGAGCAGAGGGGATCGCCCCAATGGGCAAAGCTGTGCAGGCGTTTGTCTTCCAAGATGAACGCTTCTTTGGTCGAAACCTTCGCCACGACTTCCGCCGGATCGCGGGTATCGGTGTCGCCGCTCCACACCACGTCAGGCACGCCATCGAGCGCGAGCAGATTGGCGACGAGAATCTCGGGCGTGGCGGAGGCAAAGGCATATTCATGCGCGGCGGCCGAGGTCTGTGATGCCCTCGGAATACTCACCGTGGGCGGACCGGACGCGCCGCGTTCTTTCGGCAAGCCACGGAGGATGCGGATGAGTTCGCGGAAGGCTGCCTCGAAATCGCGGCCTTCACGAAAATCCAAACGGTTCAGAACATTGAAAGGCGCGGGAATGACAATGCGTTGTTTTTGATCGACGGAGACCTCACGGCGAAAGAACGGCAGGATGCGGCCTGTGGCGTTGCGCGGATCGAGAGCTACTTGGTCGGTCCACTCCAGATTCGTCCAGTCCGATGAGAAAAACTCGGGCGACATAACCAAGGCAAAGAACCGCGCTTGGCGCAGACCGTCGTTGATGCGGTTGAGGATATTTTGCCCGCCTTCAATATCCCAGGGAGCAAAGAAAGCCGTGAGCTTGGGACCGTCCGGCGCACCATCGCGCGTCTCGCACTCGATCCGTTCCGCGAGCGCACGCGACCACGTTTCATCGGCGCGATTGTAGCTGACAAATATATCCTTCAATGGAGGCAATTCCGAATCCATCGCGGAGACGCTAACGCGCAAGCGACTTCTGGCGAGTCGATTGATCTATTCCGTCAGTCGTTTTGAAGAGTTGTTTTGGCTCCGCACCGCCTTCTGATGCGGCTACGCCGTGGGAGACTGCGCCAAGGGCGGCGGACGCGCGCCCAAGGCACAGACTCCCAAGTTTGTGGGCAGCAGCGACCATCTGCGCGTCCTCACTGCGCTCCGGCCTGACGCTCCGCTGCGCTGCGCTAACGGCCTCCGCTTCGTTGCGGGCGGCGCAGATCATCGCAACGATCCTCCG
>JBBSDS010000569.1:0-1546 GCA_038240495.1 Chthoniobacterales bacterium | reverse complement strand
TTCGTCTCCTCGATCGCGGCGCGGTGAAGAAAAAGCTGCTCCCGGCGATGCTGGAAAAAGCGCAGGTTCTCGCAGCGGAGCGAATGCAACGACTTGTCGAAAGCGCGACTGCAGCGATGACCACCCAACTTCAAGACGAGATCGAACGCCTCGAAGACTTGCGCGAGATCAACGACCATGTGCGCCCGGAAGAGATCGCCGCCGCCCGCCAGCAGCAGACGGACCTGCGCGCCGCCATCACTTCAGCGCGGCTCCGGCTCGATTCCTTGCGCCTGATTTTTCGGATTCCATAACTCGTCGTGAAACCGTTCCGCAATCTCGCCGAAACTCGCACGCCGGATGGATCGAAATTCACGCTCCACGAGCATGACGGCGAATATTTCATGAAGCTCAACGGGCGTCAGCTCATGAGCACGACGTCCACGACTTCGGAATTGCTGCTGGCGGAATTGCCGTGCAAGGGTCTGCGGGGTCGCGCGGACACTTGCGTGCTCATCGGCGGATTGGGCCTGGGCTTTAGCCTCAAGGGAGTGCTGGAACTGGTTGGGAAACATGCGGCGGTGCAGGTCGCGGAGTTGCTGCCGGAAGTGGTCGCGTGGAACCGGGAGTTTCTCGCCGCGGTGAATGGGGGGCTGCTCGACGACAGGCGCGTGAAGATCATCGTCGGCGACGTCTTCGAAGTCATCCGGCGTGCCGGTCCGGCCTGCTACGACGCCATCCTCCTGGATGTCGATAATGGCCCGACTTCCTTCGTCCAGCCGAAGAACTCGCGTCTCTACGACCGCCACGGTTTTAACCTCATCTCCCGCGCCCTCAAGCCGGGCGGAAAGGTCGCATTCTGGTCCGCGTGCGAAGAGCCCGCCTTCGTCCACAGCCTCTCGCGCGCTGGTTTCAAGGCCGAAGCTTTCCCGGCGAAAGCGCATGAACGCGCCAAGCGCGCCGCCCATGTGATCTATCTGGCGGAGCGCGCCGGGCTGCCCTTGTAGTCCGCGGTCGCGGAGGTCATTCCGCGGGCCAGGCATTCCGGGCAGAGGCGGTGGTCCGGGTTTTCGCGTTCCGTCTCCTCGGCGAGCATGAAGAGCACATGACACGGATCGTGCAGGCAATTGACGAAGCGGTTCGTCGCGCGACCAGTGTGCGCGCACTGGCCGAGCGGCACGAGGGCTTCTTCCACACGCACCGTCATCCGCTGATCGAAGACGAAGCATTCACCCAGCCAGTGCTCGTTCCCGAACTGTTCCTGGTAAGTGACGATCCCGCCGTGGAGTTGGAAGACATTGGTAAAGCCCCGGCTGCGGAAGAGGGCCGACGCTTTCTCACAGCGGATGCCACCAGTGCAATACATTAGGATTTTCCGATCCTTCAGCTCGGCCAGCCGCTCGATGTAGCCGGGCAGTTCTCTGAAATGCTCGATGTCGCAGGGGATGGCGTTGACGAATTTTCCCGCAGCAGACTCGTAGCGGTTGCGCACGTCCACGACGACTACGTCCGGGTCTTCCTCCAGTGTCCGTTTCCAATTAGCAGGGCTGAGGTGATTGTCCTGATC
>JBBSDS010000568.1:0-1559 GCA_038240495.1 Chthoniobacterales bacterium | reverse complement strand
GGGCTCACAAAACTCCCATTCCTCGTCGGTGACATCACTGGGATAGCTGGTTTTTCCGCTGCCGGATTTGAAGAGCTTTTTTGCCATCCCAAGCGTGATGCATAATGGCAACTATAAAGTACAGCTCCTTTTACAAATCCAAGTCCAGAACACCCTCTAGGGAATCGCTGATTTAATCGTCGGCCCAGAAACCGAGCACTTTCAGCGAAGGATTTTTGACCGTGAAAAGGACGAAAGTGACGAAAAGAGGGATGAGACGCTGCATGTTTTTTCGCGCTTTCGTGTCTTTCGCGGTCAATTCGATTTAATCAGCGGTTTCTTAGCTGCGTCAGTGACATGGGGAGATTCTATTCAAAGCGCGGTCGAGGTCAATGCGCCGCGCAACCCCGCCGGGCTTTGACCAACTGATCGAGTTGCTCCAGTGAGATGCCCATGTCCGGGTTCGCATCGGATTCGGCATCGCGGCGCAGCGCCTCTACGATGCCCTCATCGTCATCATGGAGGACCGACGGCAGCGAACTGAGCAGATGTGCTGCGAGCACAGCCCTCTGCGAATCGGGCAAATCAAAAGCACGCTTCTCGATTTCGGTGATCGTGGGCATGGTGCAAGAAACAGTCAGGCCGCTTCGAGCCGTGTTCGCAGCGGATGTCCCTGCGTGTGAAGCCGGACGAGTTGGTGCGCGCGGAGCGTGTGAAGTCCATACGTGAATCCAGACTCGCCGCAAAATTCGACCTCGAAGGCGTCCTCCGCCAGAACCTCGACGACTGCACCGACCTCGCCAGCCGAGAGGCCAAGCTCCGGAATGCCGGAAACCAGCGCCACGGTGTCGAGCAGTTGGATGGGAGCGTGAGAAGGCATAAAGATCGTTATTCGGGTAGCACGAAACAGGTCGTCAGGCGAGGAAAGTCTTCGGTGGGACGGACAATCCATGCGGATCGGATCGCGACGAATCCAGTCCCGGTGGAGAGCGCAAAATCAATTGTGTAGCGCTGGCCAAATTCGTCGAGGCGACCGACTGCCGCCGAAGCGTGAGCGGCAACGTGGAGCAGCGTTCTTGCAGCGTGGTCGCATCCGCAGCGGTGATGCCGAGTACATGCTGAAAGATTAGCGCCTTGTGGCCGCCGACGGGATGATCCGGCGAGAGGCTGTATTCGGAGAGCTTTCGCGGATCAATGAAGGCGCGTTCGGCATTCGGAATGAGCACGCTCGTTTGATAGCAGAAGTGTCCAGCGCCTACCTCGCATTCGCAGTCGTCGCGCTCACCGTCACGGGCACGAACTCCTTCACGACCTTCGCGTCCTTGGGATTGATGAGCCGCACCTTGCCGTCCTCGCCGGCGGCGGCGGCGAGCGTGCCGTCGGGCTTGTAGCTCACGGCGTAGATGCCGGCGTCGAACTTCGCGTCTGCGAGCAGCTTCACTTTGCTCGTGTAGTGTTCATCGAGCGTCTTCTTGTCCGCGTCGCTGCGCCCGGCCTTGCCCTCGATGGCGAGGATGTCCGCGGGCATCGTGGTGTCGAAATCGTAGTTATAGAAATTCACCTCGCCCTTGCCGTCGAGC
>JBBSDS010000567.1:0-1574 GCA_038240495.1 Chthoniobacterales bacterium | reverse complement strand
GCTAAGTTAAGCAACTGTATGTGCTCTATCTCGATGCGAACGATTTGCGCGAGATACCAAGCTCTCTCGTAAAACACACGCGACTCGAGGTTTTAAGGCTCGAAGACAACCAACTCAGCGAACTGCCGGACTGGTTCCGCGAACTCAAGCAACAGTATCTGCTATATATCGACGGTAACCCCGAGCTAGGCATTCCGGCTGAGGTTGTCGAGACGCGTGACCCAAGAAAGATCCTCAATTACTACTTGCTCCATCATGCGCCCGCGAGCAGCGCGATCCGGAACAGCGGGCAGATAATCGATCCGGAGAAAAGCGCTTCAAAGCTCGAAGTGTTCCTGTGCCACGCCTCGGCGGACAAGGGACGAGTGCGGGAGATTTACCGCTGGCTGACGGAGAACGGCTTCGAGCCGTGGCTGGATGCCGAGAACCTCGACCCCGGCGACCATTGGAAAATGGAAATCGCCAAGGCAGTGAAGCGCGCGCACGTCATTCTCGTGTGCCTCTCGCAGCACTCGGTGAATAAGGAGGGCTTCGTGCAAAAGGAAATCAAGATGGCGCTCGATGTCGCCGATGAGAAGCCCGAGGGGACGATCTACATTATCCCCGTGCGGCTGGAGGAGTGCGCGATCCCCGACCGCCTCGCCGACTGGCATTGGCTGAATCTCTTCGAGCCGGATGGTTACGAGCGCCTCGCCCGCTCTCTACACAAGCGGCTTTCGCAAATCATCGGACGTCCGCCAAGCTAGGACACCGCGCTGAAGATGGTGTTCAAGAGTTAGCGGTCGTGTGTGTCGTTGCCCGCCAGCTTGGCGAACTCCGTGCCGAACTGCGGGCCGACGGCCGTTTCTTCGTGTTTGAAATAGACGAAGACCTCGCGCCAGTTCGCCTGCTCTCGGACAAACTTCGCCCAGTTCTTGAGGTCGGCTGACTGGTAGTCGAGGCGGCGTGCGCGCAAATAACCGAAGTCTGCTGTCGCGACTCGCGGCGTCGTGAGCTTCTCGTCTTCGGCGAGACAGAGCGCAGCATTGTGCTCATGGAGAATGGCGAAGACGTCGGCCTCGAACCACGACTCGTGGCGGAACTCAAACGCGGCGCGCATTCCCGCGGGCAGCTCGGCGAGGAACGCGCTCAGGACGGTGGTGTCGCGTTTGAAATTTGGCGGGAGCTGGAACAGCACTGCGCCGAGCTTCGCGCCCATCGGCGTGATTGCTGCGTGGAAGGCGCGCAGCTTCTCCGCGCAGCCCTTCAGCCGCTTGAAGTGCGTGATTTCCTGCAGCGCCTTGAAGCTGAACCGAAAATGTTCCGGCGTCGCCACGGCCCATTTGTCGATCGTCGTCGGACTCGGAATGGTGCGGAACGAGTAATTGCTCTCCGTGCTCGTGAACCGCCCGGCATAGTACGGCAGCATCTTCGCTGCCGACATTTTCTCCGGATAAAACTTCCCCTTCCACTCGGGATACTGAAAGCCGGAAGTGCCGATCCAGACGTCCATACCGCAACCGGAGGAAAAGGCGAGCGGGGGTGCGCAAGCGCCCCGAGGCGGCGCACTATCGGCGACAGCGCGCGCGAGGGCG
>JBBSDS010000566.1:0-1593 GCA_038240495.1 Chthoniobacterales bacterium | reverse complement strand
TCTTGATTCGAGACGCGAGCGCGGACCGTGATCCGATCCGGATGCACGACGACCTCCATCGCGCCCTGCGCGACCGGATGCGCTGCTGCCGCGAGCGTCATGATTTGCAGCGCGACGAATAGCTTGAAAAACCGGACCGACATCAGCGGTGAACGTGGAAGGTTTGGTAGCGCGGATTGGCCGCGAGCGCTTGTTGCAATGCGGCTGAACCGCCGGCGACATCACCCGCGCTCATGCGGATCAGACCCGCGTGATAGAGGATGTGCGCGTCGCTCGTCCCCGTGGCGAGCGCTTTCGCGGCCAGGTCTCGCGCTTCGTCGATCGCGCCCGATTTTTGCAGCGCCCACGCGAGCGCTTCGTAAGCCTGAATGCTGTGCCGCAGCGCGAGGTCGCGGCGCGCGCATTGCACCGCCTTCGCCGGCTCATTGAGCGAATCGGCGTAGAAGCCGGCGAGATGATGAAGGTAGAGAACTTCGCCGTGTTCAACGGATGCGAGGTAAGTGGCCAGAGCTCGCTCGTGCCATGGCCGGGCGTCCGCCGCTTTTCCAGAAAAGAGATAAAGATCGCCGAGCGCCTGCTGAAACTCCGGGCGCGGAACCCGCGCGATCAGGCCAGCGTAAAGCGTGATCGCTTCATCGAGCCGGCCTTGCGCGCCACGCAGTTCGGCGAGGTGATCCACGGCCGCGTAGTAGTCGGGCAGGGCCGCGAGCGCTTGCTCGTAACGCATGCCGGCGCTTTCCCAATCGCCCGATCGAAACGCCAGTTCGCCCAATTGGACGTGATACCACGCGACGGTTTCCGGCGCGGTCGGATCGAGTTGCCGCGCAAGATCCAGCGCGCTCGCCAGCCGGTCCCGAGCACGTTCGACCCGGCCGTACACGAGATCGAGTTGCGCGAATCGCGGCCCTGCCAGGACGCTGCTTCCACTCGCGGCGAGCATCTCATTCCAGATGCGCTCGGCCTCGGCATACTCACCGAGATTGAAAAGCGCATCGCCCAGCAATTGCAGCGGATAGGCATGCTGGGGCATGGCTGCCCGCAGTTCCTCCGCGCTTTGCCGCGCCTCCTGGAAACGATGCGTGGCGAGTTCCACGCGCACCCGCAACGCCAGCCCTTCGCGATTGGCCGCTGGCGGCGCCGCTTTGAGCGAGTGCCGGACGGCCGCGATTGCCTGCGAGAGTTCGCCGAGCTCGCCGGTGATTCTGAATTGCCGGAGCCGCGCGTCTGCGAGTTTGTTCCATGCTACGAAGTCTTTCGGATCAGCTTCTTCTCCCGGCCGAGCGGGATGCGTGAATCCGCGCGCTGCCCGCAGTGCCAGCGCCACCGCCAGCGCGACGGTGATCGACGAGATCACCACGAGACGGAATGTAACCGCAGTCCGATGCAGTGTGGCCGACATGAGCAAGTCGTTAGCTATCGACTGAAGCGCGTGATCGCAAGCGGGTGGAAACCTTGAACTCCGTGGGAAGAGCACACGTTGCTCCATCCCGCCGCATCTAAGAGGATGTACCGAAATTCCAAACTTGGGTGTCATCCTGAGCGGAGTCGAAGGATCGGGTGGCGCCTGGAAGTCCGGCCCGGCCCGATCCTTCG
>JBBSDS010000565.1:0-1602 GCA_038240495.1 Chthoniobacterales bacterium | reverse complement strand
GGGCCTGCCGTACCGATTGGAGGCGGGCAGCATCAATTCCGTGGAGCTGCTCCTTTCCACCTATGAAGCCGCCATCCAAAGAAACCGCGAGCTGGGCGAGGCGCGGGAGAGGCTGGAACGGCAGTCGGAGGAATTGCGCGGTGCGCTGGAGGACGTCACGCGAGCCCACGAGCAACTCAAGATAGCGCAGATGGAACTGCTCCAGGCCGAGAAGCTCCAGAGCGTCGGCAAACTCGCCGCGGCGATCGCGCATGAGGTGAAAAATCCGCTGGCGGTGATGAAGATCGGCCTGGAGTGGCTCGCCGAATCTCCACTCTCCGATCCGGAAGAGAAAAATCTCGTGCTCGCCGAGATGACGGACGCCGTGGAGCGCGCGGGACTCGTGATCGGCGACTTGCTGGACCTCTCCGCGCCGAAAGTGATCGAACTCAAGCCGGAATCCGTGAACGCCGTGATCGAGAAAACGCTCCGGCTCGTGAAACACGAGGTGGCAACTTCCAAAGTGAGAATCGTCCGCGAACTGGCGGATGACCTGCCGCTCTGCCATCTGGATGCGAACAAGATCCTGCAGGTCCTAATCAATCTCATGGTGAATGCCTGCCATGCGATGCCGCACGGGGGAGTGCTGACGATTGGAACTTTCAAAAAAGTGATGAAGTCTGACGACGGTGATTTCAAAATGGATGGCCTGCCGGCATCGCGATTCCATGCGGGCGACACGCTGGCGGTCGTCGAGATTCGCGACACCGGCACCGGCATCCCGCGGGACGCACTCGCAAAAATTTTCGAGCCATTTTTCACCACAAAGCCGGCCGGGCAGGGGACCGGGCTCGGGCTTCCCGTCGCGCGGCAGATCATGAATCTGCACGGCGGGACCATCCGCGTGCGGAACTCCGCCGCCGGCGGTGCCGTGGTCACTCTCGGCTTCGTCTGCTGAGCGGCTCACCCCGCCGTTTCGCGGAAGCGTTCGCGGTATTCGCGCGGCGCGAGGCGGATGAGCGAGCGGAAGTGGCGGTTGAAATTGGCGGGATTCGCGAAGCGGTGCGGCACAAAAGTAGGACAAGTCGTGACAAAAGGCGGGGAATGCATACCGCCGCAGTGTAGGAGGTTCGGACGCCCCGGTGCTCCTGGGGCAAACGCCCGGACGTCCACATTCTCATTTCATGGAACCCACGATCAAAATCGCCCTCGTCGGCGCCGGCATGTTTGGCGGCGACGTCCACCTCCGCGCCTACGCCGACCTCCAGCGGTTCGGTATCGCGGGCCAACTCGCACGCGTCGGACTCGACCAGTGGAACCGCGATCTTGCACCGGTAAAATTTGAACTCGTCGCCGTCGCCACGCGTTCGCAAAAGTCCGCGGAGAAATCCGCCGCGGCGTTTGCGGAATGGACCGGGCATTCGCCGAAGTGCTACTCGGGCGAGGAGCCGTGGCACGACATCCTCCGCGATTTCCCGGACCTGGATGTGCTCGCTGTCGCCACGCCGGATCACCTGCACACGCAGCCGATCCTCGCCGCGCTCGCGAAGGGCGTGCATGTGCTCACGGAGAAGCCGATGTGCCTCAGCACGCAGGAGGCGGATCAGATCATCGAGGCGGCGC
>JBBSDS010000564.1:0-1603 GCA_038240495.1 Chthoniobacterales bacterium | reverse complement strand
GTGCGCTCCCGGATCAGACTTCGCTCAAACTCGGCAACAGCCATCAAGACGTGCATCTGGAGCCGGCTCGCGGGGTTGTCGTGACTGGTGTCGATCCCCTGACTCGTCGTCACGAGGGCCACTTTGCTGGCATCGAGTTCGCCGATTAATTGCGCCAGGTGCGGCAGGCTGCGCCCGAGCCGGTCGAGCTTCACGACGACCACGCGCTCGATCCGTCCGCGCCGCACATCGCGCATCAGGCGATCGAGCCCGGTGCGGGTGAATTTGGCGCCCGAGATCGTGTCGGCGTATTCCACTACATCACCCCAGCCGCGACGTGCGATGAACTCCTCCAGCTCGCGGCGTTGGGGTTCGTTCGTTTGCTCGGTCGTGCTCACGCGGAGGTAGGTCGCGGTTTTCATGCGGCCTCCTCAAGCTCCTCATCGTCCCGAGTGATTCTACTTGCCTCTGCCTCCGCCTTTTCGATCGCGGCGAAAAAGGCTTCCCAATCGCGCCGAGACTGCTCCGGGTTCTCATCGCGTCCATCGAGCGACGGTGCCCGATTCTCCGTCGGCACATCGGTTTTCTTTTGGTTTCTCATACACCCTCCCCGGACGGTTTAGCCCGCTCTCCATCCACGGGTTTGTTCAGGAATCGGTCGATTTCTGAACGGCCATTTTGGGCGGTTCTCACACTGGACTGTCATGGCCCCCTTTTTTGAACAGGAGGTCCTTAACGTGGCGTCCTCCGTGGGGACAGTGCGCCCTAATCATCGACAGCACCCCGACGGCGAATTAGAACGGAGCGGACATGATATGGATTGCCCCTCGGAAATGGACGCCGTCAACGACGCGCTCGAAGCGCAGTCTTGCGACGGAATCGGGCGCGACGCGGCCCGATGCCTACGCATGACCTTCGCCACATGACTGCGCACACAGTCACTCTCTCTCAGCTTGAATCCCACCTATGGGAGGCGGCGAATATCCTCCGGGGGCCGGTGGATGCGGCGGATTTTAAGACCTACGTTTTCCCGCTGCTGTTTTTCAAACGCATCTCGGATGTGCATGAGGAGGAATATCAGGCCGCGTTGGCAGAGTCCGGTGGCGATGAGGAATACGCGCGGTTCCCGCAGAACTACCGCTTCCAGATTCCCGACGATTGCGATTGGGAGGATGTCCGCGTGGTGGCGGCGAACGTCGGACAGGCGTTGCAAAAAGCGGTGCGCGGGATCGAGAAGGCGAACCCGGAAACGCTTTACGGAATCTTCGGCGATGCGGCGTGGACAAACAAAGATCGGTTGCCGGATTCGCTTCTGCGGGATCTCATCGAGCACTTCTCCCGGATCAACCTCGGCAACGAGGCGGCGCAGGCGGACATTCTCGGGCAGTCCTACGAATATCTAATCAAGAAATTCGCCGACGCCACGAACAAGAAAGCAGGTGAGTTTTACACCCCGCGCTCTGTGGTGCGGCTGATGGTGAACATCCTCGACCCGAAGGAGGGTGAGTCGATCTACGACCCGGCTTGCGGCACGGGCGGCATGTTGCTGGAAGCCGTTCACCACGTCCGCGAGAATCACGGTGACGACCGCACACTCTGGGGCAAGCTCTTCGCGCAGGAGAAG
>JBBSDS010000563.1:0-1609 GCA_038240495.1 Chthoniobacterales bacterium | reverse complement strand
CGGATGCCATTGAT
Source organism: Chthoniobacterales bacterium (assembly GCA_038240495.1). Taxonomy (GTDB): domain Bacteria; phylum Verrucomicrobiota; class Verrucomicrobiia; order Chthoniobacterales; family Chthoniobacteraceae; genus Chthoniobacter. The sequence goes on along the minus strand of JBBSDS010000563.1, from coordinate 1,595 downwards.
TTCGGCCTGCATGTCCGCGCCCGTGATCGCGATTTCCGTGGCCGTATTGAAGCGCAGCGTCGGTCCGGCGATGGTCAGCATCTCGAGAGCCGCCGCGGACCCGGCATTATTCAGCAGCCGATTGGCCAAGCGGAAAGCCAGCGCATCCATCGGTCCGGAGGGAGGCACGCCGACGTTCCAGAATCCGATCCGGCCCGGATAATCCTGCACCGTGGTCTGCGCGCCGGCATCGAGCACGTCGATGGAGCGTGGCCGGTATTGAAACTCGCCCAGCGTGCGCGTGATGATTTGGCCGGCGGCAAATTCGGGCGCGGCAATGACCTGCCGCAGATATTCGAGATTTGACTCGATCCCACCGAAGAGCGTGCCGTCGAGCGCTGCCTTCATGCGCGCGATCGCGTCTGCGCGATTCGCTCCGCAGACGATAATCTTCGCGAGCATCGGGTCGTAAAACGGCGTGACTTCCGTGCCGTCATCGACCCACGTCTCGCACCGCGAACTCTCGTGAAAACTAACTTCGGTGAGGACGCCGCAACTCGGCTGGAAGCTCTTGTTGGCGTCTTCGGCGTAAACGCGAACCTGGATCGAGTGTCCGCGTCGTTCGCCGGTGAACGCCTCGAGAAAACTCGCATCGCCCGCCGCCAGTCGAACCATCCATTCCACGAGATCGACGCCCGTGACTTCCTCCGTCACGCCATGCTCGACCTGCAGGCGCGTGTTCACTTCGAGAAAATAAAACGCACCCGAATCCGCATCGAAGACAAACTCGACCGTGCCCGCCGAGCGGTAGTTCACCGCCTGCCCGAGCTTGATCGCCGCGTCGAAAAGTCCCGCGCGCTGCTCGTCCGTCACGCCGGGCGCCGGCGTTTCTTCGATGACCTTTTGATTGCGGCGCTGCGCCGAGCAATCGCGCTCGCCGAGCGCAACCACGCGCCCTCGACCGTCACCAAAAATCTGCACCTCGATGTGCCGCGCGCGAGCGACAAACTTTTCGAGAAAGACGCCGCTGTCCTTGAAATTGCTCTGGCTCAATCGCTGGACGCTTTCAAAAGCCTCCGCAAGTTCGCCACTCGATCCGCAGACGCGCATCCCGATTCCGCCACCACCTGCGGTGCTTTTCAGCATGACCGGAAATCCGATTTGCTCCGCCGCTCGAATCGCCTCTTCCGCACTCCCCAGCAAGCCTGTGCCCGGACAAAGCGGCACGCCGTGCTGCGCGGCAATTTCGCGCGCGGTATGCTTCAGTCCAAAGCGACGCATCTGCTCCGGCGTCGGCCCGACAAACGCGACGCCCGCATTCTCGCAGGCTTCCGCGAAGTCCGCATTCTCGCTCAGAAATCCGTAGCCTGGATGAATCGCCTGCGCGCCCGTCAGCCGCGCCGCTTCGAGAATTCTGTCGATTCGCAAATAGCTTTCCGCGACCGGCGGAGGTCCGAGCAGGATCGCTTCATCCGCATCCACGACATGCAAGGAGCGCGCATCCGCCTCCGAATAAACCGCGACGCTACCAACGCCGAGTTTCCTAAGCGTTCGAGTGATGCGGCGTGAGATGACGCCGCGGTTGGCGATGAGAACTTTTTCAAACATAGGGCTCT
>JBBSDS010000562.1:0-1673 GCA_038240495.1 Chthoniobacterales bacterium | reverse complement strand
AAGCGCGAGCAGACTTTCCTGCTCCTGCGCCACTTTGCGCTGCAAAGCTTCGCGCAGTGGTTCCGCAAAAAGATTTGCGTGGAGCAGCATTCCGGAAACGAGGCAGATCGGCAGGCGAAGAACATTCATGGCGCGAGCTTACATGGCGCGTGAAGACAGAGCCGATCTTCTTCGTCACGCAAAGCTCGGTGGATGGCGCGCTCCGAGCGCCATGCGTAAATGGCCGCTGGCTAAAGATGGGCGCTCTGGCGCGGAGAGCGGGCTTACACCACGGCGCCGCGCACGAGGCCGGCTTCGGCATCGCGGCGCGTGAGCAAACCATCGAGGCCGGCGCCGGCCCAGAGCCGTTTCATCGCTTCGATTTCGTCGGCGATTTTTTCGAGCAGCGGCTTGAGATCGTCGCCTGTGCGGTAATTGGCGATGGCGTCGCGGATGGCGCGCATCTCGCGCCGGCGGTCGCCATCCATGCCGGGGCCGCGATTGTAAACGATGGAGATGAGCGCGCCTTGCGCGTCGGCGGGCAGCTTTTCCATGCCGGGAAATGCGGCGAGAGTGAGCGCGCGAAAGTGCGGGATGGTCCGCGTTTTGAAGACGGCCATCGCGGCGTCGTGCGGGACCGAGATGTCGTGGAAACGCGGCGCCATCGCCTGCGCTGCAGCGCCGGCTTTTCCGAGAGCTTCGGCGAGCCGGTTCACGATGGCGCTCGGGAGATGCGGCGACCAGTCGCCGCGAAATTCCGCATCGGTGGTGTAGCCGAGATCGTAGCCGACGCCAATGGAGATGCCCGAAGCGCCGCCGGGCCAGCGCGAGGGCTGGTCGAAGCCTTCCGATTCGACGATGAGGTCGAGCGCTTTCTGCGAAATAAACGCGTCCTGTTGCGGCGCGGGAATCGGAGGAAGCGGAGGCGTGACTTCGGGATGCTTGCGGCAGACGACTGTCTCGACCTTTGCGCCGGCGATGAACACGTCGGCGTAATTCACGATGTCAAGCCCGCGCTGCAGGAGCTTCGTGAAGAAACTGATCTTTCCATTCGGGTCGGCGGGCACGTCGCCGATGAGCAGGATGGCATCCTCCGACGAGCGATCCGCTTTTTGAAACTCGACGAGATTTCCCGGCACGCCGTTGAGGCCGGCGCCGGCGCGGAGACGCAGCAGTTGGACGGTGGTCGTGGTGGCTTCGTCGTCGAGACCTTCCTGTTCGATCTCGGTGAGGATTTTTTCGAGTTCATCGACGCTGAGGTCGATGGCCAGGCGGCGTTGGATGATGTCGGGCATGGCGGAAGGGTTGATGGGTTGCGAAAAGTGTTCAGTGCTCAGAGGGAGCGCAAAAACTCACTTCGCAACCGCCGACATTAAGCACTGAGGCGACACTTCAATCCACATACAGAAACTCATTCGAGTTCAGCAGCACGTGGCAGAAATCGACGAGCGCGGAGTGGCGCGGCTCGATCTTTGGGGCATCGACGATTTTCGCGGTGATGTCGCTGCCGTATTGCGAGGAGTCTTTGTACACGCCGGGTTCGTTTTCGAACTTCCAGTAGCCGACGGTGTGCTCGTTCAAGACGGTGTCGTTGAGCAAGAGTTTTTCGGGGGCGAGCGCGACATTCGAGATGCGCACGTCATCGACGAGGCCGTCGAAAAGATTCGTGTCGTCCGCGCCGCGCGCGCCGATTT
>JBBSDS010000561.1:0-1678 GCA_038240495.1 Chthoniobacterales bacterium | reverse complement strand
ATCCGATCGGCTGCTTTTGGTTGAGACGCTCGCATTTCCGTCCGCTCCTAGAGGCCGGCGGAAAATTCGCCTGGTTCCGCACCGCGCGCCCATTGCAAAACCGCTGGACCATTAGCCTGCGCAATCACCGCAAGCTCCAGGTCATCGATGGCCGGCACTGTTTCGTCGGCGGAATGAACATGGGCCGCGAATACGCCGGCGAAGATCCGAAGATCGGCCCCTGGCGTGACATCCAGCTCGAAATCACTGGCGAGGCCGTGCGCAAATTCCAGATGATTTTCGCCGACGATTGGTTTTTTGCGACCAAGGAAAAATTGCTCGAGCCGCGTTACTATCCGCGGCCCCATCACGCGCAGAGCCTGCTCGTCCAGCCGATGACGGACGGCCCGAGTGGCACCGGCGACCCAGTCGAGATGTCGATCGTTGCGATGCTGAACGCCGCGCGGCGACGCGTCTGGCTCACCACGGGCTATTTCGCGCCGCATGAGCCATTGCTCACTGGCTTGCAGTTGGCCGCCGCGCGAGGGGTCGATGTGCGGTTGCTCATCTCGGAAAAATCGGATCATCCGATGCTCGTGAACGTCGGCCGATCGTTTTACGAGGAACTGTTGCGTTACGGAGTCAAAATTTATGAATACGAAGCCGGAATCAATCACGCCAAAGTCGCGCTGGTGGACGAGAAATGGCTCATGGTGGGCTCGACCAATTTCGACGTCCGTTCCATGCGACTGAACTTCGAACTCAATGCACTCGTCCGCGATCCCGCGCGCGCTCTGGACCTGGAGCAGGTGCTAACGGAAGACTTCGAGCACAGCTCCCGCCAAATTTTGCTCGACGAATTCTCGAAACGTTCACGCTCGCAGCGCTTCAAGGAAAGCCTTGTCCGCCCACTCGCTCCGCTGCTGTGAATGGAGCGACGTTTCGGCAGCGCATGTAATGGACAAGAGCGCGGAGGCATTATCCGCTGCGCACACGCAGTGACCCTGCGAGTTGCTCCATGTGCAGAGCGGGCCTGCCACGATTCATACTCACAGTTGCGCTTCGTCGTGTATGCTCAAGCGCAACGGAAAGGTCGCGAATCGCGACCATCAACTTAGTCTTTTTGACTTTGGAAGCTCGAATGGCCGAAAAAATCTTCCTGACTCAGTACGGACTAATGGCCGAGCGCCATTGGCGGGAGTTCCTTCCGAAGATGGTGCACCAAATGGAGGCGAAGGGCAGCTTAATGGAAGCCCTCTTCGACGCGCAGGAGACGACGATCGACGAAATGGAAACTCTCACCCGCCAGCTGGAGACGGAACAGCAGATGACTCCGCAGCAGGCGCACGAACAGGCTTGGGAGATGATCCGGGAGAAATACATTCTCCTGCCGGAAGAGAGCTAAGCGCCGGCAACTACCGCATCCGCGCCGAGGACAGACTTGGCGAAGGATCGCTTAAGCAGAGATGTCGCGACAACTTCGCGGCGATCGAGCTGGTGAACAGGCTCGACGCCGAAGGCCGTCCGGCCACGGATGACGAGAAACGAATCCTGGTCAGGTATGTCGGCTGGGGCGGAATCCCGCAGGTTTTCGCGCAGCATGCCGAAAGCAACTGGAAGAGCGAGCAACAAGAACTGAAGCATCTGCTGACGGACAGTCAGTATGAGGCGGCGCGCGCCTCGACGTTAAATGCTCACT
>JBBSDS010000560.1:0-1681 GCA_038240495.1 Chthoniobacterales bacterium | reverse complement strand
TGCCGGGAGTCAAGAAAAATGCCGAGTTTTTCTAACGGGTGGGATCTGCCCACATGCCAGAAGGAAGAGAACAGTATTCGTCGCCGCCGCGGCCGTCGTCGCGGCCACGTTGCAACGTGCCGTGCGCGCCTGAAAGGATGGATCAGGAACGTCGCCGCGCGCTCACCGATTTGGGGTGACATTGACTTGGGTGCCTTTTGCCGGAAGACCGGCTACAGTCGTGAACATGCCACGCGGGAACTGTCCAAACTGCGCCGTGACGGAGATCTTGCATTCGAGACAAAGATGCGGACTAAGGGCGGGCGCGGCGTGAAGAAATGGGGCGTCATCGTCGCCGATCCAGCAAAGCTCCTTTACGACAAGCACTCACTATTTTACGACCGGCGTAGCAAACCACTCCACAACTACACGACGCTTGGCAGCGGTGGGGAAAAGATCGCGCCGACCATCATGATTGTGCCTCGGAAGCGTCCGCGCGGCCGTCCAAGAAAGGTTCAGGCGCAAGCGTTGGTCGCTTCGAGAAAACAACAGGCAGGGCAGGATGATTTGAAAACTTCGCCGCTTCCGAAAACGGCCCCCGCAAAGCCCGCCGGAAATAACCGGTCTGTGACAATGCTATTGTTAGGGAGGATTCCTACGGAATACAGCAGCCAGATCAATACGGCGCGGGGCGCGATGTTGCGCAGTGGCGCGGTGGGAAGGAAGACCCGCCGGGGAGAAAACCCGTTCCGAAACTGCGAAAAAAGTCATTTGCGATGCTGGAGCGGCTCGCCGGGTGCCATTGGGACAACTGCAAAGTCACTTTTGCCCGCCGGACCGCGTTCAATTTTGCGCTGGCATCACTCACCGAGGGGCACCGGGCCGAACGCATCCTCTCGTGCTATGCCGATGCGCTCCACGTCTGTCACGGCTCTGCCGTCGATCAGGCTGCGAGCACCGGCAAAATCACGTTCTTCAACCTCTCATCAACGGTGGCGAAGGCGCGGCAGCTACTGGCCCGCGACGGCCTGACGAGGCGGGAGCGCGTCGGGCAGTGGTATCGCGAGCACCGGCCCGAGGAATCGAGCGCGGGCGAATTCAGCATCGACACGGAGGAGCTTGCCTGGGTTCGCGCACAAATTCTCGCCACTTTCCCGCGCTGATGAAAGCGACGCAATCGAGTCGGACTAATCTCTGCCCTGTTCGCCGCCTGAAGACGCGGCATCAGCGATCGCGGTGACTTCAATTGCCAGGATGATTGCCGCGTCCGGCCCCGCGAGCGCGGCATACTTCGGCGCGATTTCCCTGATCCACTCGACAGCGAGCCTCTGCAACGCCAGCGCGACCTCGCGCAGATGCCGTCCGCGGATCATCACCTCGTGCGTGGTGAACGCCAGCCTGAGCAAGTCGCCTTCGGCCCCGCGCGTGAACTCAGCGGAGAGAAAATGCGAGACGGGGAATACAAAGAAATCTCCGCTCGCCGAATGAGGCAATGCGCGCCGTTTCCACCTCTCACCGCTGGGGCTTGTCCGTCTTTTGCGCCTTGCGCAAAAGGGCTGCCAGATCGAGTTCGAGAGCCGACGCCAATTTGAGCAACGTCACCAGCGTGGGTGTTGAACGTTCGTGTTCGAGGTGCCGGATGCAGGAAGTGCTCACACCGGCGGCGACCGCAAGCGTCTCAAACGACCAGCCGAGGCGCTTC
>JBBSDS010000559.1:0-1700 GCA_038240495.1 Chthoniobacterales bacterium | reverse complement strand
CGCGCGCGCGTGCTGGAGCCGCACTTCGCGGCGATCCCATTCGAGGAGGGAAAATTCTGGGCGCGCCTCCAGCCGGAACTCGCGCTCGCGGCGTGGGACGAGACGATGCGGCGCGCGACCGGTCCGGAAGCCGTGGGGATTTTCGGGCAGATCGTCATGAGTGCGCCGGACGATGCGACGTTCCGCGCACGGCTGCTCGGGATCGTGGCGGGGCGGGAAATGCTCGAGATGGATTGGTTCCTGAGCGTCCCGATCGCCGAGGCAAGGCCGCACCTCGCGGCGATGAGCCGCGTCGCCGAACATTCCGACCAAGCGCGGTCCACCGCCTTTGCCCGCCGCGTGGCGGAACTCGGCGCGGCACTGCCGCAGTGATCCGCTCAGTGCCCGCCGCCCGGCGTGAGCACCGCTTCGAAGAACGCCGTGGCGGAATTTTTCCGTGCCGCCGCATCGCCGGGATCGGGCAGGTAGAGGAGCAGTTCATCCGTGATCTGGCGCAGCGGTGCCTCCCATAAAGTCGCGAGCCGGCGCAGCGTGCCGGGGATTTGCGCGGGGTCGATGAGACGCAATTCCGCGCGCCCGCCGGACGACAGGCTCTGCAGCGCGAGCACGCGCGCGCCGTCGCGCGCAAACGGATACGCGGCGCACGGCAAGTCGCGGCCGTGAATTTTCAGCGGGAGCAAAAACGGCGGCGCGGACTGCGCCCAGCCCGCCGACGGCATGCAGACTGCGGGCGTGTGATTCGTGACGAAGCTCGGCAGCCGCGTGCCCGCCTTCCACGCGAGACGGATGATGTGCGCGCCGCCGCCCGCGGGATTGCGCACCTCGAAGGACTGCCATTCATCGAACCGCAGCGCCGTGCGCGCGGGCTTCGTCGGCGCGACGGAGGCAGCCGTCCAGCCGGGAGGGAGGTCGCGATCCGAGAGCTGCCACGCGGGTGCGGGATCGGCGACGGCGCGACTTTTTTCCAAGTGCGAATACCACGCGCGCACGCCGATCGGGATCGCGAGGAGGATCGAAAAAATGGCGACGCCCTCCGGCATCCGCGCGAGCGCACCGCGTGGTGCAGATGGCGCGGATGAGGAAATGGGCGACGGCGGGTTTCCGCGCGCGAGCAGTGCGGCCGCGCCGAGCACGAGCGTGAGGGCGCACACCGTCGCCGAGCCGCCGATGAGGTCGTGCCATTCCAGTGCCGCCTCCGCACCGCGGCTGTGCGCGAGCAGCGTGAGCGCGAGCACGCGTCCGCAATTCATGACGAACGAAACCGCCGCGCCCGCGACGGCGAGCACGATGCGGCGTGCGGTGCCGAGCGCAAAAAATTCTCCGAGGAAAAGTGACGCCATGAGCGTGGCCTGCAGCGACTGGATGCCGCTGCACGCGTCATCCACGCCGACGACGCCGCGCGCCAGCTCGATCGTGTTCCCATGCTGGAGCGCCGCGACGCCGAGGAGATTCGCGGTGAAGGTCGCGACGTCCGTGACTCCGCTGGCGAGATGCTCGATCGTCCACAGCTCCACCGGCACCGGCCACGGCACCGCGGTCGCGGCGAAGAGCAGGGGAAAAATTTGCCTGCGCACCAGCGGCGCACCGCCGAGCCGCCGCAGCCAGGCGAGGCTGAGCAAAGTCGCGCCGCATTCGAGCGTCGCGCCGGTGAAACGCCACAGCGGATCGTGGCGCGCGAGCGTTTCGCCGAGCGCGAGCAT
>JBBSDS010000558.1:0-1719 GCA_038240495.1 Chthoniobacterales bacterium | reverse complement strand
TTGCGAGCACTCTCGATTTCTGAAGCGACCCTGCGTGACCTCTGGCACATCGAGATAAAGCTGCTGCAAATCCTGCACGCAGATTCCACAGGGTCGCCCACCTGGTTCCTCGATGCCTGCGGGGCGACATCGAATCCCGAACGCCGTCTCCTGCTCACGTCATTTGACATTGGCGTAGAAGTTCCTGCCGGAACATTACAGCTCGGCCTCAACTTCGCGGACCAGTTGCCGGAACTTTTCACCGGCAAGGAGATGGGAGAAGATGCGCTGCGTGTGCTGAACGATTACCTGAAGCTCTACACTCGGATTCGCTCCGACATCGAAGCGGAGATGCCACTGCTCCGCGCCTCTACTCAGTGGGCCAAACGGCAATTTGGCCGAAAGTGAAAGATTTCTGACATAGGACCGTAAATGTCTCACCTTGCGCGCTACTGTTTGGAAATATGAAAACCGACTGTCATCTCGATTACGAAACGGTGCTCTGCGGACGCGCGGAAGCCGTGCATCTCGCTCTGGCGTTCAAAGCGGAAAGGCAAGCATCCGCCCGACAGACACCGTTCGCGTTCGGCTTGGTTCTCGACAACAGCGGCTCGATGGCCGGCAAGCCCCTCCAATACGCCAAGTCGGCGGCGACGATGGTTCTCAAACATCTGCGGGATGATGACCGCTTCGGGCTCGTGGTTTTCTCCAACTCCGCGCGCACGATCGTCCCGCTTCAAGTCGCGAAGGACAAAGCTCGGCTCCAAGCGCTCATTGCCGACATCCACGACGAGGGCAGCACCAACCTCACTGCTGGCTGGATGCTCGGGCGTGATGAACTCGCAAAGACCCCGGCGGAGATTCCGCGGAAGCTGCTGCTGCTGACGGACGGACACCTCAATCAAGGCATCGTTGAACCGGCACAGGTCCGGCAGATTGTCGCGAGCGGTCTGGAAAAGGAGCGCATCCGCACCGCCTGCCTTGGCTTCGGCGACGGCTACAACGAAGACCTGCTAGACGAACTCTCAAAGGCTGCATCCGGTGCGCTGCATGACGCGGCCTCGCCGGAAAAGTTCCCGGCAATTTTCCGCCAGGAACTCGAATCACTTCTCGCGCTCAGCGTGCAAAACCTCCGCGTGCGGATTCGCAAGCTGCACTATTGCAGCGGGCTCGGGCTGCTCAGCGATTACCCCATCGTCGCACTCCCCGAAGGCGGCATCGAAATCATGGTCGGCGATCTGGTGAGCGAGGAGCAGCGCGTCCTCGTCCTCGCGCTGGAAGTCCTGCCGATTCCACCGCTGGCTGACGGCCAACCCGCTGCGTCCATCGAAGGCGAAGCCCTTCTCGAAATCGAACTCGCTTACGACGAGATCATTGAGACCGGCATCACCTCGAAGACCGAGCAGCGGACGATCCGACTCGTCGCAGTCCAAGACCCCGCTGATGTGCGTGTAAATGCGCAGGTCGTCAAATGGGTCGCAGCGCAGGAAGTCGGACGCACGATCTCGGAGGCCATCGCCGAGCGAGACCGCGGCGACATCGACGCCGTTCGCCGTCGGCTCAAGGCAACGAAAGACAAGCTGGATCGTTACGGCTGTGCGGAGAGCACGGGCAAGGCGATGGAGAATCTCAACGCCTTCGAGGAGGCGAGCGCAGAATGGGGACCGCGTGCTCGCAAGACGAGCCGGGCGTTTTCCAACCGCTCGCGGAAGACGAGTTCTTACTACGAGGCGGAGCCGC
>JBBSDS010000557.1:0-1731 GCA_038240495.1 Chthoniobacterales bacterium | reverse complement strand
GATCCATCCGCCGCCCATCGAACCGACAGGACGAATCTATCCGCCGCAGGCCGACTATACGATCCCACAGCCGGACGGCAGCATTGTCGCCCGAACCCGCAAAACATCGCGTCGTTTGCGGTGCAGACGACTCGATCAAAATCATCCACGTCAAAACGAACCGCGTCGAAGTTGCCAAACCCGGAGCACAATCGTGAGTCTGCCCATTTCCATCGCCAACTTGGTCGCGGAACTATCCCAGACGTTTCCTGCGGCAAAAATCGAGACGCAGGAGTTTCCTTCCGGCGCCGTCTGGCTGGATGTTTTTTTGCACGACGAATGGTTTGTCCTCAGTGCAGGCCCAACTTCAGGAATTGGAGTTTCCACTAACTCGGAAGACTCGGACGCGTTCACCACTCACGACCACTACTTCGACACCACAGCGGAAGCTGGAGAACATCTGCTCTCGCTCCTCCGACAAGCCGCGATGACTCCGCACACTCACCCTGCATAATTTTCCCATGAGCACGACCATCGCCATCGCCAACGAAACCCTCGCCCGCACGGGCATCGCCGCCACGCTGCCTGCGCCTGCGCCGCTCACCGACGCGGACCGCAAGCCACTCACGAAAAAAGAAACCGCCGCCGACCATCCGACGTGGTGCCCGGGGTGCGGCGACTTCAGCGTGCTCGCGCTGTACTACAAGCTGATCGAGAAGCGGAAAATGGAGCATGAGAAAATCACGACCGTCGCCGGCATCGGCTGCTCGTCACGCTTTCCGTATTTCGTGCAGGCGCACGGCGCGCATTTTATCCACGGACGCGCGCTGCCGTTTGCGAGCGGCATTTCGCTCTCGCGGCCGGACCTGCATGTGTTCGTCTTCGGCGGCGACGGCGACGCCTTTTCCATCGGCGGAAATCACTTCACGCACACGGCGCGCAAGAACGTGAAGCTGACTTACGTCGTGATGGACAACTTCGTCTATGGCCTCACGAAAAAGCAGACCTCGCCGACTTCGCCCATCGGCTTCAAGTCGAAGACCGACATCGGCGGCAGCACGGATCGCCCGGTGAATCCGATGAAGCAGGCGATCAGCGCGGGGGCCACCTTCGTCGCGCGCGGCACGGCGACGAATCTGCCGCATCTGCTCAAGCTCATGGAGGCCGCGATGGATCACGACGGCTTCTCGTTCATCGAATGCCTCAGCGAGTGCATCGAGTTTTTTCCCGGCGCCTTCGACGCCGCGATTCCGCGCAAGGGCGGCACCTTCCCTGAGATTCCCGCGGAGCATGATGTGACGGACGAATACGCCGCCTACAAACTCTGCGACGCGCCGTGGCCGGGGATGTTCGGCACCTTTTTCAAAGTGAACCGCCCGACGAAAAATGCGAACGAGGCGAAGCTGATCGGCGACGCGCGCGCGAAACTCACGGATGTTCCCGACTGGCAGATCTTGCAGAAAAATTTCGACCGGATGAAGTGAGCGCGCGACAAGAACTGAATTCTCCGGCCATTCCTCCGACTAACCACGAACACGCTCCCAATATGAAAGCCATCATTTCGATTTCACTCGCCCTCTGCACTGTCCTCACCGGCTGCCTCCCGCCGCCACCGCTGCGTCCCGCCTACGGGCCCGGCTACGGGTACGGATATGGACCAGGCTACGGCTATTACGGATATCCCCGTTCCTACAGGCCGGCATATTACGGAGGGCCGTACGCCTATTACGGTGGGCCGTATTATCGCCACCG
>JBBSDS010000556.1:0-1734 GCA_038240495.1 Chthoniobacterales bacterium | reverse complement strand
GGTGTTAGTCGATGGCCGTCCCGTGAAACACGACGACGTGAAAGACGGCGCGGAAGGTGTCGGGCCGCTCGCGGGCAATGAAGTGCATGCACGCTTTGAGATGGAGCGAGGCTTTCCGGTGTTCTTCGATTCCGTCGCTAATGCCGGCGATCGTAATGCCGGCTTTGGTCTCCAACTCATCGGCACCAAAGGCATCATCGACTTCCGCATCGACACGCATCCGATCGCCCAGCTTCTGCCCGGCAATCCATTTCAGCCGGTGAAAGAACCGCGCATGTGGACGCCGATCACATCCGCGGGTCTGGGACAGCCGGAGCCAATCGCCGACATCAAGGAACTCGTGGGCGGACATCTCTACCCCGGTCATGATCTCGTCGCGGCGATCCGCGATGACCGCCAGCCGCTGTGCAGCGCCTACGACGGGCGGGCGACAGTCGAAATGATCAGCGCGGTTTTTGAATCGCACCGGCTCAACGGCCAGCGCGTTACCTTTCCGCTGCAGATCAAAGAGAATCCGTTGGCGAAGTTGGGATGAAGCGCTTCGCGCTCTTACTCATCGCACTGCTGCTCGCGGCGACCGTCGCGGAGTGTGCGGAGCTGAGCGCGGAACAGATTTCATTTTTCGAGCAAAAGATCCGGCCGGTGCTGGTGAAGCGCTGCTACAAATGTCACAGCGCGGATGCCGAAAAAATCAAAGGCGATCTGCTGCTCGATTCACGCGCGGGACTTATGAAGGGCGGCGAGAACGGCCCGGCGATCGTGCCGGGTGATCCGGAAAAAAGCCCGCTCATCACAGCCATTCGGCAGGATGACGACGACTTGAAGATGCCGCCGAAGGGCAAACTCACCGACGCTGAAATTTCGGATTTTATCGCGTGGGTGAAATTCGGCGCACCCGATCCGCGCGGACCGGCGCAAGTGGCGGCGACGCCCGAGAAGCGCGATCTTTGGTCGTTGCATTCGATTGCGCGGCCTGCGCCGCCTGAGGTGAAGCGACGTGATTGGGTGCGAAATCCGATCGATCAATTCATTCTCGCGAAACTTGAAAGTAAGAGCCTCACACCTTCGCCGGAGGCAGATCGCCGTACGCTCATCCGCCGGCTCAGTTTCGATTTGCTCGGACTGCCGCCGACGCCGGAAGACGTGGTCAGCTTCGTTGCCGATACAGAGCCCGACGCGTACGAAAAGCTCGTCGAGCGGATGCTTGCATCGCCGCGCTACGGCGAACGCTGGGCGCGGCATTGGCTGGACAATGCGCACTACGCGGACACGCACGGTTTCGAGCGCGACCAGCGCCGGGACAACGCCTGGCCGTATCGCGATTACGTCATTTCCGCGCTCAATGCCGACAAGCCGTACGATCAATTCCTGCGCGAGCAAATTGCCGGCGATGTGCTGGCACCGAACAATCCTGAGTGCGTCATCGCCACAGGTTTTCTCGCCGCGGGGCCTTGGGATTATGTCGGCCAGGTCGAGACGAAGAGCGACGCACTGAAACGCGCCGCGCGTGCCGATGATCTCGACGACATGGTCACGCAGGTCATCACCGCGACGGTCGGGCTAACGATCAATTGCGCGCGCTGCCATGACCACAAGATCGATCCCATTTCGCAGGCCGATTATTACCGGTTGTGGTCGGTATTTGCGGGGGTGAAGCGCGGTGATCGTCCGATCAGTCTGGAGGAGGGCCGGCGTTACGATGCGGAAAAGCAGCGACTCGATCAGGAACTGAAG
>JBBSDS010000555.1:0-1772 GCA_038240495.1 Chthoniobacterales bacterium | reverse complement strand
TGAGGTTGAAGTTCTCGCCGCTATGATCGGTCGCGATTTGCTTTTCCAATATCGAATCCGCGCCGTTGCCGCGTGAGTAGGCTTTTGCAACGGCCGCTTCAGGCGTGGTTCCCGAGGTGATTTGAAACCGGCGGCCGCCCTTCCGGCCATGAGGAAAAGTGGCGATCCTAACGGGATTAAAAAAGGGCGTCATCGAAAGCGATGGGGTGTGATCGTGGCCGAGCGCCGGAAGCTGTGTTTCGATGAGCGTTCGCTCTTCTACGATGTGAGCGGCAGACGACTGCAAAATTACACGACGCTCGCCAGGGATGGGGAGAAGATCGTTCCGACGGTGCAGATGACTGAGGCCGCGCGAAAACCGCGTGGACGCCCGCGCCGTCCTGCTGCCGTGATGGACGCTTTGCTACAGGAATGGCGCAAGCTCACGGGCACGCAGGGTGCGCCCATTGCTGGTTCTGGCAGAAGTGCGGACAGCGTTCGCGTCAATTTTTCTGACACGGCGAGCGTCTCCAAATCAGACAATGACTCTGACGATAATTCGGAACTCTGTGACGCCGCCTATAAGAAAAAGGATTCCTTCGGAATACAGCAGACAGATTTATACGGCGCACGGCGCTTTGTGGCGCAGTGGCGCGGTGGGATTGGAGCAGACGAGCGCGCAAAAGGTCGAAGGCGTCTCGCGAGAAAGGCGTTCAGCCTCCTCTCGCGGCTCCGAGGATGCCACTACGACAACTGCAAGGTCCGTTTCGCCAGCCGCACGGCCTACCGCTACGCCTTTCGGGCTTTGCAGGACGGGCACGAGCAGACCCGCATCGTCGGCTGCTACGAGGATGCGCTCTTCGTCTGCCACGGCTTTGCCGTGGACCGCAGTGCCGACATCGGCAGAGTCGTGCATTTCAATCCGTCTTCGACCGTGAGCAAAGCGCGCAAGCTTCTCGCGAAGGACGGACTGAGCCGGGTTGAGCGGGTGCGAAAGTGGTATGGCAGCAATCCGCGGCGCGCGGAGATTTCACCCGAGTCATTTCTGACCGTCGAAGAAATCCGTGCGCAAATTCTGGCGACCTTCCCGCGCGACTGACGTCCGTTAGCGTGGCTCTTTTGTGGCTAAATCTATTATTCATTATAATGAACATCTGGTCGCTTTGGTGGTTGACTTAAGGCGTTTGGTTTGCATCTATGCACTATAATGAATTCCGCATCTAAAGGATTGATTCCCTCGACGGGCCAGTTGCTCGCCCAGAGACGGCGATCCTTGGGGATTTCGCAGCAGCATCTCGCCGAGTTGGCTGGCATTGCGGTTCACACTCTCAGCAACCTCGAATCCGGTAAAGGCAACCCTTCGCTGGATGTGCTCGAACGGTTGCTCGACTGCCTCGGTTTGCAACTGACCATCGAGCCGCGCGCTCGGCAATCCATTGCCCAATCCACCGCTGAACGCCCATGAGCCGCGCCGGAAATGTCTTCTATTCCGGCGGACTCGCCGGACGCATCGAGCGACACGACGATGGTCGCTACACCTTCGCCTACCGGCCTGAATATCTTGCGCAACCCGGCGCACGTTCCGTGAGCCTCACGCTGCCACTCCGCGGCGAGCCGTTCGAGTCACCAGTGCTGTTTCCCTTCTTCTCCGGTTTGCTCGCCGAGGGGAATCTCAAGGAACTCCAGTGTCGCTTGCACCGCATCGACCCGGACGACGATTTCACGCGGATGCTCAAGACTGCGCGCCACGATGTCATCGGCGCGGTCACGGTCGAGGAGGAGACGCCATGAGG
>JBBSDS010000554.1:0-1795 GCA_038240495.1 Chthoniobacterales bacterium | reverse complement strand
TCGCTCTGGCTCGACGAGCACGCCACGCTGCGCGCCTTCCGGACGTTGCTGTCGGCTCGCCGCTTCTTCTCCGTTGCCGATTCCCACACGCTCGAAGGCATGCTGGCGGAAAGCGCAACGAACCAGCCTACGTCGCGCACACCGCCGCCTTCATCGCGGCGTTGCGCGGTGTTTCTGCGGATGATCTCGCGCGGCAGACAGGCCGGACGGCGGCGGAATTTTTCCGAAAGCCTGGCGGGTCCGCTGCGGTGTGATACCAATCTCACGAAGAGATCGGTGCTTTCCCAACATGGAGCGCCGACACTCCTGTCGTCGCGCCCCAGTGGGGCTCGGAGTGACGACAAGAGTGTCACCACTCTTTGGCAAGCCAGGCACGCCGTGGAATACGATCATTTGCGGTCCAGTAAAAACTTCAAGAGGTCATGGACCTGTTCCTCCGTCAGCGCTTCGCCGAGTCCGGAGGGCATGAGGGAGAACTCACTGATTTGGTCGGCTGAGATGGTGGTCTTGTTGATGACGTGTTCCTGGGCCGCGGCATCCGCAAAGATCAAGGCCCCGTCCTGCTCGCGGCGCAGCAAGCCGGCGATCAGCTCGCCATTCGTCATTCGGACAATATGGAGCCGGAACGCGGGATCGACCGCGCGATTCGGATCGAGGATGTCCTCCAGCAAACGTTCCGGACCCCGCGCGCCGATTCCGTCAAGCTGCGGGCCGACGAGATTGCCGAGGACGCCGATGCGGTGGCAGGCGACGCAGACCTGCGCGAAGACCGCCTTTCCACGATCCGCGTCGGCTTTCGCCGGATCGTAGCTTTGCAAGCGCGCGGCGATGAGCGTGTTCAAGGCCTCATTTTGCGAGGGGAGATTCGCCGTGATGGCCACGAGTTGCTGTGTGAGGGTTTCGTCGTTGAGCGCCTTGAGTTTTCCTGAGACGAGCGGGTCCGCGAGCACTCGCGGCGGGGCGACTTTGAGCAAGGTCGCAGCGGTGTTATTCGAGCTGGCGAGGGCGGAGGCCAACTTGATCTGCGCGCGGGTGGTTAAGGATTTGAAGGCCTTCGCGGTTTCCGCATGGTCGTCGGCGTGGTCTCCAAGGATACTGAACACTGTGGTCGCGAGTTCGTTGTCGCGCGCCAATTCGAAGAACTCTGCGGGCGGCAGCAGCCGTCCAAGGATGCTGGTCCTGGCGAGAGCGACACGCGTGTCCGGCGAAAACGACTCACGGTGAGGCAGGCTGGCGGCGAGTTTGTGGAGTTCGGGAAAGGCGAGCGAATCGGTCATGATCATGGAACTGAGAGCGGTCGATGTGACGTGTTTTGCTGCGGGCTCATTTCGTTCCGGTGGCATCAGCGCCAGTTCGGCCGCTGCGCGGACTCGTTTGTCGAAGGTTGCGGAGTTGAGATCCGGAATGTCCACGACCGCGGGCTCAAAGCCGCCCGCGGCGAGCCAGGCGTAGGAGGTGGCATCGTCGCCGTCGACGAGTTCCAGATAAGCACGCTTCGCCGGCATTTTTCCGGTTTGCCACGTGATGCGGATCGCGGTGTTGTGGCGCGCCGGAAACGCGAGCGCTATTTCATGGCCGGTGTCGGCATCGACGAGACGGACGAGATTCTTTTCGTGCGCGGGCGCCGTCGGGAATCCGCGATGGCCCGCGAGCCAGAAGCTGAGCTGTGGAGGAAGATCAAACGTCTTGGAGCGAAGGGTGCCGGTGAGCTTCTCTCCGTTTGGAGGATGGCTGTCGAGCATCGGGCGCTCCTTGCCGTCGGCGCAGGGGCGATCGAGGCGGAACCATGGGGAGG
>JBBSDS010000553.1:0-1813 GCA_038240495.1 Chthoniobacterales bacterium | reverse complement strand
ATGCCCACAGCCACGCGCTCGCTGCCAAACGCCGTCGCCAGTTCCGTAATAAAGTCCAGTGACTCCGCCGCGCGCGTTCCGACGATCACCCGCGACACACCCGCGTCTAGCGCGCGCTCCGCCGCTGCGCGATCACGGATGCCGCCACCGAGTTCCACGGGAAACTTCACCGCCGCACAGATCGCCCGGACCACGCCGAGATTCCGCTGCTCGCCGGTGAAGGCCGCATCGAGATCAACGACATGCAACCAATCGCCGCCTTCCTTCTCCCAACGCAGCGCGAACGCCGGAGGGTCCTGGGAATAAACGGTCTTCTGTTCGGCTTTGCCCTGGCGGAGTCGGACGACTTCGCCGGACATGAGATCGATTGCGGGGAATAGGAGCACGGCTGGGAAGGGGATGAGCGCTAGGCGTTTGAAAAGAGGTCGGCACTTTCTACGAATTCGCCAACCCGGCAACGCAATAATCAGATCCCGTCCGAGAGGAGGCTCCAGCGCATGATTTTCATGGGGCCGTGAAACCAGAGGTTGTCATTCGAGGGAACCGCAACCGTGATCACATGCGAGGCTCCTGGATCGGCCTCAATCCAGAGATCGCCGCCCAGATAGGCCATGATGTGAACGCCGGTGTCCGTCACGGCCAGGTCTCCCGGTAACAGTTGAGAGTGGTCGAGTGCGTTGATGCTTGGGGTGTCGAGCAAGTGAATCGTCAAACCCCGATAGCTCTCTCCCAGAGCGCGGGCCGAGCAATCATGCCACCACAATGAGATTCCTTCGCGAACCATTGCCGCATCGAGCGTGCGGACACCGCGAAGGACGAGCGCATCAATCAATCCGCGCCGGATCAAGCCGGAACAGTCGATGCCTTTCGGGCTTTCCCCTCCCCAAAAATAATTCCTGCCTTCGTAGCGTCGGAGCCCGGCGGTGTACTCGTTCCGGAGAGAAGGCACATCCCGTGGCACCTGTCTGGGCAGAGCGAAAAATGCCAGGCATAATCCCGTGAAGCCGAGGAGCGCGATTCGTAGAAAGCGATGTCGCCATGTGAGAGCTATCAGCCCGATCCAAACAGTCCCAAGTAGCGCTACGGATAGCGTGCGCGTCAGAAGATTGCCGAGTGGGAAGACGACCACAAACGCATACAAAGTCAGTGCCGAAAACCAGAGCAGCCAACGGAGCCGCTTGGTGAGAAAAATTTTCACGATGTTATCCGGCGGCCGCCACAGAACCCGCGGATACACTCAAAATGAAATTGCGCAGGATGCCGAGGCCGACGGCCTGGCTTTTTTCCGGGTGAAACTGGACGCCGGCGATGCGGCTGCGCGCGGCGGCAGCGGCGAAGGTTTCACCGTATGTCGAGCGCGCGGTGATCACGGCGGCGTCAGTCGAATCGGGAAAATAGGAGTGGACGAAATAGACGTGCGGCTGCGCGGGGAGTCCGCGCCAGAGCAGATGTGGAGAAAGGTCGAGCTGGTTCCAGCCGATTTGCGGGACTTTCAATCCCCGTGTGGTGAAGCGCTTTACTTTCCCCGGAAAGAAGCCGAAGCCGCGTACGCCGGGCGATTCTTCGCTTTCCTCGAAAAGCATCTGGTAGCCGACGCAGATGCCGAGAAACGGTTTATCGGCGGCCAGCCACGCGGCGAGCGGTTCCCAGAGCCCGCGGGTTTGCAGACCGCGGACGCAATCGCCAAACGCGCCGACACCGGGCAGCACGATGGCGTCGGCTTCGGCGAGGCGTCGCGGGTCGCTGATGAGTTCGACGTTTGCGCCTTCATGCCGCAGCGCATTGATGACGCTGTGGATGTTGCCGGACCCGT
>JBBSDS010000552.1:0-1824 GCA_038240495.1 Chthoniobacterales bacterium | reverse complement strand
TGGGGATCGCGGGCAGCAGTTCCGCGCCGTATGCAGAGCTTTCGGTGAACTATCTCACGGGCCGGCATTCCACGCTCTCGGCGAATTTTCGCTACGGATACGAGCAGTCCACGACGGCGGGCGACGAGAATCTGTCTTACCGTTTCGGTCTCCTTTACCAGCAGGCATTCACCTCGCGTTTCTCCGCGAATACGGGCGTCAATTTCGTCCACACCGACTACAATCCGCGCCTCGGCTCCGGCAGTTCGACCGATGTGGTGGATGCGAATTTCGGAGTGCAGTATCGCCTCGACCGGCATTTCGTCCTCGGTGCGCGCTACAGCTACACGGTGCAGGACAGCTCGACCGGCCAGCAGGATTTCGACCGGAATCGCGTCCTCTTCAGCGTCCAGTACGAGTACTAGGAAAGCGCACCGCGCTCGCGGGTGCCGCACTCTTCCGTTGCGCGCGGTGGCGACGCGTGGTTTCTTTCCCGCCCTCCCGTCGGCCACGAATCTCGCACCGCTCACACCCACGTCCCATGACTGAATCCACCGAGGCAAAACTTCATTTTCTCGACTACTGGCGCGTGATCAAACTGCGCCTCGGCCTCATCCTGCTGACCTTCTTTTTGGTCATGGTGACGGCGGGCGTCTATGTCTATTTTCTCCCGCGCCAGTACTACTCGCAGGTGACGGTGGAAATCAAGCCGGACACGTTCAACCGCGGCACGAATATCGGCGAATCCGCCTCCTCGGGCAGGACGGATCCGCAGTTTCTCGAAACGCAATTTCAAGTCATCAAAAAGGCCGAGATTCTCAATCCCGTGATCGAGAAACTCGACCTCGTCAAAAAGCTCTCGCCACCCGGAATGACCATGCCGATGCAGTGGGTCACCGAATCGCTCGCCCGCAGCATCATCGTCACGCAGCAGCGGAACACCACGCTCGTGGAAATCGGCGTCTATCACACTGACAAGCAGCTCGCCGCCGACATCGCGAATACCATTGCGATCACTTATCGCGACAAGCGCATCGAGGAATCGCGTAAGAACATCGATCAGACGCTCGCCGAGATGAAGGACGAGCTGAAAACCAAGCGCACCGAGGTGGCGCAGCTCTTCCAGGACGCTTCGCACATTCGCCAGGAAGACAGCGTCGTGGATCCCGATCCGGAGAGTTCCAACGCGCAGCTCTCGATCACTTCCGATCGAGTGTCCGTGGGCGCGGAAGCGGTCGCGGTGGACACCCGTGCCAAGGTCGATCAATTGCGCAGCCAGCTTTCGCGCATCGAGCAATTGAAGCCGGACGAACTCATGGAGGCGCTGCGGATGCTGAACATCAGCGACTTGACCGTGGAAAAAACCGTGAGCCTTTTGCAGGATGCCAAGGCCGAGGAGGCAAAGTTTCTCAGCGCGGGACTCGGGGAAAATCATCCGCGGATGAAGTCGCTGCGCGCGCAAGTGGTCGTCTATACGAAAACGCTGAGCGACGCGCTCGAAGGCATCCGGCGCTCGCAGCGGATCAAGCTCGGCATCGAGGAAAACACGCTCAAGACGTACGACGAGCAGATGAAGGCACGCCACGAGACGCAGATCGCCGAGAAGACGACGACCAATCGCTATGTGGAAAAAAAGTCGGGCTACCTCATGGCCAAGCAGCTTTTGCTCAGCATGGAGCAGCGCTATGAGCAGGCGCGATTTGAGCAGACCTTCTCGCAGGTGCCGGTGAAAATCTGGCAGCGCGCGCTGCCCGGGCTTTATCCGGAAAAGCCGAGCGTCATCCTCTACATGATCCTCGCCGCCGCGCTCGGCGTGGTCGCCGGCATCGGCCTCGCGTTCTTCAT
>JBBSDS010000551.1:0-1848 GCA_038240495.1 Chthoniobacterales bacterium | reverse complement strand
CGCGGAAAGAATTCATACCACGCCGAAAACCGGGCGCGCTCGCGCTCGACGACGACCCGCAGCGGTGGCGAGGTCGTGCTCATCGTGCGGTCAGGAAAACGGTCGAGCATCAACTGCAGGTCGTCCGACATCACGATTTCGATCAGGTCCCGCACCTTCAGTTTGCGGAGCATGGCCGCGAGGTCGTCGAGTTCCGCCGCCGCATCCGCGGAGCCGGCGCCCCGCGCACGCAGCGCGGCCTGCTCCAGCAGCTTCCCGCCCTCGCGCGCCTCGATCTGAATCTCCGGATCGTCGGCGTCGAACTTGGCCTTGAAAGCCTTCTTCCACGCGCGGAACGAGTCGGGCCAGGCCTCGATCACAAACTCCCAGCGGCCGGCCCTGGGAAAACTGCAGCACCCTTGCCAGCGGTCGTTTACCAAGGGGCGCAGAGTGGACTCAAGCCAGCGGGTGCCGCCTTGCAGGCGCCACTTCAGCACGGCGGAGATCACATCGTGGCCGTCCTTGAAGATATCCGCGTAGACGTCGAGCGGCTCGTCGACCACGCGCTTGAGCAGGTGGCCGGGCGCGTTGGTCGAGGGGTAGAAATTCTCGATGACGACGGTCGGGGCGTGGGCGGGCGGCTTGTCCATGCGCGGGAGCGTGGGGAGGTGGAAGAGTGGAAGAGTGGAAGAGTGGAAGAGTGGAAGAGTGGAAGAGTGGAAGAGTGGAAGAGTGGATCGCGCGGTGATGGTGTTTACGCCATCATGGCATCTTTCCATGATTGCAACATTCCACTCTTCCAATCTTCCATCATTCCGTCGTCGCGGCGTCACGCACGCTCTTTCCAAGCCTCGAATTGCTCCCGCGCAGCCCGATAGCGCGCCCCGCAGCGGGGGCAGGTGAGGGTGATGATCTCCTCGCCGCCGAAAACTTCGTCGAGGTCGTCCCCGGCCAGTTTCCCGAGGATCGGATACAATCGATCCACCGAGCAGCCGCATTCCCACACATATGTCCGGCGCTCCAGGAGCGAAAGCTGCTCCGTCGCGTCGAGGGCGTGAACATCTTCGATGGTGAGCGCGGCGAGCCAGGTTTCGTCGCAGTCCGGCTGGGCGGAGACCAAGACCATGTCCTCGTCCTCGTAGCAGAACAGGCGGGCCAGGCGCTGCTCGCTCTGCGCGTAATACAGTTCCACCGCAGGAAAAATTCCGCCGTTGTTGAATTCGACGAGGCTCTGCACCGGCGGATGATTCGGCCTGGTGGTCTGGCCGATCAGCAGATTCTTGCCGAACTCGCGCACATCCTCGGTGAACACGCGGCCCGCGACCCGGCCCGGACGCGAAGAACCGGTGACGAAGAGATTTAAATGCGGTTGATGAAAATTGAAGGTCCAGCCGCACGACTCCTCCTGCGGCCGCGAAGCCAGGTGCAGGGTCAGTGCCGCCAGCGATTCCTTCAGCATGGCATCGTGCCCGTTCTCATAAACCAGGTCGTGGTCGGCGCGGTGCAGATAGTAGTCGATGTAAAGCGGCCCGAAATCTGCGCGGGCAACGAGAGCGTTGCGACCGCGCACGAAATAGGTGCGGACTTCAACGATGCTGGCGTTGGGGTCGGGCATGGGACGAGCGGGAGAACGGCCGATAGCTGGGGAGGGGAGTTGCGCTCACTGAGTTTGTCGCAAAGAAGCAAAGAAGCAAAGATTGGATGGAGTGATGGAAAAGTTGAAGGATGGAAGGGTGAAGCCACGGAGCAGAACGCGGGCCAGCCAACAGTATTGCCGGCATCCCTTCGCTTCTTTGCTTCTTTGCGACGGAAATTCCTTTCTCGTTAGCTGTTACGATCCGCGAATGAATGCCATCAAGTCGGCCATCT
>JBBSDS010000550.1:0-1857 GCA_038240495.1 Chthoniobacterales bacterium | reverse complement strand
TCCGACGAACAAGGTGGGAGTCGAGCGCGGGTTCAATGCGGAAAGATTCGCGCCGCTTTCGTACAAGGAAGTGGACGACGCCGTCGCGGTCGAGGAGGGCGAGGAAGTTTACGCGCCCTCGAAGTAGTAGTCTCAGCCTGGCGGCTGGCAGCACCGCGATTTTGAAATCAAACTGATCCACGACAGACCGCTTTCCGAAGTTGCCAAGTGCGTGGCATCGGTTATTTTTCGAGCCCTCATGCGTCATCTGCTGACCAGCCGACTTACCTCGCTCCGCGCACTTTCCGCGCGCGCTTTTCTGCGCACGGATCGCGGAGCTCTCCTCGCGTAACTCGTCGGCTGGCGCTGCTCCGGGCGGAAGTGGCGGCTGGTCTTGTGAATGTCCCTCCGCCCGCAATTCCAGTCCTCCATGATTCCCCAAGTAAGCAGCAAGTATCTTCCTTTCCCACCGATCCCGATCACAGATCGCCAGTGGCCCGCGCGCACCCTGACCGCGCCGCCCATCTGGTGCTCGGTCGATCTTCGCGACGGCAACCAGGCGCTGGCCGTGCCGATGAACGTCTCGCAAAAACTCGAGCTCTTCGACGCACTGGTGAAGTGCGGTTTCAAGGAAATCGAGGTCGGATTTCCATCCGCATCGAACACCGAGTTTCAATTCAATCGCCGGTTGATCGAAGAGGACCGCATCCCGGATGATGTGACCATTCAGGTGCTCGTGCAGGCGCGGGAGGACTTGATCGAAAAGACCGTGCAATCGCTCATCGGTGCGAAGCGCGTGATCATTCATCTCTACAACTCGACGTCGCCCGCGCAGCGTCGCGTGGTCTTTGGCAAGTCGAAGGAGGAGATCAAACAGATCGCCATGCAAGGCGCGCAATGGATCAAGGACCGCCTGCCGCGCCTCGGGGGAACGGATGTGCGGCTGCAATATTCGCCGGAAAGTTTTTCTGCGACGGAAGTCGAGTTCTCGAAAGAGATCAGCGAGGCGGTGATGGACGTGTGGCAGCCGACGCCTGCTCGCCCGATGATTCTGAACCTGCCGGACACGGTGGAGGTCGCGATGCCAAACGTCTATGCGGATCAGATCGAATGGATCAGCCGGAACCTCAAGAATCGCGAGTCCGTGATCATCAGTCTGCATACCCACAATGACCGCGGCACCGGCGTGGCGGCGACGGAGATGGGCTTGCTGGCGGGCGCGCAGCGCGTCGAGGGCACGCTCTTCGGCAACGGCGAGCGCACGGGCAATCTCGACATCGTCATCGTCGCGATGAATCTCTACATGCACGGCATCGATCCGCGCCTCGATTTTCGCAACCTGAATGCGCTCATCGAAATCTACGAACGCTGCACCGGCATGACCGTGCCCGCGCGCCAGCCGTACGCCGGGGAGCTTGTATTCACGGCCTTCTCCGGCTCGCATCAGGATGCGATTAAGAAAGGCCTGGCCGAATGGGAGCGTGAAGGTCGCACTCATTGGGACGTGCCGTATCTGGCCATCGATCCCGCCGACATCGGGCGCGAATATCGCGAGGTCATTCGAGTGAACAGCCAGAGTGGGAAAGGCGGCGTCGCCTATTTGCTCGAGAGCGAGTTTGGGATGGAACTGCCGAAAGACATGCAGCGGGAATTTGGCCCGATCGCGAACGATGCTGTCGATGCGCTCGGCCGCGAAGTCACGGCTGCCGAGCTCAAGGCGATGTTCTGGCGCGAGTACGTGGATCGCATCAAGCCGTGGGAGCTGATTCATTTCCACGCCGATGGCGTGGATGGCGTCTTCGAGTGCCGCGCCTCCGCGCATCGGGGAACTGAGAACGTCGGCCTGACCGGCGAAGGGAATGGCCCCATCGCTGCGTT
>JBBSDS010000549.1:0-1871 GCA_038240495.1 Chthoniobacterales bacterium | reverse complement strand
GCCTCGGTCTTCGCAGTTTCATTGGGCCGAATCGCCACGATGGCCTTGTCGTTTTCGCCTTCGCCTTCAGCCTGCCGGCCATAGACCGCGAGCCAGCCGGGATCGATGATGATCTTGCCATCGGTCCGAAACTTTTCCTGCTCGACGGTCGTGATGCGCGTCGTGACCTCAAACTGCGCGGCCGGATAAAATACCGCGATGAAGCGACGCGCGACGAGATCGTAAATCTTGTGCTCCGTCTCGCTCAGCCCGGTCGGCACGGTGCCGGTCGGGACGATGGCAAAGTGATCGCTGACCTTGGCGTTGTTGAAGATGCGTTTGTTGGGATGAACAAGGCCGTCGCGCAGCGCCGTCTCGGCGTGGCTGGCGAGTGAGCGATCCTCGAAGCTGCCCATGACGCGCTTCGCCGTGGCGACATGGTCTTCGGGCAGGTAGCGCGAGTCGGTTCGCGGATAGGTGAGCGCCTTGTGCTTCTCGTAAAGAGCCTGCGCGATTTGCAGGGTCATCTTCGCGGGAAAACCGTGGCGCTGGTTGGCTTCGCGCTGGAGTGTGGTCAGGTCGTAGAGCAGTGGCGGCGCTTGGGTTGTCGGCTTTTTCTCCTCCTCGATCGTGCCCGGCTTCCCTTCGCACTTCGCCTTGATCGCGTCGGCTTTCGCCTTGTCCCAGATGCGCTCGGCGCGTTCTTCTTCCGCGCCTTTCTTAAATGCGGAATCGAACCAGCGTCCGCGGTAACTGCCAGCGGCGACGCCGAAATCGGCGAACACTTCCCAATAAGCGCGCGGCTGAAAGGCGCGGATCTTTTCCTCGCGATCAACGAGGATTGCCAGCGTCGGAGTTTGCACGCGACCGGCGGTCGTTTTGTTGAAGCCGCCGCCCTGCGAGTTGAAGGCCGTCAGCGCCCGCGTCGAGTTGATGCCCACGAGCCAGTCGGATTCCGAGCGCGAGACTGCGGCATCGGCCAGCGGCTTCATATCATTGTCCGAGCGCAGATTTTGGAACGCCGTGCGGATGGATTCCGCGGTCATCGATTGCAGCCAGAGGCGCTGGAGCGGCTTCTGCACGCCGGTGGCTTTGAGGATATTGCGAAAGATCAACTCGCCTTCGCGACCGGCGTCGCAGGCATTGATGATCGCGCTCACGTCCTTCCGTTTGAGCAGCCGCTTGAGCACGTTCAGCCGGCCGACGTTCTTGTCGATCGGGGCCAGCGCAAACTCCGGCGGGAGCGACGGCAGATTCTCCATCTTCCATTTGCCCTTGGCCGGTTCGAAGCCCTCGGGCGGTGCGAGTTCCAGCAAATGACCCACCGCCGAGGAGATCACATAGCGGTCGTCCTCAAACCAGTCGCCGTCCTTTTTGATCCCGCCGAGCGCTTTGGCGAGGTCGGCGGCGACACTGGGTTTTTCGGCGATGACGAGCGTTTTCGACATGTGGGGGAGGTTTAGGAAAGCTTTATGAACTGCTGGCCGGGGAGTTGTTTGACCAGCCGTTTCATTTCAAGGGCGAGCAACGTGGAGGTGACTTTCGGTGTGGGCAAGCCCGATTTTCCGACGATCACATCGATGGATGTCTCGGCCTGATCGACCGCTTCGAGTACCGTTTTTTCGTCGGCGGAGAGGGTCGCAACCGATGCTGAGGCTCCGGTGGAACCGTGCAATCCGCGCTGTTCCGGGAAGAGGGATTGCAGGTCATCGAGGACGTCAGCGGCACTGGTGATGAGCTTGGCGCCTTGCTGGATGAGGCGGTTTGAGCCGGCGGCGGAGGGGCGGTCGATCTGGCCGGGGACGGCATAGACCATCCGCCCGTGCTCGATCGCCTGGCTCGCGGTGATGAGCGCGCCGCTGTTCAGCCCGGCCTCCGCGACGACCAGGCCG
>JBBSDS010000548.1:0-1933 GCA_038240495.1 Chthoniobacterales bacterium | reverse complement strand
TCATCGAAAAAGCGGGCGGAAAATCCGCAGACGAGGCGAAGGCCTACGTGGACAAGCTCAAATCGGAAAAACGCTACCAGCGCGATGTTTACTGAACGGCATCAATCCACATTCCACCCCTGCAATTCGGCGAACGCGCGGGGTGCCACGATGCGAATGCCGTGATCGTGCTCGTGGGACTCGTGCTTGCGGCGTGGCGGCGCGTCACCGATGCGGGCGAGCGCGCGACGCAGAAGTTCTTCGAGGACATCCTGCCGCTGCTGCTCATCTTCGCCGTGACCGTCACCGGCCTCGCGCTGACAGTGAGCTACAAATTTTTCGCGGGGCGCGGCCACGGGCTGTGGGCGGTGGTCCACATGGTGGCCGTCGTCTCGCTGCTGCTCTACATTCCGTTTGGAAAACTTTTCCACATCTTCCAGCGTTCGTGTTCGCTCGCGGTGAGCATTTACACAAAATCCGGCCAGAGCGGTCCGCGCGCGCATTGCCGCGCGTGCGGCGAGGACTTCGCGAGCCAGATGCACGTGGACGATCTGAAGGTCGTGCTCGATCAACTCGGCTTCGACTACCGCTTCGGCACGCCGCGCGGACGCGTTCACTATCAGGACATCTGCCCCGCATGCCGCCGCCGGCTGCTGGCGCTCAACCAAGGACGGACCGTCGGACGATGACCTCCCGCGCCCTGCATTCCACAATCCGCATCTAAAATGGCCACGCTCACTTTGCCTGAGAAAAACTACGAGCAGCTCTTCGGCCCGACGCCCGTGCATACGCCCGCCGCCGGTTGGGACAACCGCGAGCCAGACAAGCTCGTGAAGACGCACTGCTGCTTCTGCGGTGTGCAGTGCGGCATCCAGCTCAAGGTGAAAGACGACAAAGTCATCGGCTTCGAGCCGTGGGAGGAATTTCCCTTAAACCAGGGCAAGCTGTGTCCCAAGGGCGTGAAGCGCTACCAGCAGAACGATCATCCCGACCGGCTCGTCGCGCCGCTGCTGCGCAGCGAGAGCGGGTTCATCGCGACCAACTGGCATGAGGCGCTGAATGAAACCGTCGCTGGCATCCAGTCGGTGCAGGCGAAATACGGCAAGGACGCGTTCGCATTTCTCGGCGGCGCCTCGATGACGAACGAGAAGGCATATCTCAACGGCAAGTTCGCGCGCATCGCGCTGCAGACGGCGAACATTGATTACAACGGACGCCTCTGCATGGTCAGCGCGGGCGCGGCGAACCGCATGGCGTTCGGCGTGGATCGCGCGGCGAATCCGTGGAGCGACATCCTGGAGGCGAAGGTCATCATCCTCACCGGGACGAATCTCGCCGAGTGCTTCCCGATCCTCACCGACTACGTGTGGCGCGCGCGCGATAACGGCGCGAAAATCATCGTCATCGATCCGCGCATCACGCCCATCGCGCGCACGGCGGATCTGTTCCTGCCGGTGCGTCCGGGCCGCGACAGCGCGCTGGCGAATGGCATCCTGCATGTGATGATCGAGCGCGGGTGGACGGACGAAAAGTTCATCGCCGAGCACACGCACGACTTCGACAAAGTGCGCGATCTGGTGAAGCGCTACACGCCGGAGGTGACGGAGAAAATCACCGGCGTTCCCGCGAAGAGCATCATCGCCGCGGCGGAGATGTGGGGCCCGGCGGAGACTTCGATGCTCCTGCACGCGCGCGGCATCGAGCACCACACGAAAGGTGTCGAGAATGTGCTGACCTACATCAACCTTGTGCTCGCGACGGGCCGCATCGGAAAACCCGGCAGCGGCTACGGGACGATCACCGGTCAGGGCAACGGGCAGGGCGGACGCGAGCACGGGCAGCGTTGCAATCAGCTTCCCGGCGGGCGCGACATCAACAAGCCGGAGCATCGCGAGTTCATCGCGGAATTCTGGGGCATACCGGAGCCGGAACTGCCGAAGCAGGGACTGACAGC
>JBBSDS010000547.1:0-1975 GCA_038240495.1 Chthoniobacterales bacterium | reverse complement strand
AGTAGAGTTACGGGTCAAGGTAGGAGAGGTAGGGGTCAGCAACATTTCTTGACAGGCTGCTACGCGCGAAAGGCGCAGACATATCCAAATTCGACGCCCACCGGAGCGCCTTCTTGATCCGGTCCACTACTTCTGACGGCAGCACGCCGGGCCTGCGCTCCACCTTTTTGACCGGCAGCGATCCGATCCCTTGCACATTTGCCCCCCTTCCAGTCGCAGAAACGGCGGTATTGGCATCTCGATTTCGCACTCGTGCAGTTTCAATAGCTTGAACGGACTATTTGGCAGGTTTGAGCATGGGAACCCTGCTCAAAGCCAGTTCGTCCGAACCGACCCCTTCCGGCGGCTTGGCGGCACTCCATTGCGAGCCAACCTCGCTGTTTGTGAACTTTTGAAATTCCGCGAAGGTTTGCGGCGTAAAGCTTGTCTTATCCACACGCAGACTCTTTAGGTCATAGACGTTACTCTCACCGCGCCAAACAACCTCCTTCCACGCTATTAACTCCGGCTTGGGATCGCCGGTTATCAGGCATCGGACGAAACTTATATTGCTGTTGGGCGTGGCTTGCACCATCAAGTTTTGAAAGGTGCAACGCTCGGCTTCCAGCTTCGCACCGGCACTGATGCGAAACTCCTGCGGCCCGCCACCTATGCGGCGCACGAGCACGTTCTTGAAGCGCACGGCACAGGTGCCGTCGGGGCTGAAAGGGTCGCGCCCGATGGCCACGGCACGCGCGGCGCTGGATTCGACGATGGCGTTTTCGATGCTGTGCGAGCCGTGGCTGATGAAGAAGACATCGTAGCCAAGGCAATCGCGGATGAAGACGTTCTTGTAATGCGTGCTGCTCGCGACGGTGTCGCAAAGGCCGGTCGAGTTGCCGATGCTCACGAAGCCGACGATGCGGCACTCCGCGGCTTCGTGCGCGCTGAAGCCATCGTCGCCGCAGTCGATAGCGGCGATGTTTTCAAAGACGAGTCCGCGCTGATCGCCGTGGATGTTAAAGCCGTCGTTGTGAACGTGCGTGCTGGTGACATGACGAATAACGATGTGCTCGCAATGGCCGCCGAATCCCACGCCGGCGGAGCGGATGGGCGCTTCGATGCGGCAGGCGTCGAGTGTCTGTGCGGGATCGGTCTTGATGAAGAACGCGCCAGTTATTTGCTTTGTCTCGCGCGTGATGGGTTCGTCGGGTAGGTATGTCCACTCGCCGGGCGTGAGTTCCTCGGGCTTTTTGAGCGGCGCGGTCGGGCCTT
The DNA here is from genome assembly GCA_038240495.1 of Chthoniobacterales bacterium. GTDB lineage: Bacteria > Verrucomicrobiota > Verrucomicrobiia > Chthoniobacterales > Chthoniobacteraceae > Chthoniobacter. Next base: position 721 of record JBBSDS010000547.1, on the reverse strand, counting down.
TGCTCGTGCGACCCATGTGATTCATCTTCCCGTCGAAGACAAAGAACCAGCGCATGAGAATGGCGGGATCCATGCGCAGGAGACGATCGTTGCGGTAAAGGCCGGGCGCGGTCATCTGCCAGTCGGCGGCAATAAGCGACTCGGCACCGTCGAGCACTGCGCCGTGGCCGTCGAGGGTGATGGGCCGACCCGGCTCGCCGAGCTTGTTGGCGAAGACGGCGGATTCCTTGTAACGGGTGGGCGTAAGATGGATGGTATCACCGCGCTGCGCGAGCTTGATGGCTTGCGAAATGGTCTTCACCGGCATGGCGACGCCGTCGTTTCGATCGTTGCCGCTCACCGGGTCCACATGGAGGTCGCGGCCCTCGCCATCTGCCGCCACATGACCGGCGAGCAGAAGCGCGAGAAAAGGAACAAGGATGGTTTCAAGTTTCATGGAGGGAGATGTCTGGGAGAGTTGCTGTGGACTGTTGGAACTAAGCCGGAACGATGTAGTCGGAAGCAAGGTTATGAGACGGTAGCCAAGGAGCGGCGGCTTCCAGCCGCCAAATCGACGCACCACACACTATCACCTTTTGGTGTGACTGTGTTTGGCCTGTTGATCGGCGGCAGGATGCCGCCGCTCCTTGAGTCGCACGGCGCGCCAACCGGAATTAAGTGCACAGTTCCAGCCAAGGTTTGAGATCGCGCAAGAGCGCATGCACCTGCTCGACGATGCGCT
>JBBSDS010000546.1:0-2010 GCA_038240495.1 Chthoniobacterales bacterium | reverse complement strand
GCACGCTCGCACAGCTTCTGGCCAAGCGTGCCAAAAGAGTCATAGCCATCGATAACTCGGAAAAGATGGTCGAGTTCGGCGCGACGCTCGCCAAGAAGCACGGCTTCAAGAATCTCGAATATCGACTCGGCGAAATCGAGGAGCCTCCCATCCCGGCAAACTCTGTCGATCTCGCCCTCCTCAGCCAGGCACTGCACCACGCCAGCAATCCGCAAAGAGCCATTGCCGCCGCTCATCGTATCCTGAAACGCGGTGGACGCATTGCCATCCTCGACCTCCTTCAACACCAACTTGAAGAAGCCCGCGAACTTTACGCCGACCGCTGGCTCGGCTTCAGCGAGGCGGACTTGCACCAATTCCTCGAAGAGGCCGGATTCCGCGACATCGAAATCAGTGTTGTCTCTCGGGAGCCGCAAGCCCCGCATTTCAAGACGCTACTCGCGACTGGAGTCAAGTAACCGTAATCGGATCCTCTGTAGCGGCGGTCTATTACCGCCGACTTCATCTACCCAGCACGTTCACGGCGGTCATAGACCGCCGCTACAACTCGTCTTTCGCCGCATTGATACACTAACCAGGTCAGGCTCGGCGTCGTGGGAACTCCGTCCTTCAGTCGGAAGTCCGAAGTTCAACTGCGTTTGGTATTACCCTCACCTTCAACGGCATCCTCTTTCTATTTGTCCTCGCAGTGCTCGCCAGCCTTTGTTACTGCGCGACCTATGTTGCTGACATCTTTGCGCAGTATTCCGGTTTCCGGAAGCTTTGGCTTCGCTGCCGCGGGCTTCTCCTGGCACACGGCATCGGATTTGCAGCCGTCATCACGCGCTTCTTGGCACTCGGCTTCGTTACCTTCTTTCATGCCGGCTAACTCGCAGTGGCCCCAACGCCAGGAACCTGCTCTCCTCCCGGCATGAACGCTGATGCCATCTATGCCTTGGAGCGCCCCGAGCCGGTGCTGTGGAAGCTGTATCTCATCCGTTCGATCCTGAGCGGACCGGTGGCGCTGATCGCGCTCCCGGTGTTGTGGTTCCGTTACCACACGCTGCGCTATCGCTTCGACGCGGAGGGGATTCACATGAAGGTCGGCATCCTTTTTCGTCGCGAGGTGAATGTGACTTACGCACGCATTCAGGACATCCATCTCAGCTCGGGAATCATTCAGCGCTGGCTGGGGCTGGCGGACGTGCAGATCCAGACGGCATCCGGGACCGCAGGCGCAGAGCTGACGATCGAGGGATTTCATCAATCCGAGGCGATCCGTGATTTTCTTTATGCGCGGATGCGCGGAGCACGGGAGAAGACCCCGTCCGCGCCACCGGCCCTGACCGCCACGGCGGGTGCGGGCGATGATGAAGTAGTCACGCTGCTCCTCGGCATTCGCGACGAGCTGCGGCAGACGCGCGGGCTCCTCGCAATCCGCACGGACAAAGGCACTGCGAGCGACGCCCATGTGTAGCACCTTCCGCCAGACGTGTGAGAGGCTGCTGCGCATTCCGCACGATCCCACACCGCCGCCGGGCGACGAGGCGACCGCCCGAGTCTTCCGCGCCGCACCGGCGTTTTTTAAATACCTCGTGGTGATTTGGAGCATCGGCGCGGCGTTCATGCTTCTGCTCGGCGTGGCAATCTTCGGTGGCATCAACTTCGCCCTGATGATGGACAAGCATGTGCCGACAGCGGTGCGCGCGATTGTCTTCACGGTGTCGGCCTTCGTCTTCCTGCTCATCCTCTTGCACCTCGTCCTTTCGCTGGCGGTGCTGCGGCTGAATTATGAAAAGCGGTGGTATGTAGTCACCGATCGCAGCCTGCGCGTGCGTGAAGGAGTGGTGACCGTCCGCGAAATGACGGTGACGTTTGCCAACATTCAAAACGTCGCCGTGCTGCAAGGCCCGATCCAGCGCGCTCTGGGGTTGGCGGATTTGCAGGTCGAGACCGCGGGCGGCGGCGCCGTGCCGGCCAATCAAAAGCAGCACAGCACGAATCTGCACGTGGCGTGGTTCCGCGGAATCG
>JBBSDS010000545.1:0-2064 GCA_038240495.1 Chthoniobacterales bacterium | reverse complement strand
GACATCGGGAGGAAAGTTGCAGCCATTACGCGGAGAGGATTTCGGCTTTGAATTCGGCGAGTGCTTTTTGAATGAGCGGATCGTCTTTGAAGGCCAGCATTGGATCGGCGGGCGGTTCGGGCTTTTGCGACGGCATCGGCGCCGGGGGCGTGACGATGAGGCCGGGGCGGGCGACGCATTTAAGCGTCAGCGAACGTCCCGCGAGTTCACTGGCAATTTGCTCCAGCAGTTTTCGGTTGTTGGCTGTCTCGCAATACTCCATCGCGAGGTTTTGATCCGGAGGAAAGCCGACGATGGCCGTGCCGTTCTTAACTTCGAGCAACATCCCGGCTTCGACCCATCCCGAGATGAGCGGGCGATCCTTGCGGATGCGGGCGATGATCGCCGGCCAAAGCTCTTCCACAGAAACTGCGGGACCGTCGGCCGGGGCGGCTGTGGCCGGTTCTTCGCGAATGACGGGAACGGGCTCAGCCTCAGCTTTCGGTGGCGGCGTGGGTTTTGTCTCGCCGAGTGAAGCGGCCACGGCTGCGACCAGCGATGGCCGCGTTGCCAGCGCCGTGGGTTCGGATTTTGCGGGTGTCGCCGGCGCCGCCGCTCGAGCCGCGGGTTTGCTAACGACCGCCGGCTCCTGACTCCTGACTGCCCGTGGCTTCTCCGGCAGCGCTCCACCACCGCGCAACGCGGTCAGCGTCTCGAGGACTTCCGTGAGCGTCGTTTGCCCGAGCGCCTGGATGGCGCGGATCGCGGCGATCTCGAAATGCATCTTCTTGTTCGGCGCCCATTTCATCCGGCCTTCGGCGGCAGCGAATTGCTCAATAAGGTCGAGGAGCTTGTCGGCGGAAATGCGTCCGCTTTGCTCCGCCAGCGCGGCGATGGCCTCGGCGCTGAGTTCGTCCTGCACGCCCTCCGGGTCGCATTGGATGACGAGCAGGTTGCGCAGGTGCTCAATGAGGTCGGACATCAGGCGGCTGAGATCCTTGCCCGCTTGCGCCTGTGCGTGAATCGCGGCGAGCGCCTGTGCCGTCTGCCCGCCGATCAAGTAATCGCAAAGCTCGGCGACGGTTTGCTGCGCGGTGAAGCCGAAGATATTGAGCACGTCCTGCTCACCGACGGTGTTGCCGCAAAAGGCGACGAGTTGATCGAGCATCGACTCGGCGTCGCGCAGTCCGCCTTCCGCGCCGCGCGCGATGGTGTCCGCGGCGATGGGCGCGAGCGCGATGCTTTCCTTGCCGGCGATGAAGAGCAGGTGCTTCGCAATCTGGGGCGTCGGAATGCGGCGCAGGTCGAAGCGCTGGCAGCGCGAAATGATCGTCGTCGGCACCTTTTGCACGTCGGTCGTGGCGAAAACGAATTTCACGTGCGCCGGCGGCTCTTCGAGCGTTTTGAGGAGCGCGTTGAACGAGGAGATCGAAAGCATGTGAACTTCGTCCACGATGTACATTTTGTACTTTGCGCCGCCCGTCGGCATGTATTTCACGTTGTCGAGGATGATCTCGCGGACCTCGTCGACCTTGGTGTTCGACGCAGCGTCGAATTCGAGGACGTTGAGCGAATTGCCCGCGGCGATTTCCTTGCACATGTCGCACACGCCGCACGGATTCGTCGTGGGCGCGTTCACGCAGTTCAGCGCCTTGGCAAAAATGCGCGCCGTCGAGGTCTTTCCAGTACCGCGCGGGCCGACGAAAAGATACGCCTGCGCGAGCCGGTTCTGCTCGATGGCGTTCTTGAGCGTCGTCACGATGTGCTCCTGACCGACGATCTCGTCGAAGGTCTGAGGGCGATATTTGCGGGCGAAAACCGTGTAGCTCACAAGCCCACGCTAGATGCCCCGCGGCGGATTGAAAAGTGGCGTGCACGACTTTTTCACAATCGGCCATTGGCAACCGGCAAGCCGGAGTGTTTCCCTGACCACATGCTCGGCAATCTCATCGGCCCCGAAATCAAGGAGCTTATCAATGAGCGAAACTTCGCCGCTTTGCGCGAGGCGTTCGTCGATTGGTCGCCGGCCGATGTCGCCGAGTGCATCACGGAGCTGCCCGAAGATGAGCAGGCCGTGGTCTTCCG
>JBBSDS010000544.1:0-2072 GCA_038240495.1 Chthoniobacterales bacterium | reverse complement strand
GCACCGGCTCTTCGGGCTCTTCCAACATCTCGAACGTGATATTTCCAGCGGCAATCTCGCGCAGCGCCACCACAGTCGGCTTGTCGTTCTCCCATTCCACGGTGGCTTCCGCACCGTTAGCTAGGCGCCGGGCGCGCTTCGCTGCCAACAGCACCAAGTTGAACAGATTGGGTTCGTTCTGCAAACAATCTTCGACTGTGATACGCGCCATACTTGAGGTTCCGATAAAGGGATTGTAAGGATAGCAGAAACCTCGGGGACCGGGCCAATTGTGCCTTACGGCGCAGGCCGGTCCCGCAGCAACTCAGCGGTCAGGCTCGCCACTTCCGGCCTTGTGGCGGCCAGGCCGCTGCCCCGATCGTTCACGATGGCTTGGAGATCGCCGAGCGCCCGTTCGAAGCGGTCGTTGATCACCACGGAGTCGAATTCTGCCCAATGCGAAAGATCTTGCGCGGCGTCCTCGAGCCTTCGATTGATCACCGCCTCCGTATCGGTGCTCCGTGCCTTCAGCCTCTGTTCCAGCGCGCGGCGCGACGGCGGCAGAATGAAAATGCTGCGGGCCTCCGGCAGCCGGGCTCTGACCTGTCGCGCCCCTTGCCAATCGATTTCCAACAACAGCTGCTCGCCGTTTACCAGCGCCTCCTCGACTGCCCTTACCCCCGTTCCGTAGCAGTTGTCGAAAACCCGCGCGTGCTCGAGAAACTCGCCCTGCGCCGCCATTTCGGTAAAGCGTTCCATGGTCACGAAATGGTAGTCGAGCCCGGGGATCTCATTCGGCCGCGGCGGGCGCGTGGTATACGAGACTGAGAAGCGAATGCGCGGTTCGCGTTCCATCAACGCCTTCACCAAGCTCGTCTTGCCCGCACCGGAAGGCGCCGAAACCACGTAAAGGCGGCCGCGTTGCATCGATCGCTACTCGATGTTCTGCACTTGCTCGCGCATTTGCTCGATCAACACCTTCATATCGACCGCCGCGCGCGTGGTTTCAATGTCTTGCGATTTCGACGACAGCGTGTTGGCTTCGCGATTCAGTTCCTGCATGAGAAAATCCAGCCGCCGTCCGGCGGCCTCGTGTCCGCCGAAGGTCTTGCGCACTTCCGTCACGTGGCCGCGCAGGCGATCGATCTCCTCGTCCACGTCGAGGCGCTGCGCCAGAATCGCGAGTTCTTGCTCGAGCCTCGCGTGATCGACCTCGCTGACCAGCTGGGCGATGCGTTCGAGCAGCTTGATGCGCATGCGGGCGCGCACCTCCGGGAGGCGCTCCGCCACGCGCGCGGCGAGCTCCAGCAGGCCGGCGGAGCGCTGATCCAGAGCGTCGCGAAGCCGGGCGCCCTCGCTGTCGCGAAAGCGGGCGAGCTCCGCCAGCGCGTCTTCGAGCAGGGAGTGCGCCGCGGCGATCATGGGCGCGTAGTCGAGGCTGCCGTCGCGGATGACTCCAGGCCAGCGCAGCAATTCCAGGGCATTGATGCGCGCAGCGGCTCCCGCCTCTGCGGCAATCTCGAGCGCCCGCCGCGTGAGGCGGCTGAGCAACTCGGAGTCCACCTCCAGAGCGCCCGCGACCACAGCGGGGCGAAAATGCAGCGAGCACTCGACTTTGCCGCGGCGCACGGCGGCAGCGATGATTCGGCGAAATTCTGCTTCGCCTACCCGGAACTCCTCGGGTAGCCGACAGCCCATTTCCAGAAATCGGTGATTGACCGTCTTCAATTCCCAAGCCAACGAGCCCCATGGGAACTGGCGCTCGCGCCGCGCAAATCCGGTCATGCTACGAATCATAGGGGTCTGCGCTAAAATCGGCCATAATCCTTGTGTTGAAGTTTAACAGATGCCCAGGAGCTGACGTTGCAGATCGAAACCGCGGATGTCAGCCTGATCGGCCACCGCGAAGAAAATCAGGACCGAGTCGCGGTGGCGGCCGCCGATAACGCGGTGCTGCTGGTCGTGATCGACGGCATGGGAGGCCACGCGGAAGGTGCGCGCGCCGCCGAGACCGCCTTGGCGACGTTGCTCGAAGCGTATTGGCAGGCGCCGCATCCCATTTTCGATCCGCTGGGATTTTTGCATCTGTCGCT
>JBBSDS010000543.1:0-2172 GCA_038240495.1 Chthoniobacterales bacterium | reverse complement strand
ATGATGGCTGCTTCGCCGGTTTTCAGGTTTTCCAGCGCGCCGGCTATTTCCGGCTTGCTGAAACCGATCACAAGAAAGCGGTCCGTCAGCGCATATGTGACGGGAGGAAAAGCAAGGAAGCCGGCGGAACCTTCCACAGGCTGTTGGTAAATGGCCGCGCCATCCCTTTCCTCACGCCCCCAAGGCCGCCCACCCGCCAGGCCTCCGGTATAAACTTCCACAAAACTTTTCGCCGTCGCCACATCGCGCACATCAATTGCGAGCAACGTCGTCGGTTGCGCCACGTTCTCGGCCCAATTCACCACCGCACCAAACTCCGGTCCGAAAGCCTTGCCGAAATCGGCCCACTTCAGCCCCTTGTCTGCGAGCCCTTTTTCCATCGCTGCGAATCCGGGAATGAACGCCGTCAGCGCCAGCGAAGACGCCGGCATTTCAAAAGTCGCCGGAAGGGTTGTCGCGTAAGTCAGGAGAGAATTCGGTCCGGTGAAAGCGAGCGTGCTTCGCGCGAGCGGCGATTCGCCCCCCTGACCGGGACTGAGCAGGAAAAGAGTGTCCCGAATCTGCGAATCCTCAAACTTCGTCCCCCACGCGACCGCCTGCATCTTCTTCAAATCGGCCAACTGCTTCGGCTCCAACGGCTGCCCCGAGGCGACGAGCAGCGAGACCACCCGGTCAGTCAGCGTGCCGAGCTGCGCGAAGAGCACGGCGTCGCCATTAGCCGGCAGTCGTGCCGTCGATTTCTTGAAAAGCTCATTTGCCGCGAGCGCTTTCGACCCCAGCCCCGTGGCGGTCGCATCGAGCGTCCGGTGCAGGAGTTCCAAGTCGTTCGAAATGAAATACCAATCGTCGCGGAATGCCTGGCCCACGGTCGTATCCTGATAGCTGAATGTCTCAATCTCCGCCTGGCCGTGGACGGAGATGTCCGACTTGCCCGCCGGCCAGGCGCGCTTCAACTCGGCCCGCGGCTCCGCCAGCATCACCTCGACTTCTGCCTTCCGTCCGGAAAAAGAGAAGCCCGCCAGAAACCGCGGCTGCGTACCCTCGATCGATGTGACCGCGATAAACGCCTCGCTCGGTTCGATCCGTGCGATTTGCTCCAGTTTCTCCTCCCAGAGTTTCATCTGCGGCGCCGACGCGCGTGGCTTGGCGAGAAAGTCCTGCACTTCTTTCTCCTGCCAGATTTGAGAAAGCGCCGTTTTCGGCCAGCGTTCGGCGGAGCGGCGGAGATCGGGAAATTGAGCGAAGAAAACCGTCTCCGCAGGCACCAGTTCAGCCGCCCGCGATCGATGGACGGTTGCCTTTTTCAGAAACACAAACGCCGCCACGACGAGGACGACGAGCAGGAGGACTCCGGGGATGACTTTCTTCATAAGATGCGGCGGCAATGAACGCGGAAACCGTGCCGGAGCGAAGGGAATTTCGCGGATTGGAGATCAGCGTTGGTAGATCGAAGTTCGGAGATCGGAGTTCAGGTCGCAGTTCGTGTTGCTCTGTTTCCGATCTTCGATCTCCGATCTCAGACTCACGGCTCCTGATAAACGCCCACCGCGCGCACACCATCCGCGCTGACTTCAAAAACTTCGACACTCACCGGCCACGCCGTCGCGCGGAACGCCTCGAAGACCATCGGTGAATAGTCCTGATAGTTGCTGGCCAGCGCCGGGAAGACGTAGGCCGTGAAGCGGTTCGGGACCACGAGGAGCACCTTTTCGCCGAGCGTATCCTGAAACAGATCGAGGAACTTCGGCGCGAGCACCGCGCTCGCCACGATGGGGCGGTCCGAACTCAATTCGGCATACTGGATGACCTGTTTGCGATTGCGCTCGTAGCGCGGCTTGAGCGTCGCCAGGTCAGCCGCCGCAGCCCGCGCGGCGAGCCGTCGGATCGTCGCGGCATCCACATTCAGCGTCTGGAAGACCTTGCGTGTGGGGAAGATGTAGTCGTCGGCTTCCAGCCGCACCGGAGCCAGCACAGTTCGCTGCGCATTGGGAATATCGAACACGACTTCCCGGTGCATCGACTTCGGCTCCAACAGAACCCGCCACGCACTTTCTGTCGTGCCGTCGGCAGCGAAAGATGCGGCAGCCAGCAGCCAGACGAGAATCGTTGCAGGCCAGCGGACGGATTTTAACCGCAGAGGCGCAGAGGACGCAGAGGCGCGCAGAGGATTCT
>JBBSDS010000542.1:0-2184 GCA_038240495.1 Chthoniobacterales bacterium | reverse complement strand
TGAGCGGCCGGTTCGGCCCAACCGTTTGCGCGATGGCTTTGTAGGCCTCGAATTGCTCCTCTTCGCTTGGCGCAGAGGAGCGCTCCATGAACAGAAATTCCGTGCGCAAGAGCCCGACGCCTTCGCCGCCGAGTCCCTCGATCTGTTGAGCGTCCCGCAGTCCGCCAATGTTGGCGACGACTTCAATGCGGTGTCCGTCAAGCGTGATGGCCGGCTCATGCGCGCGCGCCAGATTCTCCTGACGTTTGGCTTCGGCCGCTCGTTGCTCGCGGCGAACGTGCTCAATCTCGGCGGTCGACGGATTCAAGCGCAAAGTCCCGCCGCCCCCGTCGAGGATAACGGGCGTGCCGTTTGGGAGGTCGAGTGCGCGCGGCTCCATTCCGGCCAGCGCCGGAATGCCTAACGAACGTGCGAGAATCGCCACGTGCGACGTCGCGCCGCCCCGTGTGGTACAAAATCCCATGATGCACTGGCGGTCGAGCGAAGCGGTATCGGACGGCAAAAGATCTTCGGCGATCAGCACAGCCTCGGCCGGATAGACCGGTTTCTTGCGCTCAACGCCCGCAAGCAATTCCAGTACGCGTCCACCCACGTCGCGCAGATCGTTCGCGCGTTGCGCAAGGAGTTGGTTCGGCATTCCCGCCAGGCGCTCAGCGTGCAAGGTGAAAGCGGACCGCCACGCGAAGGGTGCGCTCTTCCCTTTGGCGATTGATGAGGTTGCGATGTCCACGAGTTCGGGATCTTCGAGCAACTCGGAGTGCGCGGCAAAAATTGCAGCCTTCGCTGGATCGTTGCCCGCTTGCAGCTGGGACTGAAGCGCCCCGAGCTGGCCCTTGGCCCTTTCCATGGCCGCACTAAAGAGCTTGCGCTCGTCATCGGGATTGTCCGCGTTTTCAGTGACAGCGATCTCTCCATGTCGGACTTGAAAAATGTTGCCCACTCCGAGCCCAGGCGAAGCCGCCACGCCAAACAGCAGATTCGGTTCATCCGACTGCCGGGGCCGCGTCGGAGCGGCCGCGACCTCGTCCTTGGTGGCACTCGCCGGCGCCGCAGCCGGTTTGCATCCTTCGTCGCCGAGCCCCTGCTGGAGCAAGCCGCTCAGTTTCGCAATGGCCTCCGCCGCGTCCACGCCTTGCGCGATCACGATCACCCTCGCGCCTTGCCTGACATCGAGCGCCATGATCGACGTGACGCTTTTCGCATTGGCCTGGTTCTCGCCGCGATGCAGTCGGATGTCGCTGCGGTAACTCCTGGCTACGTTCGCCAGCACCGCCGCTGGTCGCGCATGCAATCCGGCCGGGTTCGGCACGAGGATCGCGTCGGAGGCCACACGCTCTCCGGAGGCGCTCGGTGCGGTTTCAGCGCCGCCTTTGCAAATGAAAGTGAAAATCGGGTTCTGCCCCGCGGCGACCATGCCCGAGGCCTGAGTCAGTGAATCAATTTTTTCGGTCGTCGTAACCACGACAAGCGTCAGCGCGCTTTTGGCATTTGTCGCAAGGTAGTCCAGATCGAATTCAATCAGCGGCGTGCCGGTTGTAACCTGATCGCCCTCCTTCACTTTCGGAGAGAAGCCTTGCCCTTTGAGACTCACCGTGTCGAGGCCGATATGCATTAAGATCTCCACGCCGTTCATCATCTGCACCGTCACGGCATGGCTGGCGGAATGGAGTTGCGTGATCTTGCCGTCGCAGGGCGAACGCAGAACGCCATCGAGCGGATCGATCGCAATTCCGTCGCCCACCATTTTTTGCGAGAAAACCGGGTCGGAGACGCGCTCCAGCGGGACCAATTCCCCGGATAACGGCGCGATGATTACAGTGCGGGAGTGATCGTCCTGATTAAACATGTCACGCTTTTAGGTTCCGGAGGATGCGACCGTAGCGCTTCGTCTCGAGATCAGGAAGGCCACAGATGAACACGGACTCACAAGACGACGCTGAACACATCTGTCTTTCATCCGTGCTCATCCGTGGCTAAAAAGGATTCCTGGACGCCCTGTTACAACCTTTATCCGCGCACGCTAGTCCGGCCCCCCAGAAACAACCACAACTTTGGATTCCGCTCCATGCCCCTCTTTTTCTTTGTCTGCGGTAATCAGCCTAACGACAATGTCGCGTTTTGGAATGTTCATGTGGCCGCTCCGGTCTTGCATGCGCACTATCACGGAATCACCTTCCCGGCGAG
>JBBSDS010000541.1:0-2184 GCA_038240495.1 Chthoniobacterales bacterium | reverse complement strand
TGTGATCGGCAGCGTGAAAGCAGGCGAAACGATCGAGCTCGGCGCGGTCAAAATCACGCCCGGCGCGACGAAGCAGAGCTGGGCGACCATCACCGCGACCGTCATGCAAGGCGACGATTTCGCGAGCGCGAAGCGGCACCGGCAGTTGAGCGCGCCGGTGCGCTCATCAAGACGGCTGTTCGCGCTACGCCCATGCGCAGGGTCAATGACCGTCTTTGCGCCCCTCGCATGGCCAGCAAAACGCCCCGTCTCCCGCCCTTCCAGACCGGCTGTTGAAAATTCTTCTTGCGACTGCCCGCGTGGTCTGGTAGTGCTCTATGAGCAGCCTATGAAGAAATCCAAATTACCAGAAAAGCCCAAGATTCGGGACACACAGCTTTCGGCATACGTCACGGAGCAGGACGCCGCAATCATCAGGCAATTCGCGCAAAATGTAGGCTTCAAGTCCACCTCGCAAATGCTGACGGCGATTGTTGAGCGCCTGATCATCGGTGGGTTCGCGCCCATGGTGTTTGCGAAAATCGGTCTGCAAATCGTGGATTACGCGGAAGCGAACGGCTACAAATACAAGGGGAAAAGGTATTTCGGCATTCGACCATTGCCAGCGTTACCTGACAACGGAATGTCGGACCAGCAGCTCAAGGAGAAAATCGGCAAGCTGTGCGACGAAGCGATCGCGGCGGCTGTGCCTGCGTGAATGGAGGTCAATCATGAGTGAGCCAGTCAAACAGCGGGTCCTTTTTCTTCACGAGATTTCGAAGATTCTGGGCAAGAGCATTCGCCAACTCGGGCGGTGGATACAGCAGGGTAAACTACCGGTTCGGCGGCTCGGAAATAGCTGGATCATGACCGAGGATGACATGCAAAAATATTTGGATAATCTGCCACGGAACGGAGGGGGCGTGTCATGATGCTGACTGTTTTCCGCCCTGTCCGGGTCAAAAAAGGAAAGCAGGTTCGCGAGAGGATGTATCGCGGGAAGTTTCGGCTTGATCCACGCGAGCCGATTCAATACGTCGCGCTGCACCGGACGGACAAGGAATGCGCCAGAGTGCGGCTAAAGGAGATTGCCGAGGAAACGCAAAAGGAGCGCGACGGGCTGTTACCATCAAAGTCTTTGCGAGATGCAAAAGCGAAAAAGCTGGCGGATCACCTGAACGATTATTTGGCGGGTCTTGAGAAGCTGGGACGAAATCGGAAATACGTCGGGGGAATCAGGCAGCGATTCGAGGCCATCATGAAGGCAACCGGCTGGACGTATGCAAAGGCCATCACCAGCGACAGTTTCGACACCTGGCAGCGGCAGCACACAGCAGCGGCGAATACGCTGAACCGCTACCTTGAAGCGGTGCGCGGGTTTCTAAACTGGATGGTGAAGCGCGGTCGGCTGCCTGCGAATCCGCTCGTGTCTGTCGAACGAGTCAAGACAGCGGGAAAGGAAACGATTCGGAGGCGTGTGGAGAGCGAAGAAAACTTGCGAAATCTGATCGCGAAGTCGGGCAACCGGGGTGTCGCCTTTCACTTCGCGATCATCACCGGCCTGAGGCGCGGAGAAATCGGGCAAGTGCGGTGGGATGATTTGAACCTTGAGGGGGAGCATCCTTTTGTTCACGTGCGGGCGTCAACCGCGAAGAACGGAAAGGACGCGAATCAACCGCTGAGCGCAAGCCTTGTCTCTGCGCTGAAACGTCTCCGGCCTGACAAAGCGAGCGGCACGGATCGTGTCTTTCGCGGTCTCATTCCTCGGATGCCGCGTTTCCGAAAAGACCTTGAGGCGGCGGGCATTCCATACAAGAACGCAAAGGGGGAGGTTTTTGATTTCCACGCTCTGCGGCACACTCTGAACACCATGCTGGGGGTTCGTGGCGTTCCGCTGAACATGCGCATGCTGATCATGAGGCACAACGATTCACGACTGACGCTCAAGACCTACATGCACAACGAGCATCTGGACGCGTGGGCGGTGGTCAATGCGCTGCCGGCGCTCGGTGGCTCTGACGCACACATAGACGCACACGCAAACGGCCCGGAAGGTCCTAAAGTGTCCTTCAATGGCTCAATCGAGAAAAACAATCTGCTCGTGCAACCGATTGAGATTGAAGTCAATGACGCGGAATGTCCGCCTTTGTCCGAGTCTGTCCAAAGTGCGAAATGGTGCGCGCTGCAGGGTTCGAACCTGCGACC
>JBBSDS010000540.1:0-2214 GCA_038240495.1 Chthoniobacterales bacterium | reverse complement strand
TTTGAGTATGCCCGTTCTGCCCTCAAGAACGGCCTCAAGATGGAGGCCGAGCTCGGCATCAATCCCTATAAGTTCGGCATGGTCGGCAGCACCGATGCGCACACCGGCCTCGCCGCCGTGGAGGAGGATAATTTCATGGGCAAGACTTCCTCCTCCGAACCGAGCGCCGAGCGCGCGACGCATCCCTTCGTGAAGACGGACAAGGCCGTCATCATGGGCTGGGAGCAGACCGCTTCCGGCTATGCCGCCGTGTGGGCGACGGAGAATACGCGCGAGGCGCTCTTTGACGCGATGAAGCGAAAGGAAGTTTATGCCACCACCGGCCCGCGCATGGCCGTGCGGCTCTTCGCGGGATGGAACTTTGAAGCCAAAGATGCCGCGACGCGCAGCCCCGCGTTTGCCGGTTACACCAAAGGCGTGCCGATGGGCGGCGACCTCACGGATGCACCCGCCGGCAAAGCGCCCACCTTTCTCGTCGCCGCGCTGAAAGATCCCATCGGCGCGAACCTCGACCGTTACCAAATCATCAAGGGCTGGCTCGATGCGAAGGGCGAAGTGCATGAGAAGATTTACGATGTCGCCATCTCCGGCGACCGCAAGATCGGCGCGGACGGCCGGTGCAAGACTCCAGTCGGTGACACCGTGGATATTCCCAATGCGACCTGGAGCAACACCATCGGCGCGCCCGAGTTAATCGCGGTCTGGAAAGACCCGGACTTCAATCCCGCGCAGCGTTCCTTCTACTATGGGCGTGTCATCGAAATCCCGACGCCGCGCTGGACGGCGTATGACGCGAAGTATTTCGGCATCAAGATGCCCAAGGAAGCGCCGACGACCACGACCGAGCGCGCCTACACCTCGCCGATCTGGTATTCGCCCGCCGGGATGGCCAAATGAAATTTTTCAAGGAACCATTGCTGCATTTCGTCGTGCTCGGCGCGCTACTCTTTGGCGCTTACGCGTGGATGAATCGCGGTGCGGTGAGTTCGCGCGAGAGCCGGCAGGTGCGCGTTGGCGAGGGCGACGTGCGTTGGTTGGTGGAAACCTGGTCGCGCCAATGGCAGCGCCAGCCGACGCGCGAGGAATTGCGCGGATTAGTGACGGACTTCCTGAAAGAGGAACTGCTGGCGCGGGAAGCGCGTGCGATGGGATTGGATGAAAACGACACCATCGTCCGCCGCCGACTTGCGCAAAAAGTGCAGTTCCTTGTCGAAGACACCTCGCGCCTCGCCGAGCCGACCGATGATGATCTGCGGAAGTTCTACGCCGCGCACCTGGAGCGGTTTCAAACCGATGCGCGGATTTCCTTCACGCAGGTCTTCTTCAGCCGCGAGAAACGCAAGGATGCGGCGGCGGATGCGAAGGCAGCACTGGTGGAACTGGCTCGCGGCGGAGCGAACGCGGTGGAACTTGGCGACGCATTGCTGATGGATGCGGAACTGCACGACGCGGACCCGCTTGCCGTCTCCGGCCAGTTTGGACGTGAGTTTTCAGACTCCGTGTTCGCACTCAAGCCGGGTGCGTGGAGCGGCCCGATTGTGTCCGGTTACGGCCTGCATCTTGTGCGCGTGTCGGAGTTGAAACCCGGCAGGCAGCGGGAGTTTGCCGAAGTGAAAGCGCAAGTGCTCGAACGCTGGCGCGAGCAGCGCCAGCGCGAGGGCAACGAAAAGTATTTCGCCAGCCTCCTGAAAAAATACGACGTGGTGCTCGATGAAAGCGTGAAGCCGCTGGTCGGGCAGTTGAGCGTAGATTCACGAAGCGCAAACAACGAAAACACGAAGGTGCAGGAATGAACGCGCGCCGACTGTTGCAAATGCTGGTGGTGTTGGCCACCTTGCTGGTCGCCCGCGGGGTTCACGCCCACGAACTGCGCCCCGCCTACCTCGAACTGCACGAGACGCAGCCCGATGAGTTCAGCGTGCTATGGAAGACACCAATGCTCGGCGAAATGCGATTGTCACTCGCACCGGCTTTTTCCGGGGATACAAAGGCCATCTCGGAAATCGTCACGCGCAAGCCAGCCGGTGCGGCGGTGCAGACATGGACGCTGCTGGCTCCCGGACTGCGCGGCCAGACACTGCGCATTCGTGGTCTTGAAAGCACGATGACCGATGCCTTGGTGCTCATCGAGTTTGCCGACGGCACCTCTTGGACGCAACGGAACACCGCGCGTGAGCCAACGGCGATGATCCCCATGCGTGAATCGTCGCTCAC
>JBBSDS010000539.1:0-2216 GCA_038240495.1 Chthoniobacterales bacterium | reverse complement strand
TCAAAATTGATGAATAGGAAGCGTACCCCAGCGTGTTCGCGCAGAAAGTCGCAGACGCCTTTTACCGTGCCCACCAATGCCACCGGTATCTCCCGACCATCGCTCCCCTTCACGGGGTCGCGCCTGTCACGACCGGCGATGATTACGTCGCGTCCGACAATCTTTTGATAGTAAGTCCAGTCCTCGATCTGCTCCACGGTGACACCATGCCCCTTCGCGAACTGCGTCGCGCCGAGATAAAGTCCCGGCTTGTCCTTCGACTTCGTGCTCTCGCTGGAGATAGGCACTTCGAAGCCATTCTTCGCCAGCGCGGCCTGCGTCAGTCGTGCCGCCAGCATCAGCCAACCATCCGCCAACTGATCCGCCGACTTGTCCGGCACGACGATCTGGTAATCGCAGGTCTTGTTTTCCGCGATGACAAGTTCCGCTGCGGGCAAAGACGGCACAGACAGCAGTGCAAAGAAACAAAGAAGGAGCATTTTCATGATTGAAGATATACGCGAGGAGGAAGTGGTTTACTCGACTGCAAACTGCAAGGAATTCGCTTTTCATCGCGCCACACCGTAAACAGGACGAGCGTCGAGCGCTCACGGAGAATGAGGGGGGCTGATGCTTCCACTCTCCCTCGATTGCTTCGTTTGAATTCTCATCTTCACGTTCCGTCTATGAACGGGGGTTGTCACCTGCTGTCCACGCCGTTCGCCGCCAGCGTCTGCCAGCATATCCACTGCATCCGCGGGTGATGGAAAAAGCTTTTCCACAAGTTGCCTTTGAGCGTGCTGCTGGGCGTGCCGTCGCGGTGCAGGTAGCCGAACCATTCGCCGTGCTGCGGATCGGCGAAGTGCGCGTGCGCCCAGTCGTGGACTTGCGCGTGCCAGCGCGCGTATTTCGTGTCGCCGGTCAGTTCGTAGGCGAGCAGTGTGGCGATGATGGTCTCATTGTGCGGCCACCAGAATTTCATGTCGTGCCAGTATTCCTGCACCGGCCTGCCGAAGACATCGCGAAAATAAAACACGCCGCCGTGTTCCGTGTCCCAGCCGCGTTCCCACATCCAGTCGAGCATGTCGCAGCCTAGACGAATGAGACCCGTGTCCCCGCGTTCGCGCCCTTCGCGCAGGATGAACCACGCGCCCTCGATGGCGTGACTGGGATTCAGCGCGCGTCCGTCGAAGTGATCCGAAATGGAGCCGTCAGGCGCGACACTCTCCATGACCACGCGCAGGTCCGGCTTCACGAAGAGCCGGCGAATCTCTTCGATGCAGCGGTCAATCCACTCGTTGTAGAGCTCATCCGGCCCGAGGTTCGCGCGCAATTCCTGCGCGGTGACGATGGTGATCATGCGCGTGCCCATCCCGGTCATGGGCCGGACATCGGTGAACTTGGGCGGCATGAGTCCGGGCGTGAAGTTCCAGCGCGTGAACAGCTCGAACAGTTCGCGCGCCCGAATCGCGGAGCGCTCATCGCCCGTCGCCTTGGCGAACGCCGCGTGCGCGATGGCCGCGAAGGCTTCGCTGTAGGCGTAGCGCCGTTTGCGAATCGGCCGGCCCTCGCGCGTGACGTGGAAGAACATCCGCCCGTCGGTGTCGCAGCAGTGTCCGTCGAGAAAGCGGATGCCGGACCGCGCCCACTCCAGCCACTCGGCTCGCTGCTCGTGCTGATTGTAGAGCGTGAGCAACATCCAGGCGCTGCGGCCCTGCGCCCAAACGGATTTGTCGGTGTCCACCAGCGCGCCGTCGCGGTCGAAGCAGTGGAGAAAGCCGCCGTGTTCACGATCCATCGCGCGCGGAAACCAGAACGGCAGGGTGTCGTTCAGTAATCCGTCGCGGTAACACGCGAGCAACTGTGTCCGCCCGGCAGTGGTGGTCAGCGGCAGCGGGTCTGCATTCATTTTGCTTCGCTCAACCAGCCCAGCGGAAAACGTGCGAAGACGAGGCCCGCGGTGTCGCCGCTTTCGTAGAGGATGCCGATGCGTCCGTCGCGCAGCACGGTCATGCAGGAATACAGCGACGGACCCGGATCGAGCAGCTTGCCGTCGCGTCACGTCTTGCCGTCATCGTTACTTGCGCGGATGGTCATGTTTTCATTTGAGCCAGTCGAAAAAGCCGAGTGTTTCCAGTCCCGCGCGGAGCGTCTTCGCTTGTGCGGCGGCGAGCGAAGTATTCGGCAGGCGCGCGGGGCCGACATCCACGCCGAGCATCGCCACCGACGCCTTCGCC
>JBBSDS010000538.1:0-2241 GCA_038240495.1 Chthoniobacterales bacterium | reverse complement strand
TTCGACAGCGCGGTGCAGCGGTTGAAATCCGCCTGCGCCCTTTCCAACTCTGCCTCGGCCTGACTCACGCTGCCGAGGGAGAATTGGTAGCTCGCCTCCGCCGAGTTGCGGCTCGCCCGATAGTTGTCCGGTTTGATCTGCACGAGCAGGCTGCCCTTTTTCACCGCCTGCCCCTCGATGACGGGCAGTTCGATGATCTCGCCCGCGACCTCGGGGCTGATGAGCACTTGCGTGGCGGGCTGGAGCCGACCGTTGGCGACGACGATCTCGGTGAGGTCGCGATGCGCGACTTTATCGACCGTGACGGCGATGACGTCGTCGGTTTTGCGCGCGTAGTAGTAAGCGACACCGCCGCCCGCGATGACGAGGAGCGCAAGGGCGATGAAGAATTTGCGTCCGCGCTTTTTCGGTTTTGGCATCTGGGGCGAAAGGACCGATTACGCCGCTCCTCGTCGCGGCCTGTCAATCAGCGAGCGGGATCGCCCACGCGCAATTCCGAGGACGCAACTTCGCCGGGAGTAGCGCCACGCGCGATTTCCGCTTTGCATCCGGCAAAAAGCGGGCATTTTTCCCGGCCATGCGTTCCGCCTTCCTGCTCCTCGCCACGTGTTTTGCGTTTTGCTCTGCGCCGCTCGACGCGGCTGATCCCACACCGACCGCAAACAGCGGCGAATTCATCATTCTCACCGGCGGCGTTTCGCTCTGGAACTGGGAGAAATGGAAGGCCAACCCGCACGATAACTGGTGGATGAATTTCGTTCGCGCCTCGCGCATTCGCATCGAGGAAATCCAGACGCAAACCCCCGGCGCGCAGATCACCTGGCTGGTCTATCGCCCGGCTTATGTCGCTCGCGCGAAGCAGGAAAACAACGACCTGATCGGACATATCGCGAGCGTGCGGGATGCCTTCCACATCAAACTCGTCTTCTTCGACAAGCCTTCCGAGGTCTTCGACTACCTCAATTTCGGCCAGCCACGCGACCGCGTGAAGATCGCCGATTTTGAATTCTTCGGCCACAGCAACAAAGCCTGCTGGATGTTCGATTACTCGAGCAACATCGACAGCGCCTCAAAGGCCTGGCTGCATGAAAGAGATCTGGTCAAAATCAACCGGGGGATTTTTGCGAGGGACGCCTATGTGAAGAGTTGGAGCTGCCACACCGGTGAGAGCATGAGTCAGAAATTCCGAGCGGCAACGGGCGTGGCGATGATCGGTGCCACCGGCAAGACCCAATACATGACCGACGAACTGCCAATCCTCTCCAGCCCGACGGGCCGCTGGGTGCGCTAATCTCGGACGCTCGGAGACGGTGATTCCAACGGGCAAAGAGTGCCCGCCTAATTCTTCGCCATCGCTTCCTTCTCGCCGCTGTTGACCCGCTTGAAGTGGACCTGACCCACGCGGCGACCATCGGTTTGTGTGATCGTCACCTCGAAGTCTTCAATCCGCACATGCTCGCCTTGTTTCGGCAAATGGCCGAGCAGATGCGTGACATAACCGCCGATCGTGCTCACGTCGGAACTTTCGAGTTCCAAGCCGGCGAGATCATGCAACTCATAAAGTCCGAGGCTGCCCTCGACGGTAAACTCATCGCCATTGACCCGCTTGAACTCGGGCTTCTCGGCATCAAATTCGTCCTGAATCTCGCCGACCAATTCCTCAAGGACGTTGTCGAGCGTGACGATGCCGGTCGTGCCGCCGTATTCATCGACGACGAGCGCGAGGTGCGCGTGTTTGCTGAGGAAAAAGCTGAGCAACTTTTCCAGCGGCATCATCTCGGGCACCGGCAGAAGGTCGCGCCGAATGGTGTGCAGATCCGATCCGCCCTCGCGCATGAGTTTCAGCAAGTCCTTGATGTGGACGAGGCCGATCGTGTTATCGAGGTGGCCTTCGCAAAGCGGGAAGCGCGTGTGGCGCGATTCCAATGCGGCGTGGAGATTCTCCTCGAAGCCGTCTTCCGTGTTGAGAAAGACAACCTCGCCGCGCGGCGTGGTGATGTCGCGCACCACCCGATTGCGCATGTCGAGCGCGTTAATGAGGATCTCTTTTCCGAGCGACGAAACCTGCTCGGCGCGCTCGCTCTCCGCGAGAATGACACGCAGTTCTTCCTCGCTGTGCGCCAGCTCCGAATCGCCCACGGGATTGATGTGCAGGAACTTCTTCAGGATGAGGCTGGCCGACTTGTTGAGCAGCCAGATCGCCGGCTTGAAGACGATGTAGAAGAGATTGAGCGGGCGAAC
>JBBSDS010000537.1:0-2261 GCA_038240495.1 Chthoniobacterales bacterium | reverse complement strand
TCGGCCATCCGATTCTCGGCGATGAAGTCTATGGCAAGCGCGGCCGATTTTTCCGCCAGATGCTGCACGCGTGGCGGCTTGGCTTTGCGCACCCGCGGACCGGGGCTTGCATGAATTTCGAGTCGCCGATCCCGCCGGATTTCGTGGAAGCTGGCGTTCCTGCCAAACTGCCATGAGCCAATTTCAAACCGCCCTCGATGTTGTTCACTCCGCGCTGCGCGACTTGCACGAGCAGGGCGTCGAGTTGCGCGCTTCCGCCGATGCACTCGCGCGTCTCGCGAGCACGCCGCCCGCGGAGGCCGTGGCGAAGCCAGTCTCCAAGCCATCGCCGGAACCGGTGCGCGCGCCAGTGGCGACGGCACCCGCCATTTTCACACCTCCATCCGATAGCTCGAAAGCCGAACGCCTCGCCGCCTTGAGCGGTCCAGTGCTCGCCTGCACGAAGTGTCCGCACCTTGTAAAATCCCGCACGCAAGTTGTCTTCGGCGTCGGCAGCCCGGATGCAGAATTGATGTTCGTCGGCGAAGCTCCGGGCGAGGACGAAGATCGGCAGGGCGAGCCCTTTGTCGGCAAGGCCGGGCAACTGCTGACGAAAATCATCGAGGCGATGAGCTTTGCGCGCGGCGACGTTTACATCGCCAATGTCCTCAAGTGCCGTCCCGACATGCCGCCCGGAATGCCCGGTAATCGCAAACCGAAGAACGATGAGATGCAGACCTGCCTGCCGTATTTGCGGCAACAGATCGACATCATCCAGCCGCGCTTGATCGTGGCTCTCGGCGCGACCGCGATGGAGGGGTTGCTCGGCGCGACCGAGTCGATGTCCAGCTTGCGTGGACGCTGGCACGATTTCCAAGGCACGCCGCTGATGGCGACGTATCACCCGGCGTACCTGCTGCGCAATCAATCGCTCGGCGAGAAGCGCAAGGTCTGGGAAGACATGCTGCTCGTGCTCGAACGTCTCGAAAAACCGATCACGGAGAAGCAGCGGAACTTTTTTCTTCCGAAGTCGTAGGCACCACGTGGGCCGTCGGCGTAAAGCCCGCGGCGCGCATCGTCCGCCGATAAATCCACTCCAGCGCGCGGTCCGAAAATGCCGCGGCGATCGCATACACGAGCGCGAGACGCACGGTGGTCCGCGAGACCTTGACCTTCTCGCCCGTCTCGAGAGCCGCGGGTTTGGCGAGGAGACGCAGCGTCCGCAAACCAAGATACCACGGGAGGAAGCACGCGATGCGCAACCGCGCCGAACGCAGCGCGGCGATGTATTCAAAGCCGTGATCCAACTGCGCTCCGGCACGTTCCCGCCAGCGGTCAAAAACGATCTGAGCCTTTGCCGGGTTGTCGATCAACGGCATGGGGGAAGTCCCGGCGGCCCGCAACTCGGCCTCCGGCAGGTAGCAGCGGCCTTCGCGAAGATCCGCGGGAAAATCGCGCAGGATATTTACGAGTTGGAGGCCCTTGCCATATTGCGCGCCGAGCTTCCGCAATTCGGCGAGGCCAAGCACTGAGCAATCGGAGATGTGGGTCAGGCACATCCGGGTCCAAAATTCGCCCACGCATCCGGCGACGAGATAGGTGTATTCCTCCAGTTCGTCGGCGGTCTGGAGGGCGATAATCGGTTCGGAGCCGCCGAAGCGTTCCAGGTCGAGCGTCTGCCCGCGAATGATCTTGTGCAGCACCTCCACGATCTCGCTGCGATCTTTGTTGTCGAGCGTGTCGAGCCAGTGCAGGCAGCCATCGAGATTGCAGAGCAGCACCGTCTCACCCGGATGCAGCGAGGTGATGTCATGCTGCAATTCGGGCAAGCCTTCCGGTCGGCTAATGCGGATCATCTTTTCAAACGCTGCAAGATGCCGCTGGCGCACTTCCACCGCCACGGCGGTGCTGTCCGCGATCGTGTCGCTCGCCCGTGCGAGCAAATAGGCCAAGCCGACAGGCGCGCGCAGCCCGCGCGGCAGGACACGGATCGAGAGGTAAAAAGAGCGCGAGACCGAGGCGAGCAGCGGTCCGCCGAGATCTGAAGTTTTCATCGCCATGTCGCGCAACGACATACACGAAAGCCGGCGGGATGGGGAGAACCTTGCGCTGCGCGGCTCATTCCGATCCGACAGCCCGGAGCGTGATCCGGCTTTCAGCAAAGTGCCCGAGCCCCATTTGCTCTGCGGACTCCAGCCATTCCGCGCGTTTGCCGATCGGCGGGAGCTTCGCCTCTTTGCGCCAGCCTTCGATGAGTCGCAGCGCATTGGCATCGAGCGCGA
>JBBSDS010000536.1:0-2264 GCA_038240495.1 Chthoniobacterales bacterium | reverse complement strand
GGGGAGACGTCCGCGGGAATAATGCGCTCCCGGTGCAGTCGGCGGGCCGCCGACTGCGGCACGCGAGCCGCGTGCTCCACCCGCGCTTTCGGCGCCGCTCCTCACGGTTGCGAAGAGCGGCAGCGGTTCGCTTTGCTCGCTGCGGGCTCCGGTGCGGAGGGCGACGCGCAGGCCGAGCGGTTCGCAGAGGCGCTGGAAATTGAGGTAGTGTTGCTCGGCGAGGATTTGCGTCGGAGCCATGATCGCGGCCTGATAGCCGGCTTCAACGGCGAGCAGCATGGCGCTCAATGCGACGAGCGTTTTGCCGGAGCCGACGTCGCCGTGCAGCAGGCGATTCATCGGACGCGGTGCGGCGAGGTCGGCGCGGATTTCCGCGATGGACCGCTGTTGCGCGCCGGTGAGCGGGAAGGGGAGCGACTCGTGGAGCTGCTGCATGAGCGTGTCGCTCTCGCAATGGACTGCGCCGGGCTGGGCGGTTTGTTCGGCGCGCTTCGCGGCGATGCAGAGTTGCATGGCGAAGAACTCGCTGAGCACGAGATGGCGGCGGGCTTTTTCCAAACTCTCCGGCGTGTCGGGAAAATGTATCTGCCGCAAGGCCCAGGCCCGCGGCGTGGCGTCGAGCGCAGTCGGAACGAGCGACTCGGCTGCGTCATCGCCCAGTCGTTCGAGCACGTCCCAAATGAGCCGTCGCAAAACCCGCGGGGACAGGCCCTCCGTGGCGCGGTGGATCGGCGTAATCCTGTTCAGGTGGATCGAGACCTCGGCGTCGTCCTCGACGATCTCGAATTCCGGGTGCGCGATGACCACGTTCGAGCCGGTGCGTTTCGGGCGGCCGTAAACGACCAGACGGTGTCCGTTGACGATCATCTTCTCGACCCAGTGCGCGTTAAACCACCGGCAGACCAGCGGCTGGCTGAGCGCGTGCGGATTCTCTTCCTCGAGGATGGCATCGAACATTTTTTTCCAGCCGCCGATTCGGCGAACCGCCGTTTTTTTTACCAAGCCGCAGACGCACACTGGCTGGTCGCTGTCCCCCGACGGGAAATGGTCGAAGCGGGTGCGGTCTTCGTAGCGCTTCGGAAAATGGGTGAGCAGCGCCTCGACAGTCGTCAGGCCGAAGCGCTCCAGTTGCCGCAGCCGGGGCGACGGAATCCACTCCAATTCGTTCAGCGGCGTGGCGGGATGCACGCGGGCACCCTAGCGGAAGCGCGCCCCCGGCAGGCAAAGGAAATTCGGACTCATCGAATCTGTTAGAAAATTTTTTACTTTCCGGCTTTTGAACGGTTGCAAAGAGCCGCAACCGCGTTTAGCAAAGCACCCCTATGTCCAACCAACCCTCCAATCAACAGGTTCTCCAAGTCCGGTACGACGATCTCACGGCGCGTTATGCCAACCACGTTCTCGTCAGCGTCGGCGCGGAGGAAGTTTATCTCGATTTCACCTCCGGCATCGTGGCAGATCGCCCCGGCGTTTCGCTTCTGCCGATTCACACGCGGGTTGCAATGACGCCCTCCGGCGTCGTGCGCCTCACGCAGTTGCTCACGCAGACGATCCAGAACTTTCAGGTCGTGAACATCAACCCGCCGCCGCAGGAGCCGCCGACTCAAGTCGAGCAGCCGGTGATCGAATCATCGAAAGAATAATCCGCTGGCGGTTTTCGCCGCTTTTCTCATAACACTCGTTCCTCCACCCGTCGTCCCGCGTTGATTCGCTCATGCTTGGGGCGACGGGTGGATTTTTTCCGACTAGCAATTCCGGCGTGATTCGCAAAGCCTTCGTCCTCGGCGCCGGTCTCGGGACGCGCCTGAAGTCACTCACCGCACGCCGTCCGAAGCCGCTCATTCCGGTCGTCAATAAGCCGCTCATCACCTACGCCTTCGACCATCTCCTTGGCATCGGCGTCGAGCGGTTTGTCATCAATACGCACTGGCGGTCTGAAGCCTACGTCCGCGCTTTTCCCGATTCGACCTATCGAGGCGCGCCGCTCGTTTTTCGCGACGAACAGCCGGAAGTTCTCGAAACCGCCGGCGGCATCTGGAACGTCCGCGACGAACTCGGCGATGGCACCTTCCTCGTCTATAACGGCGACATTCTGAGCGATCTCCCGATTGAGCCGGCGATTCGCACGCACTTCGACCGCGGCGATGAAGTGACGATGATTCTGCGCTCGAAAGACGGCCCGCTCCAGGTCGCGTTCGATGCGGCCAGCGCCCGTGTCACCGACATCGGCAAATTTGTCGATCCCGCCGCCGGGCCGCGCTTTC
>JBBSDS010000535.1:0-2273 GCA_038240495.1 Chthoniobacterales bacterium | reverse complement strand
TCTTTTCCGTGATCGAAAGTGCGCTGCTGCGTCCCCTGCCTTTTCCCCAAGCAGATCGACTGGTCCGGCTTTATGAGACTTTCGATGAGAATGGAGTGCGGAGCAGCACGCTGAACCTGGCGGAGAAGACGGTTCGGCAATGGCGCGAGTATGGCGGTGATATCTTCGAGGGAATCGGCGCTGCCACCGGCGGCGCCGCGAGCGTCGCGAGCGTCGGCGAATCGACTCAAGTCTTCCCGGCTGCGCGCATCACCGCTAACTTCCTGACCGTTCTCGGCCTTCAGCCGGCGCTTGGCCGCAATTTTACGGAAGCGGAGGACCAGCCCGGTGGCCCACGCGTCGTGCTTATCGGTTACGAATTCTGGCAGCGAAATCTCGGCGGACGTGATGACGTCCTTGGGCAGACGATCAAACTGGATGACGCGCCCTACACTGTCGTCGGCGTGATGCCGAAGACCTTTCGTCATCCTTATCGCGCGGAATTTTGGCTGCCTATCGCCTTCAACTTCGCCGCCAATGTTCAGCCCAATCATTATCTTTACGGCGTGGCCCGGTTACGTCCTGGTCTTACCATTGCCCAAGCCGATGCGGCCGTGCGCCGGATGTGTGCTGCGATCAATGAAGCTGCGCCCGATCCCACTAATGCGCCGCGCGCCTGGCTCATTCCGTTGCGCGACAGCTTCATCATGGATCTGCGGCCGAAGCTTCTCATCATAGCCGGCGCAGCCCTCTGCGCCCTACTCGTGGCCGCGGCGAACTTCGCCGGCTTGATGCTCGCGCGCGTGGTCGAGCGCGACGGCGAAATGGCGTTGCGTGCCGCGCTCGGCGCGACGCGCGGGCAGCTGATCCGGGAAGGCCTCGTCCAAACACTGATGCTGGCCGCCTTCGGGACCGTCCTCGGATTACTCATCGCCGGGTGGCTCACGCCTGCGTTGGTCGCGCTCAGTCCGGAGGGCGCCGACGCGACCGGCAGCGCAATTCGCGAATTTGATTACGGCGTGCGGCTCGATTGGCCCGTTTTCATTTTTGCCGCTGGAGTCATGCTCTTCATTGGCGTTGGCTTTGGTTTACTGCCCGCGTGGCGCGCTTCGCGGACTGATTTGCGGAGTGCACTCGGAAATATCGGCCGAGGATCGACTCTAGATGGCGGCACGCGCCGGCTTCTGGGCGGACTGATAGTGGTGGAGATCGCGCTCGCTGCTCTTCTACTCATGGGCAGCCTGACCCTGACGCAATATTTCCGAAAGGTGGTTCACGAACCATGGGGATTTTCCACGAAGCACCGACTCGTTTTCAACGCAATGTTATCCGACCGTTTGTTCGAGTCGCCCGACTCACGAGCGCGGATGATCGACAAGACCCTGGTTGAATTACGATCGCTGCCGGGCATTCGTTCCGTTTCGGTCACCGCGCCTTCGCCGACGGATGCATCGTGGGATCTAATGAGTTGCGTTCCGGAAGGGAGCCGCCCGCCGGAACCGCGCGGCGCTTACTCCGCGTACATGCGCGGGACGTCACCCGGGTATTTTGCAACGATTGGACAACGCTTGTTGCGTGGACGCGATTTCACCGAAACCGACCGGGTTGGTGCACCGCCGGTTTGCATCGTGAACGAATCGTTCGCGCGACGTTTTTGGCCGGGACAGGATCCGTTAGGCAAGAGGGTCAAACATGGCCGGACCGACAATCCGCGTCCGTGGTACACGGTCGTTGGAATTGTCGCGGATACGAAGGCGATCGCCGATCCACGCGATGGCGAAGTAGTCGGCACGGTCGCACTTCCCTTGTCGCGTTGGCTGGCCAATGGCGGGGATGAAATGACTTTCGTGATGGAGAGTGCCGGCGAAGCAAAGTCTCTCGAGGCATCTCTGCGCCACGCGCTCGCTCGCGTCGACAATCGACTCGCGGTTTATAGGATCACTTCGCTCGACCAGGCCGCGGCGGAATCGTGGGTGACCGAGCGTTTCCTGTTCGTTCTCGTCTCGCTCTTCGGTACGCTCGGACTCGTGCTCGCCTCGATTGGCGTTTACGGATTGCTCGCGCTGCAAGTGACGCGGCGCACTCGTGAATTTGGAATTCGCATGGCCCTTGGCGCAACCGCGCACGCGCTCATCCGTCTCGTGGCGGCGCAAGGCGTGCGGTTGCTCGCCTTCGGACTTTTCGCCGGCGCCATCGCCGCGTGGGCCGGCGCAAAGATCGTGCATCATCAATGGCCGGAGATTCCGGCGAGCGATCCATTGATCTGGATCGGCGCGATTGTTGTACTTTCCGTG
>JBBSDS010000534.1:0-2282 GCA_038240495.1 Chthoniobacterales bacterium | reverse complement strand
TCGCCGAGCAGCGCTTCACCGAGGAAATTCACGTTCATCCGCACGCCCTCGCGCTGCCGCGCCCGCAGATGGCCGGCGATGAATTCGGGCTCTGCCGGGAGCACGACGTTCGACGTTTCCCGGTGCATGTGCTCTTTGACCAGCGGCACGGCGACGCCCGGCAGCCAGCCGCCAAAGGTCTGAAAGCCGCGCAGCAGCGCGCGATCGATCGGGCTGAAAAAGCGCGGCACACCTTGCACGTCGAGGATGTGCGTGAACTGGTCTGCCACGCGCGCTGCCGAGTGCGCGCGAAAGGCTTGGTCGGTCAGTTGCACGAGCGTCGCTTTGTCAGCCGGCGTTTGCAGCATCCGGTCGAGTTCGGCTTGCTGCCGGCGTTCGGATGGCGTCTGCAATTCGCCCGCCCGCGCCTGGAGTTCGCGAGCCAGTGCGATGGCGCGGTCGATGAGCGCGGGATCGAAACGAAAGTCGGCTGTCATTGCCGCGTCACGCTCGCATTCCGCCGCGCGGGATCAAGGCTTCCGCTGCGTTTCCGCGAATTCTTTCCACAGCGCGTCGAGGTCCGCGCCGCAATATTTCCGGAACAATTCGGGCTGGTAGGTTCCATCGTGCGAGGCCGCATTGAGCTGGCGCACGATGTCCTTGTCCTTGTGCTCTTCGAGCCAGATCAAAAACGCAGCCGCGACGCCGTAGGCTTGCAGGTAGCTGCCTTTATCGGGATCGATCTTCTGGTGCCGCAGGCCGGGTTCAAAGTGCCGGTCGCGGATGTAATCCGCGATGCCTTCGGTCAGCCAGCCGGCGCCTTTGCCTTTGTAGTCCTGCACGATGTGCGTGAGTTCGTGAGCGACCACGCCGTAGTCGTTCGGCGCTTTCTTTGTCACCCATTCGGCGGAGATGTGGATGACACCATTGGAAGTGTGCGCCACGCCTTTCATCGGCTCGAAAATCAAGGAAATATCAGCCGTCGGGAGCGCGTGGCCTTTTTCAAAAAGGATCGCGTTGATCTTCGGATACCACTCCTCCACGAGCGCCTTGCTCTTTGTCGCGAACGCCTCGCAATCGGGAGCTTTGGCGTAGTCGATCGTGACTTTGAACGGCGGCTCCGCAGCGGCGGCGACGATTGCAAATAGCGTGAAGACGAGCGAACCGGCGGGGGTTTTCATGCGGGGGTGAGGGATGATTGCTTTGGTGCCAAGACCTGCGAGCAAAATCCTGCATGTCTCCGGGACGGAAATGCTACTTGGGCGCCGCCGTCGGTGCCGCTGGAGTCGCGGTCGGTGCAGCCGGCGTCTTCGGTTGCGGTTGTGCCTTCAGCGCGGGCGCGGGTTTCCAGTCGGCGAGCCTGCCAAAGGTGTAGGCGTTTTTTTCCAGCATCGTGAGCATCGCATCGAGGCGCTGCTTGTTTTCCCCGCGCCAGTGGCGGTCGTGAAAAAGTATCACCGCATTGTTTGGCGGCAGCCCCGGCTCCTCGCTATCCACACCCGCGATGCCCTGCCAGTCGTGGACGTGCAGCCAGCTAAACTGCCGGTTCGTCGCCACTTCCCACTGCCAGTGAAAGTGCCGCATCCCCAGCGCCTCGGTCTCCTTCACCAGCGCGGGAAAAGTGCTCCCGTCGCCCGGCAGCCGCGCAAACTGAAAGTTGAAATCCGGCTGTCCCAGCCGCGCGCGGAAGTGGTCCGTATTGCGCGCGAAATTATTCCGGAAAGCCGTCCGCTGTTCCTGCGTCGTGAGGTCGCCATACTTGGCCACATACTCGCGTTTGCGCATCGGACTGTGGATGTAGCAATGGTTCCCGACCGCGTGCCCCTCCGCGACCTCGCGCTTCACCAGCTCCGCCTGCGCCTCCAGCCCGCCCACGAGCAGCGCATTGCTGCCCGTCAGGAAAAAGCACGCCGACGCGCCGTGCGCCTTCAGCACGTCGAGGACATCCGCCGTCCCGATCTCCGGACCGTCGTCGAAAGTCAGGTAAATCGTTCTCTGCACCGGCGGCCCGGCGGGCTTCGGCGCGGGGTCGGCGGATTGCTGCGCGAGAAGCGCCGTCGGGATGAGGAGGCAGAGAAAGAAAAATCGGAGCACACCGCCCGAATAATTCGCGCGCCGCCGCCTGGCAACCCCGCACTTCGCCGCCGTGCGCGAAAATGTCCCTTGGGAATGCGACCGGACCGCCCTAGTTTACCGAATCTCTTGCGGGAGCCGATTATGAAAACAAATCTTCACGCCCGAATCTCTTTTCCCCGCCCGACTCACGCGCCCGGCGTCGCGCTGCGCGCGTGGCTCCAGGCCTC
>JBBSDS010000533.1:0-2314 GCA_038240495.1 Chthoniobacterales bacterium | reverse complement strand
GGCGTGTGCACTGGCTTGCCGGGCGGAATGCGGCGGCGGAGGCGCGTGGCGATTTCCGCGAGGTAAGTCTCGCGCGGGTTCACGAAATCGCCGCGCAACTGGAGGTAGCGCGGGTTCTTCGAGGGCTTGCCGTCCACGATGCGCGGGTGCGCGGAAGAGACGAAATACGACCCATTCGTCCCATGGCTCGCATCGAGGATGAGCTGCTGCATCGGCGCGGTGAACTTATCGAAGCCGATGGACTCCTCGACCATCTCGACGGCGTCGGCCACGGTGAACGGCTCGTAGTTGGACAAGAAGTTTCCGGGCTGCGCGAAGTCGGCCTCGGTCTGCCGGTCGTAGCCGCGATGGATCGCCTCGTCGGGCCGCTGGAAAAGGCGGTTCTCGCAGTTCCTCACAAACTTCACCGACGGATTCGCGTAGTCCGGATTCAGGTTCTCGAGACGATCCGCGGGCACGACCACCGATGCCGTGATGTCGTCCTCGAACTGAAGTTTCGCCGCGGGCTGGAAATCCTTCCGCAGCCCGAACGTCCGCCACAGCCCGTCCTGATCGTAACCGACGCGGAGATAATTTGTGACGAGCCGGCGGTTGTCGCACTTCAAAATGTGCGCGGGCACGCCGTTGACGATGTCCACGCTGAAGTGCTCGCGCCATTGTGCGCCCCACTCCGCTTTGTAAAAACGCTTCACGACGAAGACGAGTTCCTTGACCTCCTGCGGGATGGTCGCGAGCCACGACGAATAAGCGTCGGTGTATTCATCCGGCGCGGGCGTGAGCATGCGGATGACCGAGCCGAGCGAACGCTCCGGGCTCAAGAGCGGACGGCTCGTTTCCTTCCGCCGACCCCCGCGAAAACGGCCGCCGTAGGCGTGATTGATCAGCTCCTCGACGAGATCGAAGTCGCGCTTGAAGTCGGCGACAAACACCGGCCCCTGGATGATCGCGTCGGCGATTGGTTTTGAAATCTCCGACTTGCCGCCGCCGGAAACCGTAGAGGGTTTGTGGCAGAGCGTGCCTTCCGCGACCGTGCCGACCAGCCGCCACGCGCGCCCGCCCGGCGGTTTCTCCATGTGAATCTTGTAGCCGGAAGGCCGGACGTAAGTGCGCCCGGGCAGCAGCTTGATGCACTGCCGCGCACCGTCGCGAGTCCACGACACCGTCTGCCCGTGCAGGTCGAAATGAACGTCCTCCGGCACATAGATGATGTCGGGAAAGCGCTTGTCGACCGCCGAGCCATCGGCGCGCACTTCCATGAGTTCGCCGAAAAGCCGCAGCATCTCTTCGTAGTTGTGGTCCAGCCGGCGCACGTGCAGATCGCCGCTGAATTCCTCGCCGAGATCGTAACTCGGAAATACCAGCGCGCCTCCCGCGTGTTCCTCCTCGCATTGGCCGAGCAAATTCGCCGAGTAGCTGATCTGCGTTTTGACCTCCTTCTTGCAGTATCCGAAGTAGTTGTCCGCGATGATCGTGACGATCACACCGTTCTCGTCGCGACACGTCAGCTTGAAGGCGCCGCCGCCGTTGTAGAGATCATCCACATGCTTCCAGCACATGCCGTCGCGCCGCTGTCGTGCGGTCGCGTCGTCCGAATGCGGCAGGCCCGCGTCCCTCTTCGAGACCGTGACCAGATGCGGCGCGAGGATCACGCAGCCGGTGTGACCAGTCCAGTGCTCGGGATCGAGCGCGGCGTCATTCTCGGGCAAATACGGATCGCCGCCATTGCCGAAGATGCTCTCCACGAAGTCGAGATTGCTTACAAGATTCCCCGGCGCGAAGAAGCGGATTTCCATCGATTGCTCCGGCGAATAACCCGGCACTTCGGGGCGGACGATGGGCCGCAGAAGCAGCGAGACGAAACATTCCGCCTGCGCGTCCTGCGCCGAGGTGAAAGGCAGTCGCAGC
Source organism: Chthoniobacterales bacterium (assembly GCA_038240495.1). GTDB lineage: Bacteria > Verrucomicrobiota > Verrucomicrobiia > Chthoniobacterales > Chthoniobacteraceae > Chthoniobacter. Next base: position 409 of record JBBSDS010000533.1, on the reverse strand, counting down.
AGCTCGCGCGGCGGATTCACCGCAAGTTGCAGCATCCGGCCGAAGACATTCTTTGGCACCGCAAGCTTATCGTCCGGGATTGGCAGCCCGCCCTCCGTGACGTGGAAAATACCCTGCGTCGTGCGGCGATCGCTTTTCGGATTGTGCAGCACGCCCTGGCGCACCCGATACGAACTCACAATGCCGGACGTGAAGTCGTCCCGCGTCGGCGGCAGCGAAAGCGCGCGCGCCAGTCCGTGGCGATCCAGCACAAACGTCCGGTGCGGCAGTTTTCCCAGCGGCGCGTCTTGAAGATAATCGTAGAGAAATGTCTGGATGCGATTGTCCACCGGGCAAAGGTATTGCGCGAGCAGACGGTCGGTCCGCCGCTGGTGCGCCAGCAGCGCGGCAGCCATCTGCTGATATTCGG
>JBBSDS010000532.1:0-2335 GCA_038240495.1 Chthoniobacterales bacterium | reverse complement strand
CGCGATCATCGAGGCCAACGGCGAGAAATTCGTGTTTGTCCGCGATGGAAACAAATTTAACCGCGTCGAAATCAGTGTCGGCGCTGCGGATGACGAATACAGCGAGGTCACCGGTGGCCTTGTGCCCGGTGACGAGGTCGCAACGCAAGGTAACCGGGAGATCTATACGACGTGGCTGACGGGCGGCCAAATGAAGTCAGGGGATGGGGATTAGTCATGTTCAACCGCCTGATCGCCTGGTCATTGCACAACCGCATGCTCGTAGTCGCGGCGACCATTGCTCTGTTTATCGCCGGCGGGCATGCGTTGCAGCATATGTCTGTCGACGTCTTTCCGGAATTTGCTCCGCCGCAGGTTGTGATCCAGACGGAGGCTCCCGGCATGGCTCCAGTGGACGTGGAATCGCTCGTCACCTATCCGCTAGAGAGTGCGATCAACGGTACGCCGGGCGTTACCAACGTGCGTTCGAACACCGCGGTCGGCTTGTCCACCATCACCGTCGTCTTCGATTCAGGCAGCAATGTTTACCTGGATCGCCAGCTCATTAACGAGCGTATCCTGAATGTGTCGGGAGTTCTTCCGGCATCAGCCAGGCCGCCTGTAATGCTGCCCGTCACGTCTGCCGTCGGCTGGCTGGTCAAGTACGCACTCCTTAGTGACACCCTGTCACCCGAAGAGTTGCGGACCTTGTCCGACTGGGAAATCCGTCCCCGCATTCTGGCACTCGGCGGCATCGCCTCGGTTGTCGCTATCGGCGGCGAGGTCAAACAGTATCAGGTTCGCCTGGACCCCGGCCGCCTTCTGGCCTACCAGATCAGCGTCGATGATGTCAGGCTGGCGCTGGAAAAATCAAACGTAAACGTTCCGGGTGCCTTTCTCCAGCGTTCTGGCCAGTGACCCGCCCGGGAATTTGTACCAGTGCGATAGAGAGTATAACGCGAAGCGCGAGGGGCGGTTTTGGATGATGGAAAGCAGTGGTCGTGCCGTGTGGGAATGTGGAAATCGCTTAAGCGATTTCCAAGGGAGGTGGGAAGGGTGGAAAACCTGGGGTTGGTTTTCCAGGCTTTCCACGGACCGGCATTTCCACAAGGCTTCGAGCTACGCTGCCGTTACCCATGCGGCGGGAGCCGGAGGACGGTAACCCAACGAACTGTGCGGCCTGCGCGTATTGTAATGCACCCGCCACTGTTCGATGACCACCTGGGCTTCCTTCAGCGAATAGAAAATCTCTCCATTCAAACATTCGTCCCGCAACTTGCCGTTGAAGGATTCGCAGTAGCCGTTCTCCCACGGACTTCCAGGCGCGATGAACAGGGGCGTGGTTCCCAATGTGCCGAGCCACTTCTGCACGCGATCCGCCCGCATCTCCGCGCCGTTGTCCGAGCGAACGTGCTCGGGCACGCCGTGTGTGAGCATGGCATCGCCTAAGACCTCGATCACGTGATGGCTGTTGAGTCTCCGGGCCACACGGACCGCCAAACATTCGCGTGTGTATTCGTCAATCAAGGTCAGCAGCCGCAGGCTGCGGCCGTCGTGCGTGCGCGCTTGCACGAAGTCGTAACTCCAGACATGCTTGGGCCGTTCGGGCCGCAGCCGGATGCAGCTTCCGTCGTTCAACCACAGTCGTCCGCGTGGCTTCTGCTTGGCCGGAACTTTCAAACCTTCGCGCCGCCAGATGCATTGCACGCGGTCTCTGCCGACGTTCCATCCGGCATTCTGCAACAGTTTGGTGATGCGGCGGTACCCGTAGCGGCCATACTCGCTGGCCAAGGTTAGAACCGCTTGCGTCAGTGAATCTTCGTCTTCGCGCTGTAAGGGTTGATAGCGTTGTGTCCCGCGCGGTTGGTCAACCAGCCTGCACGCCCGCCGCTCGCTGATGCCTTGCGTGCGGGCGTGCTCGACGGCCGTCCTGCGCCGTTCGGGACTTAAAAGTTTCCCTCCGCGATGTCTTTCAGCACCTGCTTTTCCACCGTGAGATCGGCGATGGCTCGCCGCAGCTGCGCATTTTCCTTCTGTAACTCTTTCAGCTTCCGGGCCTGCTCCACCTGCAGCCCCCCGTATTCCTTGCGCCAGCGGTAGAACGTCTGCTCCACGATTCCCGCTTCCCGGCACGCCAGGGGTACTCTCTTCCCCTGTCCGATCAGCACTTCGATCTGCCGCAGCTTCCCTACGATCTGCTCCGGCGTGAATGTCTTCTTTGGCATTTCCGGCCCTTTCTGTACTCCAGTCTCTCTATCCGACTGGTACAGAAATGCCCGGTCAGGTCAGTGCCCATGCGCATATATCCCGCCATGCACTACACCATGGGCGGCTTGTGGGTGGACTATCAATTGAT
>JBBSDS010000531.1:0-2343 GCA_038240495.1 Chthoniobacterales bacterium | reverse complement strand
CGCCGTCCACGACGCTCCATCCTTTTTCGGGAAACTCGGTCTTGCCGATCGCCACCCAGCCTGCGGTCGTCTTGCCGTCAAAGAGCAGCTTCCATCCAGAGGATTTTTCTTCCGCGGAAAGGGTGTTGGATTCGCCAGCGACGGCGGAGAACGTGCAAATCGAGCAGGCGGCGAGGAGGAGGAAGCGGCGGTGGATCATGATGGAGAGAGTTAGGGGTGAGAGCCATTGAGCCCACCCGAAAAAAACCGCCGCGTCAATCGCCGCCTATCGCGCCGCGGGCACGGCTGCAGGTACGACGCCAGCTGCGGTGATCGGGCGGATTTTCAAATTCCGAAATTCCACTTCCTCACCTTCATCGAGAATAACGAGCGCGGTCTTGAACTTCTTGCCAAACATCGGACCACCCTTGAATCCGCTGGCGACCACGGCCTTTTGAAACTCCGGCGTGCCGAGTGTGTAATCGAGCACCTTCCCGCCATTGAGCCAATGCTCGACGTGAGTTCCCTGCACGACGATCCGGCCTTCGTTCCACTTGTCGGGGCCGTTGAGCTTCTTGTCCTCGCTCGGCGGCATGATGCCGTAGAGTGAGCCAGTGCGCTTGATCGGGCCGCCTTTCAGTCCGTCGGGATGATGCACATCGTCGATAATCGAGTAGATGTGGCCGACGGGCTTCGCCGGTGTGCCGGCCGCAAAATAGAGGATCCCCGACTTGCCGGAGACCGCCAGCTTCCACTCAAAGCTGAACTCAAAATCGACATACTGCTCCAGTGTGATGAGATGCCCGCCCGTGACGGTGCCCATGTCCCGGATTGCCTTCACGCAGTAGAGCGTCCCGTGCTCCATCTTCCAGCCACGATTGATGAAATCGTTGAAGGTCAAACCGCGCAGTCCCTGGTTATTTTTGCCATCGAAAATCATCTTCCACCCCTCCGCTTTCTCCTCATCGGTCAGCGTGGTCGGCGGCATGTTTTCCGGCCCGGTGGAAGGTGGCGGAAGCTGAGCCGCAGCCGTCAGTTGAAAAAGGACGGAAGCGAGGAGAAACAGGTGGATTTTCATAGCGGCGAATTTCAAACGCAGGAGCGTAGATGCGGCTCGGCGGTTTTCGAGTGAAAAGCGCGTGCGCGCAAGCTTGCCGCACGCCGCCGCCCTTCGCATGCTCCACCGATGAATCTCCCGCCCGTGACGATCTATCGCTCCTCCGCCGGTCTTTTTGCGCAGCGCGGTGAAGATTGTTTTCGCCTCGCCGAGCCGCATCTGGACAAGCTTTTCCAGCAGGCCGAGCCCGCGCAATGGCTACACGCGCAACTCGCGACGGCGACCCCGGTTCTGCGACCGCCGGCCCTCCTCGCGCCGATCGAAAGCCAGGAAGTGTGGGCCTCGGGCGTGACCTATCTCCGCAGCCGCGACGCCCGGATGGAGGAGTCGAAGGATGCCGGCGGGGGGACGTTTTACGACCGCGTTTACGACGCCCCACGCCCCGAGATTTTTTTCAAAGCAACGCCGCATCGCGTGGTCGCACCGGGTGCGAGCATGCGGCTGCGCGCTGATTCGAAGTGGAACGTGCCCGAGCCGGAACTCGCGCTCGCGATCAATGTGCAGGGCGCGATCTTCGGCTACACCGTGGGCAACGATTTGAGTTCGCGCGACATCGAGGGCGAGAACCCGCTCTATCTTCCGCAGGCCAAGGTCTGGAGCCAATGTTGCGCGCTCGGTCCCGGCCTCGTCGTGCGCGAACCTCTGCCCAGGGAAACGCCGATCGAGATCACGATCGTGCGCCACAGCGCGACTGTCTTCAGCGGCACGACTGCGCTCGATCGCATGAAACGCACACTGCCCGAACTCGCCGAATGGCTCTGGCGCGACAACGATTTCCCCGCCGGATGTTATCTCCTCACGGGCACGGGCGTCGTCCCGCCCAATGAATTCACGCTCGCGAGCGGCGACGAAATGCGCATCGCCATTGCCGGCATCGGCACGCTGGTGAATGCTGTCGCCTGACCCCGCGCCAACCACTGACAAGCCTTTCAATAAATGCCTCTCCACGGAAAATCTCTTCTCAACGGAACTCCGACCACGACCAGTGCGCGCACCTTCCGCGCCGCCAGTCCGCTCGACAGCCAGGAACTCGAAACGACCTTTCACGAAAGCCCGCTCGCGGATGTCGATCACGCGCTCAACCTTGCAGAAGACGCGTTTGGCACTTATCGCTGCACCCCCGCTGCGCAGCGCGCCGCTTTTCTCGAATGTATCGCGGAGAAAATCCTCGCTCTTGGCGACGACCTGCTCCAGCGCGCGCATCTCGAAACCGGGCTGCCGCTGGATCGGCTCACCGGCGAGCGCGG
>JBBSDS010000530.1:0-2356 GCA_038240495.1 Chthoniobacterales bacterium | reverse complement strand
CCGGGATCGCCGCGCTCGCCAGCACGGCCTCGACCGCCGAGCCCGATGACAACAGGACCTCGTCGCCGGTGACCAGGTCGGACGCGACGACATGGATAGGAACGGCTGCTTCTTCCAGCTTTCGATAGGGAAGATGAGTCTGAAGAAGCCGGCGCAATCCACCGTGACCGCAGACGTGATCGCGTCCCGTCAACAGGCCGAAGAGGTTCGCGAAGCTGAATGGAAAGAGATCGCGACGCTTGAGCGCGCACCAGATCTCGCTCAGGCGAGCCACGCCATCAGGCGTGGGATCGGACGCGAAGAAGGCGCCGTTGATGGCGCCCGCCGACGCGCCGACGACGAAGTCGGGCGCGACGCCCCAGTCGAGCAATGCGCGCAGCATGCCGACCTCCACCGCACCGAGGCTGCCGCCGCCGGCCATGACGAATGCGGTTCTGCCCGTCTTGCCTTTTTCCACGTTACGCAGCTCCCGGCTCCTCGATGGATGAAGAGCATGGCGGTGTTGATGACGCGGGTTGGTCGTTCGCATGACAACGGCATTACATCACTCGCCGGGGGCCGAGTCATCAACGCAGCCATGCGGCGAGCGTCGAAAACACCAGCCAGACGAGAAGCAGGCTCGCTGCGCTAAAACCGAACAGGACATCGTCGAGCCGCGCGTGCAAAGCAGGCATGGCCGGGTGAAGCGGGGATGCGCCGATATCGACATCGTGGCGATGCACGAGGCGCACCGGCCGTGCTGTGCGGCTCCAGGCGGCGAGTGTCGGTTCGGGTCTTTCGAGATCGAGTGAGTGCATGACAGATTTCTCCTGACGGATGCGGACCAAGCGAGTTCGCGGATCGAGACTGGTGAATTCCGTTATTAGGTTCAGTCCGGTCGTCGAGCGCTTCGGCAGCCATCTGCCGTTTGCCGTGAGAGAAAGAATATGGGATTAACCCGTCGCACCTCAAACGATATATATTCGCCACATCTGTCAATCTGGCTCATCTATTGTTCGATGACGACTGCTCTTCCTCCGCTCGCGGCGTTGCGCGCCTTCGAGGCGGCTGCGCGACTCGAAAGCTTCTCGCGCGCCGCCGACGAGATCTACGTGACTCACGGCGCCGTGAGCCATCAGGTGCGCGCACTCGAAGCCTTCGTCGGGGCGCCTCTGTTCACGCGCGAGGGACGCGGCGTGGTCCTCACCGGCGACGGTCGCGCTCTCGCCGCGGAGATCCGCGCCGCACTTGCACAGATCGGCGCAGCAGCCCAGACGATCCGGCGCCGCGCGCAATCCAATCGATTGACGATCAGCGTGCTGCCGTCATTCGGTTCGCGCTGGCTGATGCCGCGCATCGGGCGCTTCATGTCGGCGCATCCGGGGTGGGAGATCAACATCGACAGCAGTTCTTCGCTGGCCGACTTCGCACGAGACGGCATCGATGTGGCAGTGCGTTTCGGCCGCGGACCCTGGCCCGGGCTGCACGGCGAATGGCTGATGGACGACGAGTACATCCTCGTGGCCAGCCCGACCCTCAATCGCGGCCGCCTGCCGAAACGGCCCGATCAACTTGGACAATATCCGCTGTTGCGCGCGGACGCCGAACCGTGGAAGGCATGGTGCGCAGCGCTCGGCATCGAATTGAAGAATCCCGACACCGGCGTCGGCTATCAGGACATGGGCGTCATGCTGCAAGCGGCCGTCGAAGGGCAAGGGATGATGCTGACGCGTCGCGCGATCGCGACCACCGAACTCGAAAAAGGCACGCTCGTGCAGATTTTCGATATCGCCGTGGCGGCCGAGTCGGCCTACTGGATCGTCTGGTCCGAGGCGCTGCCGGCGGCGGATCGCGTGCTCGCTTTTCGGGACTGGATGATGCTCGAAACCGCGGCGAGCCGCGAGAAGCCGGGTAAGCGTCGCAAGGCCGGAGCCGTATCAAAGTGAACGGTGTCAATTGCGCTGGCTCACTGGCTTCCAACGGGCGACGAAGTTTCCCGAGACACTTCCACCGCTGTTCGCGGCGGGAACCGGTACTTTCTTGGCTTTCAATGCGGCAACCGTTGCCTTCAGCGCCCTCCTACCATTTTTCGGCGCTTCTTCGACCGTCTCCTCATCAGAGATGCATTCGGAAAAAATCGGAATATGAGATGAGAAATCCACCGCCGTCTTCCGCGTTTAGCGGACAAATTTCAAACCGGGGTGTCGGTGAGTTTGGACATAAAGAAGCTCAGCCACCAATTCTTCGTAGTGATCGTGGCGGCAGGTGCTTGAGCAGTCTGAGCAACTCGGGGACAAGAGGCGTGATCGATTGAATGCGCGTTCTTCGCACGAGCAAGACCACGACAGCGACCGGCAGTGTTGAGAGATTCTGCTGG
>JBBSDS010000529.1:0-2358 GCA_038240495.1 Chthoniobacterales bacterium | reverse complement strand
TCGGTCAGCACGTCGGTGCTGTAGCCTTTGAATACGCGGTGCTCGCCGTTCACGTTCAGTGTCGGGTCGAAGTAGTCGCCCTGACCGCGAAATCCGGCCCAGTAATCGAAGCCTTTGCGCGGTGCGTCGCTGTCCTCACCCATGTGCCACTTGCCGAGGAAGGCCGTGGCGTAGCCCGCGGCGCGCAGGTGTTCGGGAAAGAAGCGGATGTCCGCCGGTTCGGGGCGTTGATTATCCACCACGCGATGATGGTGCATGTACTGGCCGGTGAGGATCGACGCGCGGCTCGGCGAGCAGAGCGACGTGCTGACAAAGGCGTTCCTTAAGTGCGCGCCTTCTTTCGCGAGCCGGTCGAGATTGGGCGTTTCGAGAAACTTCGGCGCCTCGGGCATGAAGCTGAGGAAATCCCAACGGTGATCGTCGCTGAGGATGAAGATGATGTTGCGCGGTCGGTCCGCTGCGCTGGCGACGAAGTTCGCGGAGAGCCAAACGCAGAGAGTGAGGAGAAATCGGGACATACAAATCGGTCGCTGCTCTTTGATTCGCGAGTTCATTTTCCCCCGAGCAGTTGCCTGAGCTTGGGCTCCATCGCTGCGGCCCAGAGCTCGTAGCCCTTGGCGTTTGGATGGAGGAGGTCAGGCATGATCTCTTTCGCGAGTGCGCCGTCGGGTTGGAGAAATGCGGGGTTGAGGTCGAGAAAATGCACCCGCTTCCCGTCGGCAAGCGCGGGCAGCAGCGAATTCACCTCGCCACATTTCTTCCGCATCGCGTCATCGGGCGTCGCGCCGCGCGGGAAGACCGCGAGCAACAGCACTTTCGAGTTCGGACACTTTTCGCCGAGCCGTCCGACGATCGCACGGATGCCGCCGGCGATCTGCTCTGGCGTGAAATCGCCGTGCCGCGCGTTGTTCGTACCGATCATCAACACGATGACTTTCGGCGAGATGCCGTCGCATTCGCCGTGCTCGATCCGCCACAAGACATGTTGCGTCGAGTCGCCACCGAAGCCGTAGTTCGCGGCTTTTCGCGCGCCGTAAGCTTTCGCCCACGTCGCCGCGCCGACGCTCTCCCAGTTCTGCGTGATCGAGTCTCCGAGGAACACCAGCTCGACACCGCCTCTTTTGCTCAACGCGACTTTCTCCGCATGCCGCGCCGGCCACCATCCGAACTTGCCCGTCGTCTCCAGTCGCGCCTCGGGCACGTCGGGCGAACTCGCGCCTTCGAGCACCCATTCGATCGGGAATCGCGCAAACACGAGGCCCGCTGGGTCGCCCGATTCATAGAGGATGCCGATGCGTCCGTCGCGCAGCACGGTCATGCACGAATACATGGCCACACCGGGATCGAACAGCCTGCCGGCGCTCCATGTCCTGCCGTCATCGCCGCTCGATCGGATCGTCAGCGCAACGCGGCGCGCTGCATTATTTGGATTGGAAACAATCAGTTCGCCGTGCGGGTGGCGGATGAGGCTCGCCATGCACGTCGGGTCGGCGACAGCCAGCCACGGCGCGCTCCATTCTCCTCCGGCAATGCTCCCCTTCCAATCCCATCGCGCCCACGCGCGCTGGCCACTGTGCGCTTCATTTCGCATCGAGAGGAGCAGGGAGCCGTCGGCGAGTTCGGCAATCGCGCTCTCGCTCGTCGGCAGCGTGCCGGGAATCGCGGCTGGCGAGATTTTCCAAGTCACGCCGTGATCGCTGCTCGCGATGAAACAAGAGTGCGGCACATTGTCCGCGCCTTTGAATTGCGCAGGAAAAACAAGCGTGCCATCGCGGAGCTGGATGCCATTGCCGGGACCTTGGAAGCACATCCGCCACGCCGGATCCTTTACTTGCGCCGTGATGTTCACGGGCTTCGACCACGTCACTCCATCGTCGGTGCTTTTCACGATGACGAACTGCCCCGTCTCATCGGGCGCCAGTCCCGGCCCGCTGCCCACCCAGCCACGCGCCCCTTTCGACCATAGCGCGGCCACGAAAATCGCGCCGGCCTTTGCATCCACGAGCACGCTCGGGTCGCCGACGCCGTTGCCCTGCGAACCGGGCGCGCTCGCATCGAAGTCCACGATGCGCTGCATCGCGCTCCACGTTGCGCCGTCGTCCGTCGAACGCATCGCGCCGACATCGATGTCCGCAGGCAAATCCCCGCCGTGCTTGTTCCGGATGTCAAAGACCGCGATGAGCGTGCCATTCGGAGTCGCGGCGAGGCCGGGGATGCGATAGGTGTGAACCCCGTCGTCGCCCTGCTTGCGGATCGTCGTGCGGAAAATGCGCGGATCGTCCGGCAGGCTCGGCACCCTCGGCTGCTTGTCGGGAGGCAGGTCGGTCGGTGCACCCCATTTCGCATGGAGGTATCCAG
>JBBSDS010000528.1:0-2365 GCA_038240495.1 Chthoniobacterales bacterium | reverse complement strand
GCTTGCCTTTCGGGACTGGATGATGCTCGAAACCGCGGTGAGCCGCGAGAAGCCGCGCAAGCGTCGCAAGGTCGGAGCCGTATCAAAGTGAACGGTGTCAATTGCGCTGGCTCACTGGCTTCCAACTGGGGACGAAGTTTCCCGAGACACTTCCGCCGCTGTTCGCGGCGGGAAGCGGTAGTTCTCGGCCTTCAATGCGGCAATCGTTGCCTTCAGCGCGCTCCTACCATTTTTCGGCGCTTCTTCGACCATCTCCCCATCAGAGATGCATTCGGAAAAATCGGAATATGAGATGAGAAATCCACAGCCGTCTTCTAAACTTAGCTGACAAATTTCAAGCTGGTAGTCGGCGAGTTTGGACATAAGGAAGCCTAGCCACCGACTTTCCGCAGTGATCGTGTCGGCAGGTGCTCGAGCAGTTGGAGCAACTCGGGGACAAGAGGCGTGATCGATTGAATGCGCGTTCTTCGCACGAGCAAGACCACGACAGCGACCGGCAGTGTTGAGAGATTCTGCTGGTACTCGATATTTCGGTCAGCGGTGAGGAACACGTCGAATCGTATTGCCGCCAATACGAGCAGCTTGCCATTCTTCACGCCCGACCAACCAGCGGCTCTGACTGTTACCGCCTCGTGACCAACCAACAGCGCGGACAGATCTCGCGGAAGCGATTCGTCAAGCAGGATGCGCATCGTGCGCCAACGCTACCCGCGCTTGTTCGAGGACAGCGATGGCCATCTCTCGGCTGATCGATGGAAACTGATCGAGGAAGACTTCCAGCGAATCGCCTTCTTCGAGATAGTCGAACAAATTCCGGATGGGTACGCGCGTGCCAGCAAAAACCGGCGCGCCGCTTTGGATTTCGGGGTCAACGACTACTACATGCATGTTCATTCGAGGGCTTCTTGATTGCAGGCTTGGCAGTCTAACGCGGAGATGCTTCTGCCGTTCTTTCACCGACGCGCCGGACAACACGCAGCAGTTATCGGCGACGCGGGCAAGCTGCAGCGGCTCGTTGAAATGTCGACATGGACCTATCGACGCGACGTCTGCGGCCTCCAGTTGTCGTCCGGAAATACTTCGGCCAACAAAGCATAAAGGCCCGGATCATAGTCACGCAGCGCGGCCCGCGTGTGAACGGAGTTGTGAATACCGGCTACAGGAACCGACTGACTAGCATCAAACCAGTGCTGCGCTCCAGTGGACCAGTATTCCTCAGCATTAGATATCGCATAGGTATCTGCCCACAGATTTTTCTCACGAGGAGAAACAAACGCTGACTCGAGTCGATGGCTGAAGGAACAATCGACTTCAGCCAGCGCCATATTGTGAATCGTGTGCGCAAACTCGTGAACGAGAATGTTCTCTCCGCGGTATCGATCCCGTGGATATCCAAGCAGATTTTCTTGTGCGCAGGATGCCGCGCGTCTTGAGTGCGTCGCGCCCACACCGCGCGTTCGGGAATTCCAATCGATCGCCGGATACGCGTCCTTGAGATCGGAATGTTCTGGAATGTCGGTGGCGAATTGTTTCTCGCCAATTACAGCAACTCTTACACAATTATCGATGAGCTTCTGCCGAAGATCGGGCCTCTTGGAAAGCATGTGAATGACCGTATCTTTGACAACGAAAAGCGCCTCGTCAGGTACGACTTGCGAACTGACAATGGGAATTCCATGTGCATTCACGTACTTCGTGTAGAAACAATCGAGTCCTAACAAAGCCGGCGGCGCCACAACAACTTGAGATTCGGCGCACTCGATGGACGCGCTAGCGGATGCTGAGCTCGGTTCAATTGACACCATACCCACCCCCACACCGCGTCTCGATCACGAACACATCGCCGGGCTGCATCTCTGCGCTGCCCACATGCGGAACCGTCTCTTCGCTGCCATCGCTGCGAACAACCGTATTGCGACCCAGCGCACCCGGCTCTCCGCCCGCCATTCCGAACGGCGGGACGATGCGATTGTTCGACAGGATCGACGCCGTCATCGCTTCGAGAAAGCGCAGCTTGCGCACCCCGCCGTTGCCACCGTGCCACCGCCCTCTTCCACCCGAGCCCGCGCGAATCTCGTAGCTGTCGAGCCGCACGGGAAAGCGGAACTCGAGGACTTCAGGATCGGTGAGCCGCGAGTTGGTCATGTGGGTCTGCACGACATCGACGCCATCGAAGCCGTCGCCCGCGCCCGAGCCACCCGATATCGTTTCGTAATACTGATACCTCTCGTTGCCGAACGTGAAGTTGTTCATCGTCCCTTGCGCTGACGCCATCACGCCGAGCGCGCCGTAGAGCGCGTTGGTGATGCAGCTCGACGTCTCGACGTTGCCCGAGACTACCGACGCCGGATAGCGCGGGTTGAGC
>JBBSDS010000527.1:0-2401 GCA_038240495.1 Chthoniobacterales bacterium | reverse complement strand
TTCGGCTTCTCCTTGGTCAGCGACCGGCCTTCTTTGATCCACTTGTCGCGACCACCATCGAGAATCTGCACTTTCGTGTGGCCGAAAAGCCGAAACGCCCAAAGCGCATAGCAAGCCCACCAGTTGGATTTATCGCCGTAGAATAGGACCGTGGTCTCGGGGACGATGCCGTTCCTCGAAGCAAGCGCGGCAAAGGCTGCGGGGGAAATGTAATCGCGAACCAAGGGATCCTGAAGGTCTTCGCGCCAGTCGATGTGGACGGCGCCAGGAATGTGGCCGGTGTCGTAGAGCAGGACGTCTTCATTACTCTCGACGATGCGAAGGTTCGGATCGTCGAGATGCTCGGCGAGCCACGCCGTGCTGACCAGCACCTCGGGGTGCGCGTATTGGGAAGGAGTGTCGCTCATAGGTTTCCGGAGACTGAGGGAAAGCCGCGCGGCCCTCAAGGGGCATTGCTGTCATCCACTGCGGCTGGCAAATAGCGCCGCGATCTCATCCTGCATCGCTTCCGCGGCGGCGCGCGGATCAGGTGCGTTGCGAATGGGACGTCCGACGACGATGTGATCTGCGCCGCTTTGAAAAGATTCGGCGAGAGTCATCGTCCGCTTCTGGTCATCGCTCCCGCGCTCCGTCGCGGCCCGAATGCCGGGCGTGATGATGAGCGGGCCAGAACCGAGTTCGCGCCGCAGTCGCTCTGCTTCCTGACCGGAACAAATGAGCCCGTCGATGCCGACCTCAATGGCTTTCCGGGCGCGCAGCGAGACGAGTTCTTCGACGGCTCCGCTCCAGCCCATTTCCCGCACTTCCGCCTCGTCCACGCTCGTCAGCACCGTCACCGCGAGCAGCCGCATCGCGCCCTTCTCCGGCACGACCGCGCGATACACCCCGCTCGTTCCGTGCAACGTGCAAAAGTCCGCGCCATGCCGCGCGAGATTTGCCACCGCACCGCGCACCGTCGCCGGCACGTCGGAAAACTTCAGGTCCGCGAACACCTTCTTCCCCTGCGCCTTCAGCTCCGCGAGCAGCGCGAAGTAATCCCCGCTCATGCAAAACTCGAGACCGATCTTGTAGAACGTCACCGCATCGCCAAGCCGCGCAATCCACGCGCGCGCCTCATCGAGCGTCGGCACGTCGAGGGCGAAAATCAGCCGGTCGTGCGGGTCGATGGCCTTGGTAGAAAGCAGCGCGGGAGCAGACATGTCAGCCGGCGTTTGTGGGCGAATCTCCGCCGCGGCTCAACGGCAAACTTCCTCCACCCGCCGCGCCTTGGTCGAGGCGACTCTGTCCGTAGGACGTGCCGCCTTTTTCGTTTACTAAAGGTGGCACGTCGCCCAAGCGCGACAGAGCCACCTCTACACCGGCAAACCATGCCACTGCCCACAATTCCATGTTCCCACGCAAGCAGCCGCTGACGAAAGATTTGCGTCGCTTGTGCCGGACTTCCCGCCTTTAACAGAAAGCAATGGCTCGCCGCAAAAAGCCGCATCTGGCCTTGCTCAAAAAATTCCTCCTGCTCGGCAAAGCTTTCTTTACCGGTGGGAGCCGCCGGCAGGCGCGCGGGTGGCTCGCCGTGCTGCTTTCGCTCTGCGTGGCCGTCGGCGTGGTGCAGGTTTTCCTGAGCTACGCGGTCCGGGATTTTGTCACCGCACTGACGCAACGCGATCAAGATGCCTGGATGCACAACCTCGGGAAATATCTCGCGATGTGTCTGCTCTCGGTGCCCGTGGGAGTTTTCTACCGCTATTCGCAGGAGCGGCTGTCGCTCACGTGGCGGCGATGGATGACGCAGCACCTCATCAAGCGCTATTTTTTCAATCGGGCCTACTACCGGATCCGCGTCTCCGAGAGCGTGGACAACCCCGACCAGCGTATCACCGAAGACGTGAAACTCTTCACCACCGGCGTGCTGAGTTTCTTCCTCGTCGTTGTCAATTCGCTGGTCACGCTCGTCGGATTCATCGGCGTGCTGTGGGCGATTTCGGGAAAGCTGGTCGCGGTGCTGGTGCTCTACGCAGCGGTCGGCACGACGATGTCGATGCTCATCGGACGGCGGCTCGTGGGCCTTTATTTCAACCAGTACCAACGTGAAGCGACCTTCCGCTACGGCCTCATCCGGGTGCGCGAAAACGCCGAGTCGATCGCGTTCTTTCGCGGAGAAAAACGCGAGCACCGGGATCTGATCGAGCGCTTCACAGACGTGCTGCAAAACACGCTCTGGATCATCGGTTGGAACCGCAACCTTGGCTTTTTCACCAATAGCTACAACTACCTCGCGCTCATCATTCCGTCGCTCATCGTCGGACCGATGTTCATGAGCGGAAAGGTCGAGTTTGGCGTCGTCACGCAGTCCGAGGGCGCCTTCGCCACGGTCCTCGCCGCGCTCTCGATCATCATCGCACAG
>JBBSDS010000526.1:0-2404 GCA_038240495.1 Chthoniobacterales bacterium | reverse complement strand
GCCGTGCCCTTATTTCGGCCGTTGCGGTGGCTGCTCCTACCAGCATATGGGCTACGAACATCAGCTCCATTGGAAGTCCCGGCAGGTCGCGCAAGCGCTGCAGCGGATCGGGAAATTTCGGGAGCCTCCGCTGCAGCCGATCGTCCCTTCTCCGCTCGAATACGGCTATCGCAACCGCATCACCGTTCACGTGGAAGACGGCGTCGTCGGATTTTTCCGGCGCGATCTCCATCGCCTGATCGACATCGAGCAATGCCCCATCTCCGCTCCGGAAGTGAACGCAGAACTAACAAGCCTGCGCGTACGCCGGCCGCGCGACGGACATTACACTTTGCGTGCGCACTCCGGTCCGCGCGTCTTTTCTCAGAACAACGATGCCATCGCCGAAAAATTGGCGGAAGCGATTGCGGCGCTTATTCCGTTGGAACAGACGCTGCTCGTGGACGCTTATTGCGGCGCGGGTTTTTTTGCCAAGCGATTGTTAGGCAAGTTCGCTCGCACGGTTGGTTTGGATTGGGACATCCACGCCATCGCCGCGGCGGAAGCCGGCGCCGCGCCTAACGAAAAGTATTTTGCCGGCGATCTCGCGGGCCGCCTCGCAGCTGAATTGAGCGAGGCCGATTCCGCCCTAACGACGGTGATTGTCGATCCGCCGGCGACCGGCCTCCAGGAAGAGGTGCGGGAAGTTTTGCGCGCGCATCCGGTCGGGACCTTGCTCTACGTCTCCTGCAATCCGCCGACCCTCGCGCGCGATCTGGCGGAGCTGGGCGCGCGCTGGAAACTCCGGAGCGTCCAGCCGTTCGACATGTTCCCACAGACCGCCGAGATCGAAGCGCTCGCCCACCTCACTTCCGCTGCGTCATCCTGAGCGAAGTCGAAGGATCCCGTGGAACAACCGGGAAGCGCTCGCAGTCATTGCAGTTACACGGTGGATCCGGGGAGGACGGGGTGCCACCCCGTCATGCTCGGGAGTCTCCCGAGCACCGCGCAGAGTGCGGTCGGCGCTTAGGAAATCTCCGCCCGCAGATTTCAGGCGGGCCGCCGAAAAACTCCCGGCGGCGACGGGGTAGCACCCCGTCCTCCCCGGATTCCGCACACCTCGTTGAAGATCGCTCGGCGTTGCGCTTGGTCCGCATCCGCCAGCACCGGCTGCATCTGCAAATTCACCGGCGGCTCCGGCAAATCGACCCACGAACGACACCCACCGTATCGCGGCGAATCCGCGAACCGCCACGGCCGCTCCAGCCGATAAACGCGCACCAACGCCACCTGCACCCCGGGCGCGTCGTCGTAATCGAACCGCTCCCGCACCACGCTTTCCTGCAAAATATGGAGCGGCTCGAGTCCTCGCGCGGTTGGCCAATCAGTTACGACCCGTGTCTCCTCAATTCTCGCGCAGAACTGGATCTCAATCTCGTCAGGCAACTTTTCCGGCAACGGCGCGTTCGTTAGGCGAACCCGCTCGATCTGCTCATGGAAAAAAGTCGGGAAGAGAAAAAACTCCCGATGCCGGAAGTGAAAACCGTCCCGCCCTTCCGCGATCCCGCCTTTGCGCACGAGGACGCATTGCCGCCCGTCGCCCAGCGCCGCGCAAACCAGCGCCCACTCTTTGAAAGCAACCCTTTCCATTCTCCGGCGCGCAAACTAGCCTCCTGCCCATGCCCTTCAAGATCGACCTGCATACGCACTCGTTCTTCTCCGGCGACGGCGTCTCGAGCCCTGAGCAAAACATCGCGGCCGCCCGTGCCAAAGGACTTGATGGTTTCGCCCTAACCGATCACAACACCAATGACGGCGTCGATTACCTGCGCAAAAAAGGCCTCATCCGTGAGGACGGTCAGGCCGTAGATGGATTCCTGATTATCCCGGGAGTCGAGGTCACGACTGCGGAGGGTCACCTGCTTTGCATCGGCGCGTCGCTGCCATTTTTGAAAGGCCATCCCGCGCAGGAAGTATGCGACCTCATTCACGAGCGCGGCGGCCTCGCCATTCCGCCGCACCCTTACGATCTTTTTCGCGCCGGCATTCGCTTTTCCACTTTGGAGGATTTGCCGATCGACGCGCTCGAAGTCTTTAACGCTGCGACCACGTTGCGCCGTTATAATCGCTATGCGTTTAAGTATGCCCAGGAACGCGGCCTGCCGATGACCGCGGCGAGCGATGCGCATCATCACGCGGCTATCGGGACCGCCTATACGATCTTGGACACGGAAGACTTTTCGTTAGGCGGAATCCTCGCGCAGATCTTGAAAAGCAACGAGCTGAATCAGGAATATCTCACGCCGAAAGACAGCGTGCGGAAGACCTGGAATAACTGGATGCGCCTGCGCCGCCGCCGACCGCAGAGCACGGCCGACGTCTCGAAAAACGACGGCTAGTCAACCTTCCTCCGGGTAGCGCATGC
>JBBSDS010000525.1:0-2415 GCA_038240495.1 Chthoniobacterales bacterium | reverse complement strand
TGAACGGCGTGACGCGCGCGACCGGCGCAAGAAAGGTCGCGCCTTCCTCGAGAAGTGGCCGCCCAAAATTGGTGTGATAGAGAAGCTCAAACTCCTGCGCCTCCGCCCCTTGATTGGTGATTTCGTCAGCGATGCGGAAACTGTTCGATCCAGGTTCCGTCGAGATTTCCGTCTGCAATTCCAGCTTCGGCCCATTGAACATCCGCTCGTCCACCCGGCCGCGAATCCGGATGCGATGCGGCGGCGCGGCATCGACCTCGACCTCCACTTCGCTGGCCGGGATGTTGCCGATTTTACCGTGCAAGGTGAGGTCCATCGTCGCGTGGTCGCCGACGGTGTTGATGAATTTGTCCGTGCCGGGATGGCCGTTACTTTCGAGCCCGCAACGGACCATCCATTCATTGAAGCCCTCGAGCCAGCCAAGCCCGCCGCGGCTCTGCAAATTGATGTGTCGCGGATGCACGACTTCTTTCACCGGAGAATCCCAGCCGAGACGCACGTCGCCCATCGTGGCCGAGAGCACGCTCATGCCGCGCGTCGGCACGACGGTGAATTGGAGTTTGCCGTTATCGACGATGATCACGTCCACGCCTTCCTGCTTGCCGCCGTGGAGCGTGATTTTTCGCACGGACCACTTGGGAACAGCGGGCGTGACCTCTTTTCCGGTCACCTCCCAAGTGTCGATGCGCACGCCATCGCGAGCGCTGATGAGGCTTTTGAAAAATGGCTCCGCGGCTGTGGCAGCGGCGGTGCAGGCGGCGAAGGCTGCGATCATGGTAAGTTTGTTCATGGGTCGGGACGGGTTGGGGAAAACGAACGCGCGGCGACTCCGCGCCTGCTGAAAGATTCAGCAAACTCCGCGGGAATGGCAACGCGCACGTTTGGTGTCGCGGACGCTTCCAAAAGAAAAAGCCTCCGGTCGATCAAATCGGACCGGAGGCTTTTCGGAGACTCGGCGATGGACGTTATTTCGCCTTCGGCTTTTCCGCCTTGTCCGCTTTCGCTTCGATGGTCTTGGCCGTCATCGCATACGAGATCGTGACCTTGGCGCCAACCTTGAGTTCGCCGGTGACTTTGGTGTCCGCGTTGCGGGCAAGTTCCCATTTGTCGGTGCCTTTCATCACGACGATTTTCGCGTCGGTGACTTCGACGATCGGGCCGGTGACTTGATAGGAATTGGGCGTTTCGGCGAAGAGGCTGGTCGTGCCGAGAGTGAAGGCTGCGGTGAGGGCGAGGAGGATGGTTTTGTTCATGGGGTTGAGGATTTGCCAAGGCCTACGCCAGCCTTGGAGCGGACGCAAGCGCGCAGCACATCCGCCTACTTGCTCAATAGTTCACGGAGCTTCGTCGCGTCGTTCGTGGGGAGTTGGCAGACGAAGTTCTCACAGACGTAAGCTGCAGGCTTGCCGCCGATTGGTGCGACTCCTTGCAAGAACTCCAACCGCTGTCCGAGCCAGCTCTGACCGGCGCCGCCATCGGCGAGAAGAAGGATTTTGTTCGGAATCAAATGGCCGTGGACTTCGCGCAGCAGCGCACGCGTGCCGGCATCGTCGCGTGATCCGGCGATGACAATCTGGCGCGGCTTGGCGAGCGAGGCATCGAGCGCGACGAGCATCTGCGGCAGGGCGGTCGGCGCGCGCGAAAGCTGATCAGCAAAGGCGGCGAGCGTCCGCTGCGCCTGCTCGCTGAATTCTGGCGCGTTCCTGATTTGAGCGAGGCGCAGCAGATTGAGCGCGGCGATGGAATTGGGTGACGGTTCGGCGCCGTCGTAATCCTCCTTCATTCGCAGCAAGATGTTCGGCGCATCTTTGGTGACGCTGAAAAAGCCGCCATGGTCGGCGTCCCAGAAAAGCTGATTCATGCGCCCTTGAAGTTCAAAGGCCCACTGCAAGTGATCGGTATCGAAGTCCGCCTCATAAAGATCGAGCAGACCCTGAATGAGGAACGCGTAGTCTTCGGCAAAGCCATTCACATCGCTCGCTCCCTGGCGGTAGTTGCGAAGCAGGTTGGCTTCTTTGGAGTAAAGATGTTCGCGAATGAATTTCGCGGAGCGTTGGGCGGCTTCGAGATACGCGGGATCGTCGAGCACCTGCGCCGCGCGCGCGAAGGCGGAGATCATCAAGCCATTCCAGGCGGTGATGATTTTGTCATCGAGATGCGGACGCGGACGCCCGGCGCGAACTGCCAGGAGCTTTCGCCGGCTCTCGTCGAGGGCGGTCGTTAGCTCCTCTTTGCTCTTCTTAAAAAACTTCGCGGCATCGGCCAGCGCCAGGCGCTGGATGAGCACATTCTTGCCTTTGAACTCGCCTTGCGGGTCGCTGCCCGCCGGCGTGTTGCCGTCTGCCTCGACGCCGTAGATGCGATTGAAAACGGTCGCGGCTTCCTCACCGAGCACGCGGATGATTTCGTCTTTCG
>JBBSDS010000524.1:0-2422 GCA_038240495.1 Chthoniobacterales bacterium | reverse complement strand
CCCCAGAAAATAAATCGTCGCCGAGCTGAGCCGCTGCAATAATTCCTGCCACACGCGCGGCTGCTCATGCGCGAAACGCCGGGCCGCGTCCATGTCCTTGCCCGTCCCAATGCAGTAGGTCGCCAGCGTGAACGGCGCGCCGGCGAACACCAGCACCGGCAGCTGGCCGTGCAGCTCTTCCTTGACGCGGCGCAGCAACTTGCGGATGTGGTCAAACGTCGCCGGTTTCGGCTCGGCGTCCAGGCGTTCCACGTCCGCCATTGTCCGCACGGGCTGATTCGGCACCGGCCCGACCTGCGGCTGCAACGTGAACGGCAGTCCCATCGACACGGCCAACGTGGTGATGTCGTAAAAGAGAATGATGCCATCCACGCCAAACCGCCGCGGCAACAGCGACGCCGCGGCCGCCAGCTCGACATTCTCGGAAAAATCGTAAAACGTATGCCCCGCCCGCAGCCGGTTAAACTCCGGATCCCACCGCCCCGCCTGCCGCATCGCCCACACCGGCGGGCGCTCGACCGGCGCGCCGCGCGCGGCACGGACCAGGAGATGATCACGATGCGGAGGGTTGATGCCACTCGTCAATTGATCCGGCTTGCCGTTCAAATCTCTCTCCGAACTGAACTTCGTTCCTATACGCCGAAGGCGTTGCATCCCATAGCCCAGGGTCGCGCAGCGCACCCTGGGATAAGCCAGCCATGAATTTGTCTTTACGCCAAAGGCGTTGCATCCCATAGCCCAGGGTCGCGCAGCGCACCCTGGGTTGCGAGCCACAACACACCGACCTACCCCGAAGAGGTTTCATCAAGGTCAATCCCAGACATACCGCTCATCCCACTCAAGAGCGTATTTCGTCAACAACCGTCGAAACTCGTCTTGAAACGTGACCGTGCGATGATGCTCTTCCTGGTTCGCGATGTAAGCGCGCAACGCTTCCACATGGCCGGGGCTGATGGAGAAGGCGCCGTAACCGTTTTGCCAATAGAAATCTGCCAGACTCGGTGCTTTCGACTTCAACCACTGCGATGAATCCCGTTTCAATTCCTTGACGAGATCGGCCATCGAAATCGTGCGGCCGAGCCGGCACAGGATGTGAACGTGGTCAGCCACACCGCCTACCCGGAGTACGGGGCAATCGAGGTTGTTGCACGTCCCGCCGAGATACTTGTGCATTTCCTCGCGGATCGCCGAGTCTTGGAGGAACGGGCGACGTTCCTTCGTGGAGAAAACCAGGTGCGGGTAGACTTGGCCGAGCGACTGCGGCATGGCGGCTCTCCGTTGATCCAACCCCTTCGGGGTAGGTCGGTGTGTTGTGGTTCGCAACCCAGGGTGCGCTACGCGACCCTGGGCTTTGGGATGCAACGCCTTCGGCGTAAATCTGCCCCCTCATTCAGGCCTTTTTCTTCTCCCCCACATACAGCGTAGCAATCCCAAACGTAAACGGATACCACTTCACCGCCGTCAACCCGTGCCCGCGCAGTCTTTCCGACAGCGCTTCGCCTTCGGGAATTTCCCTCACGCGACACGGCAGACCGAACCGCGACGCGAAATCGCTGCTGGGATTGAAGGCGAAAGCTGCCTGTCGCGGCGGTTGCCCCTATTATGATGCTGCATTGAGGGGATGCATTCAAGACCGTCGCTTTGGGACCGACAACGTGAAGATCTATTTGGACGTATCATGTTTCAACCGTCCTTTCGACGATCAAAGGCAAGCGCGCATTCGTCTCGAAGCCGAGGCGACGACCATAATCTTGGAGCAATGTGAGCAAGGAACCTTGCGGCAGGTGTCCTCACAAATGGCGAAGATCGAAATCGACGCCACGCCGGACGCGGATCGGCGGACGCGGCTGCTATTGCTGTTGCCGGACAAGAAGGACACGTTAGAATTGACTGCAGAGGTATTTACTCGCGCGGAAACCTTGCAACGGCTTGGTTTCAAGGCGGCAGATGCGGTGCATGTCGCGGCCGCGGAAACGCTGGACGCTCATGTGTTTTTGAGCTGTGACAAGCGATTGTGCCGGCTGGCAAAGCGCCACAGCGCTGAGCTGAAAGTGCCGGTCGCCAATCCCCTCGACTGGTTAAAGGAAATTGGCCATGACCCGGACGCTTGATGAAATTCGCCGGAAGGGACTGGCAGCGTTGCGGCGGGAACTCGGCAAAGCGGGCATGATCCGCTTTTTGCAACAATTCGAGACCGGCAGCGGCGACCAGGCACGCGAGCGCCATGGCTGGGTTGACGAAACTTCCCTGGATGACATCCGTGGCGCGACGATACGCAAGCGCGCCAAGAAAAAGTAAACCTTGACTAGTCCACAACCTCGATGCGGCTGCCGATCCCCGGGATCGACCTGCGGCTCAATTTGCCGGTTGTTTTTTGTCACGCCGGTTTCGTTCCCACATACAGCGTAGCAATCCCCAACGT
>JBBSDS010000523.1:0-2430 GCA_038240495.1 Chthoniobacterales bacterium | reverse complement strand
CCAAGCGCAGCGCACTTCAGGGCACCGCGCGCGGCTCGACCAATGGCGGTGAACTCAACGTCCTCGCGGGCACGGGTTACGACTGGAAAGTCGGTAACGTGACTTTCGGCCCGACGGCCACTTTCAACTACACGCTGGTCGGCATCGACAGCTACACCGAGCGCGGCTCGCTCGCCCCGCTGAATATCGC
The DNA here is from genome assembly GCA_038240495.1 of Chthoniobacterales bacterium. GTDB lineage: Bacteria > Verrucomicrobiota > Verrucomicrobiia > Chthoniobacterales > Chthoniobacteraceae > Chthoniobacter. The sequence continues at coordinate 2,240 of JBBSDS010000523.1, read as the reverse complement.
CAACCGCAACGCCGAGTCGGTGCGCAGCACTGTCGGTTTCAAGGTCAGCGTGGACTGGCGGGTCGGCGGAGTGATCATCCGTCCGGAATTCCGCACAGCGTGGCAGCATGAGTATGGCGACAGCAGCTACGCGGTCGATGCGACTCTGGCCAACGGTGCGGGTAGCAGCTTCCTCGTCAACGGCCCGCAGATAGGACGCGACAGCCTGCTGCTCGGAGCCGGTTTCTCCATCCAGTGTACCGAGCGCGTCTCCATGTATTTCTACTACGACGGCGAACTGGCCCGCGAAAACTTCCAGCGCAACAGCGTCTCCGGCGGCATCCGCGTCGCGTTTTAAGTTCGCATCAACACGAGGGTAGAACGCGGAGCAGGTGCTGGAGATTCTACCAAGAGTTATTGGCAAGCTCTGCTGCCGACTTAGCCAGCGGCACCAATGACTGCGAAATAAGCCGGTCAGGAGACCGATTTATTTAGAGCGATTGCCAAAAGTTGTTTCCGCCTCCGACGCGTCATCCCGAGCGGAGTGAAGGGAGTGTAGCGAGCGGAACGCAGTCGAGGGACCCCGGCAGCCAGTGAAAGTTCGGCGCTTCATCGGACCGCCGAGATCCCTCGCCTCCGCTGCGCTTCGCTCGGGATGACGAGCTATACGGAAACTGCTTTTGGCAATTGCTCCGACAGCTTCTCAATAAGACTTACCCCACACCACGCGGCGCTTGCTCGGCTCGCCGGTGAGGACGCAGCGGCCGTCTTCGTCGGGCGCGTTGAATGGGATGCACCGGATCGTTACCTTGAGATCGTTTTTGATCTGTTCCTCGACGGCGGGCGAACCATTCCAATGCGCGAGCGCGAAACCGCCGTGGATTTCGGGCTTGGCGGCGTTCTTCGCGGTGAAGAAGGCGTAGAACTCTTCCTTGGTGTCGATCGTCACGGTGTTCGCATCGCGCAGAGCGGTGGCTTTCGCCAAAATATTTGCCTGAATGCTTTCGAGGGTCGCGCTGGCTTGCACGACGGCATCGGCGGTCGAGAGGAATTCTTTTTCTTTCGGCCCGCGGTCACGACGGGCGACGGCGACGGTGCCTTTCTCCAAATCACGCGGGCCGAGTTCGACCCGGATCGGCACGCCCTTTTTGATCCACTCCCAGCTCTTCGTTCCGCCGCCGATGTCGCGCTTGTCCACTTCGACGGAAATCCTTTCGCCGAAGGCGGTCTGGGCGCGCAGTTCGGCGGCGAGTTTGTCGGCGGCGGCGAAGACGGCTTCGCGGGTTTCGGGTTTTGGCGAGATCGGCAGGATGACGATTTGCGTCGGCGCGATGCGCGGTGGGAGGACGAGGCCGTCGTCGTCAGAATGCGCCATGATGAGTGTGCCGATGAGCCGCGTGCTCACGCCCCAACTCGTCGTCCACGCGAACTCCTCCCGGCCTTCGCGCGACTGGAATTTGATGCCGCTGGCGTGCGCAAAATTCTGCCCGAGGAAGTGCGACGTGCCGGCCTGGATGGCCTTGCGATCCTGTACCATGGCCTCAATGCAGAGCGTTTTTTCCGCGCCGGGGAAACGTTCGCTGGCGCTTTTCTCGCCGGTGAAGACCGGCAGCGCGAGATAGTCGCGCGCGAAGGTTTCATACACGCGCAGCATCTTCTCCGTCTCGGCGATGGCCTCGGCGGCGGTCTCGTGCGCGGTGTGGCCTTCCTGCCAGAGGAACTCCGCGGTGCGCAGAAAAACGCGTGGGCGCATTTCCCAGCGAACGACGTTGGCCCATTGATTGATCAGAATCGGCAGGTCGCGATACGACTGTACCCACTTCGCATAACTCGCGCCGATGATCGTCTCGCTCGTTGGCCGGACGACGAGTGGCTCGGTCAGTTCCGCCGCAGGCGCGGGACGCAAGCCGCCTTTGCCATCCGCTTCGAGTCGGTGATGCGTGACGACCGCGCATTCCTTGGCAAATCCTTCGACATGCGCCGCTTCCTTGGCGAGATAGCTGAGCGGAATGAAGAGCGGAAAATAAGCGTTCTTGTGCCCCGTCTCCTTGAACATCCGGTCGAGCACGCGCTGCATGTTTTCCCAGATGCCGTAGCCCCAAGGCTTGATGACCATGCACCCGCGCACATCGCTATTCTCTGCGAGATCGGCCGCGCGGACGACCTGCTGATACCACTCAGGAAAATCTTCGTCGCGACGCGGGGTGATAGCGGTCTTCTCTTGTTGGGGCTGGCTCATGGCAAAGTGGGGACGCGAAGCT
>JBBSDS010000522.1:0-2466 GCA_038240495.1 Chthoniobacterales bacterium | reverse complement strand
CGATTTCCGGCCAGCGCGCACCGAGCCCCATCGAAGCGGCTTGCTCCTTGAGGTTCGTGTATTGGCCGCCAGGCATTTCGTGCAAATAGACTTCGGCGCTGCCAGCTTTCGGCGCGGTGTCGAAAGGCGCATAAAAAGTCCGCACCTGCTCCCAATAATCCGAAAACTCGTTGAGCGTCTCGAGGTCCAGGCCCGAATCGCGCGGCGTGTGCTGGAGCGCGGCGACGACGGAATTTAAGTTCGGCTGCGAAGTCGAACCGCTCATCGACGCAATGGCGAGGTCCACGACATCACAACCCGCATCCGCCGCACGCAGCACGCTGCTCGCATTGATCCCACTCGTGTCGTGCGTGTGAAAATGCACCGGGATGCCGATCGCGTCCTTCAGCGCCTTGACCAGCGCGCTCGCCGCGTACGGACGGCACAGTCCTGCCATGTCTTTGATCGCGAGGAAATGCGCGCCCATTTTCTCCAGCTCCTTCGCCAGCCCGACGTAATATTTCAGCGAATACTTCGAGCGCTTCGGATCGAGAATGTCGCCCGTGTAGCAGACCGCTGCCTCGCAAATGCCGTGCGTCGTCTGCACCGCTTCCATCGCCGCTTTCATATTGCCGAGATCGTTGAGCGAATCGAAGACGCGGAAAATATCCATCCCGCTCTCCGCCGCATGCTTCACAAATCCGGCGACGACATTCGATGGATAGCTCGTGTAGCCGACAGCATTCGCGCCGCGGAGGAGCATCTGGAAACAAATATTCGGCACCCGCTCGCGCAGCAGCCGCAGGCGCTGCCACGGGTCTTCGTTCAGAAACCGCATCGCCGTGTCGAACGTCGCGCCGCCCCACATCTCGAGGGAGAAAAGCTCCGGCGTCCGGCGCGCCACCGCTCCGGCAATGGCCGCCATGTCGAAAGTCCGCACGCGTGTCGCCATGAGCGATTGATGTGCGTCGCGAAATGTTGTGTCGGTGATGAGCAACTGCTTCTGCTTGAGCGTCCATTCGGTGAATTTCTTCGGACCGAGTTCGAGCAGGAGCTGGCGCGTCCCGGCCCGCGGCTTCTGCTTGCGATCCCAACCGGGTAGCGGCGCCGGCTCCAGTGCTGAAGCCGGTTTGTAACCCTTGGCGTGCGGGTTGCCGTTGACGACGACGTTGCCCAGAAACCCCAGCAACTTCGTCGCGCGATCGCGCTTCGCCTTGAACTCGAAGAGCTGCGGCGACGTATCGATCATCGTCGTCGGCGCCTGACCGCTCCGGAAGAGCGGGAAGTGGATCACGTTTTCGAGGAACGGAATGTTCGTCTTCACACCACGAATGCGAAACTCGCGCAGCGCACGGTCCATCCGGTCCAGCGCCATCTCGAAGGTCTGCCCCGTGGCCGTGATCTTCACGAGCAACGAATCGTAAAATGGCGTAATCACCGCACCGGCATCGCCCATGCCCGCATCGAGCCGGATGCCGAAACCTTCCGCCGGGCGAAACGTGAGAATCTTGCCGTAGTTCGGCGTGAATTTGTTCTCCGGATCTTCCGTCGTCACCCGGCACTGCACCGCGAAGCCCATGCGCGGAACAAGCGCCTGCGACGGCAGCGCGAGTTCCGGTCCGTGCAGCTTCGCGCCTTGCGCCACGAGGATTTGCGAGCGCACCAGGTCGATGCCCGTGATCTGCTCCGTGACCGTGTGCTCGACTTGAATCCGAGGATTCATTTCGATGAAAAACCACTCCTTCGTGTCGAGGTCGTAGAGAAACTCGATCGTCCCCGCGTTGTCGTAACCAATCTCTTTCGCAATCCGCGAGGCCGCGTCGCAAAGCTCCAGCCGCACGCGATCATCCAGTTCCACCGAAGGTGCGATCTCGACCACTTTCTGATGCCGCCGCTGCACCGAGCAATCGCGCTCGTGCAGGTGCAGCACATTGCCATGACGATCGCCGAGAATCTGCACTTCGATGTGCTTCGCGCGCGGGATGTATTTTTCAAGAAAGACCGCCGGGTTGCCAAACGCGCGCTCCGCTTCGCCCTGCGCCTCGTCGAGCAGCGAATCCAGGTCGCCCGCCTTGTGGACCACACGCATCCCGCGCCCGCCGCCGCCAAATGCCGCTTTGATGATCAGTGGGAAACCAATCTGCGCCGCGACCTTCAACGCCTCCCCACGATCGCTCACCGGATCCTCCGTGCCTGGCAATGTGGGCACCTTCAGCTTCTGCGTCAGCGCCCGCGCCGCGACTTTGTCGCCCATGAGTTCGAGCAACTCCGCTTTCGGACCGACGAACTCGATTCCCGCTTCACGACAGGCCCGGGCAAAGCGCGCATTCTCCGACAGAAATCCATAGCCCGGGTGGATGAGATCGACGCCGTGCTCCTTCGCCACCGACACGATCCCTTCGATGTCGAGATACGCACCGACCGGACCCTTCCCCTCGCCCACCCGATACGCCTCGTCCGCCTTGAACCGGTGCATCGAAAACCGAT
>JBBSDS010000521.1:0-2468 GCA_038240495.1 Chthoniobacterales bacterium | reverse complement strand
TGGAGCAATGAAGATGCATTGCGCCAGCGCGTTCTCGCAGCCTCGGAAAAAGCCGGTGAGCGCCTCTGGCCGATGCCGCTCTTCGAGGAATATGAAACGCAGATTCAGAGCGATGTCGCACTGGTGAAAAATACCGGCGGACGGCTCGGTGGCTCCTGCACCGCAGCGGCGTTCTTAAAGACCTTTGCCGGAAATACGCCGTGGGCGCATCTCGATATCGCCTACATGTCCCATCGCGAAAAGGACCGCGCGGATATGGCTCGGGGCGCCACAGGTTTCGGCGTCCGCACGCTCGTCGAGTTGATCGAGGGTTGGGTTTAGCCCGCCGATTTGAGCCCGTAATGCGCACGCCGCGCCGCCAGCCCACGAGATGATGCAGCCGAAGCAAACGCACCAGCCGTTGCTCGGTGCTTGCGTTGCCAGTGCTTCGCACCGCAGCCATGACGGCTGACCGGCGCGCGGGCGTGAACACATCTGCCATGCGCCGCGTTAATCCGGCAGCCGTACGCGCAAACTCGGATCGGTTTCGCACTCGCTCACGATCGCGTTATACCGCGTGAGAATGTTCGCGAGCGTCACCTTGCACTGCGCTGCGGAAAACTTGCTGTGCTCGAAAACATTCGCTGTGAGGAATTGCAGCGCATCAAGCACATCAACGCGGTCTCCGAGCTCGGCATTCTTCAGCAGAACCGCCGCTGCAGTTACATTCTCTCCGATCGTCACGATGACGGGCTTCAACCCGTCACGCAGGTTGTCGCCACACTTCCGGATCAGTGCTTCGCCCGGATGGGTTGTCACGTGCATCGCAACGGACTCGACGTGGAAATCACCTTTTCGATCTGTCGAGTGGTCCGCGACCGAGAATCCGTGGTGTGCGATTTTTCCCGCGCCGACAACGAGATCGAGTTTTGCGCCGACGAGGTGCTGCAGCATCGCGCCGACGTAATTTGTCCCGCCGCCATGCGCCTGAACTTCGTGCGCTTGGCGGAGTAAATCGGCAATGTTTGCGCGCAGCGATTTGCCAGTGTCGAAATTGAACACGATCTCCGTCCTCACCGCATTGTCCCCGTCGAGAAACGGCGCACGTTCTTGTTCGGTAAACATTCTGCGCAGAAAGCCGTGTTGTTTGAGAATCCCGTTCACCATCGATTCGACGTGCTCAAATCCGCCTAAGTGCTCAATCGCGCTCCTCTCTTCGTCCGGAATCTCAGTTTCCGTTGATCGGTTTTGCTTCTTCATTGGAGGAAAACGTCAGACGGCTATTAGCCACGAAACTTGAACGACAGCGCGCTCGCGCCGGCTGAATTTGAGAGCACCGTCGAGCGGATTCCAATAGAAATCGTGGAACGGCGCCTCGCGGAAGTTCTTCACTACAAACAGAACAAACCTACTGGAAAGCGATACGGCCGCAGCGTGCTCCTTCCGGGTCAAAGAAACGTTGCCGGTGCGTTCGCTAAGTCCTTTCACCTCCACGGCGACGAACTCATCACTGTTTGTGGCGTTGAGACGGAAATCGTAACCGCAACCCCAGCGCGTGGTGTCCTCGACAGTGTAGCTTTGCAACTCAGGAATCTGCGGCTGAACCGATTGAAAATATCGCTCGGCAGCGATGCCCGTTATTAGTCGGCGCGCGAACATCGAGTCGCCTTCATGCTCTGCAGCTTCGGCTTCGGTGACGCCTTCGACGGAGGCACCATCGCTCAGGAACGATTGGACGAGGCCAGCAAACCGTTCGATGTCCAATGTTTCGTAGCGTTGAAGCACGTCCAAGCAGTATTGGCGCAATGGGCGCTTGTGCCATCCTTGTCGAGGATTCGGAAACAGCGGGTCAAATTCATCCCGATAGTTCTTCACCGAAGCCGGTTTTGCGCCGAGTTCGTAACCGATCACATTAAAAGCCTCGATAAACGTCTGGAAGCCCAGCTTTGCCAATCCGGCGGTGTCGAACTTCGACAGATAAAGCCCGGCGAGGATGAGTTTCTCGCGCAGCGATTGTTGTGCAGTCGCGAGTGGCATAGAATTGACTTAGCTCAGGCCGACCAACATCGCACCCGCCTTGTAGCCGAGATCACCAAGCGAGCGATGAAGCTCGCGGTAATGCTCGCCGCCAGCGGCAGAGACGAGGCCACCCACGTTCTCGATCGCGATGATGTGCGGGCGGCGCTCGTCCATCTCCCGCATGACGCGAAGCCAGTGCCAAACCATACCACTGCGCGCGCCATTGATGACTTCAAGTTTACCCGCGAGCGACAGGTCCTGACACGAAAAACTTGCCCACGACAAGTCGGCGTCGGGAACCTCCGAGCAGTTCACGTCTTCGATTGAGCGCGGGTCGAAATGCGCGGTCCCGTGGTTGATGCGATACACTTCGGCTTTCTTTTGCGAGTTGTCGTTCGCCTACACTGTCTTGAAGCTTCTCTTCAGCGCCTCGGTCACGAGGCCGCTGCCCGCGAAAAAATCAATGCATG
>JBBSDS010000520.1:0-2480 GCA_038240495.1 Chthoniobacterales bacterium | reverse complement strand
GTGCCTTGCGGATGCGGTTCACCATGAGGCTGTCGCGCAGGCCCACCGGCAGGCGGTAGATGTGCTCGACGAAGCGTCCGACGTTCTCCGCGTTGATATTCTTGCCGAGTTCCATCGGCAGCACGTCGAGCAGCATCGCGGCGCGCTGATGCTTCAACTTCTTCATCTTCAGATAGCAGATGGCCATTGCCCAGAAGAAGAAGAGCGTGTTCAGAAAGCTGACCGTGAAGTGCTTGTAGAACAGATTGGCCATCGTGTTCATCGTCGTGAACTTTCCGCTGGGCAGGTCGTGCGCCGGGGAAAAAGGATAGACGATCATGAACCAGACGAGGGTGATGCCGATGCCGATGCCGAAGCTGAGCCTGGCGTTTGGATTGGTGGGATCTTCTTCCTTCCACGCTTTGCGTTCCTGCGGCTGACCGCTCGGGTGCATGCGACCGCCTCCCGCTTTCGCGGTTACTTTAGGTCGCTGCTTGAAATCGGGAGCCGGCGCACCCCCAGGTGCCGGCGGATCCTCGGCTTCGGGTGGCGGTGCCGGAATCTGAATCTTCGTATTGCAATTGGGACATTGGACGACGTGTCCAGCCATGCTCGGCTCTGCCATCAAATGCATTTCACAGGAGGGACACTTGAATTTCATGCAGTTCGATTCTGATTGTTACCTCTTCTTTTGAAAACGAAGCCGCCGTTTCGCCAAGGACAAACCGAGCCAGCGCAACAGATTTCGCCGAATTGAGGTCGGTTGCGCGTTCGTTAAAAACACCAACGCCAGCGGCGGCTGCTCAAGGCCGCCACAACCTGCAAACTCGTCAGGACAAACGGAGGGGAGCAGCCGCGGGAGAAGCCGGCGCGTGCTCGGGCGGGACGTAGGGCTGGGCCACCCGCTGGATGGAGAGTGCCCGCCCGCTTTGCTCGTCGATTTCGATGATCGCGCCGTGCAGTTTCACCGGACCGCGGGCGACGGGATACATGATCGGCCGCCCGGTGAGGAAACGCTGGATGATCGGATCGATCTCGCGGCCGAGGCAGCTCTCCGACGGGCCGCACATGCCGGCGTCGCAGAGGAAAGCGGTGCCGCCGGGGAAGACCTGTTCGTCCGCTGTCTGCGTGTGCGTATGCGTGCCGCACACAGCGCTGACTCTGCCGTCGAGAAAGCGGCCCATCGCGATTTTTTCGCTGGTCGTTTCGCCATGGACATCGACGAAGATGACCGGCGTCTCCGCGCGCACCCGTGCGACTTCCGCCTGCATCGCGAGGAACGGATTCTCGAGCGGCGGATTCATGAAAGTGCGGCACTGGACATTGATCACGCCCACCTTGCCCTTCGGTGTTTCGAGGACGATGGAGCCGGCGCCGGGCGTGTTCGGCGGATAATTCAGCGGCCGGAGCAGACGCGGCTCCGTGTCGATGAAGGGGACGATTTCTTTTTGATCCCAAATGTGGTCGCCGCTGGTGATGACGGCGATGCCGACGCGGAGCAAATCGATGGTGATCTTCGGCGTGATGCCGCGGCCGTTGGCGGCGTTCTCCCCATTGACCACGACGAAATCGATCCCGAGTTCATCGCGCAGCCGGGGCACCGTATCGATGACGGCACGCCGCCCCGGTTCACCGACGATATCGCCAAGGAAAAGCAGCTTCAGCATCGCGAAGGTGTTAACCGCCACCCGCGCCGAGGGCACGCGGAATTTTCTGCGCCACCGCGAATTCGAGCCACTCGCTTACGGGACGAGCGTCAGCTCGTATTTCCGCGGCGGCGGCTGGTTGGCCTGGTAGATTTGGTCTTCGAAGGCTTTGGATTTGGCGAGCAGTTCCGCGACCTTCGCCTTTTGTCCGACCTGCCACTGTTCGAGTTCGGTCTTCTTCGCCTCGAGTTGCGGATCCTTTTCCGCCTCAACCTTGGCGAGGTCGCGGCGCTTGATTTTGAGATCCCTGAATTGGTCGCGCAGCGGATGATACGCTTCATCATTCCGTTGCTTGTTGAGCAGCGCGACCTTGAGCGCCTGCTGATACTCCGGCGTCTTGTTGTTCTCTTCGAGTTCGATGCCAAAGGCGAGCTGCCCGGAGGCGTAAGTGCCGACTGACTGGCCATCGATTTTCAATTCGTACTTACCGGCCTTAAGTCCCCGCACCGTGACCTTTTCGTTCGAGTAATGGTGCCCGGCGTGCGTGAGCTTGTAGCCTTCCGCCGCGTCCGGAGGAAGGACCCACGGCAGGCGATCCGCTGCGAACGTAAAGCTGACGCCATCGCCCGCATGAAAATCGGTGACCTTGCCGCCAACCGACGTCGCAGCAAGCTTCCCGGCCTTTTCATCCACGACAATCTGCGACACCTGTGACTTCGGCACGATGTCATTGATGACCGCCACGGCCATCACGACCTGTCCGGGCGCGGCGGGATGGACACCGTCGGGGATCATCGTGAACTTCGGCTCTTTTTTCCGCGCCTGCATCGTGAGGTTGTTCAGCGGCGACCACAT
>JBBSDS010000519.1:0-2491 GCA_038240495.1 Chthoniobacterales bacterium | reverse complement strand
GCCGCCGGTCGTCAACGAACGCGCAAGGCCCACAAGCTGACGCAGCAACTCAGCGCCAGTCGCCGGGCCTAGCGTATAGCCCGCGGCTATGAAGACGGCACTGAGAAGGTATTGGCCGGACGAGGGACACGCCGCGAACCTTCTTCTCCAACCGCGGGGATTGTCCTCATCGGTCGGAAAAACAAACCCGCAAACAGACGGACAGAACATCCCACCCCGCTCCCCTCCCGATGAACGTCTTCAAACATTCCCCGCGTCCCGTGAGGCGCATCGTCTGGCACGCGCCGCCGCATCCCGCACCAAGCGAACACGGGCATGAAGTATCTGCCGACCATCGCTGCAATCTCGAAACTCCATGAGCAACAAACCAAACGCAGAGATCCTGGAGAAGCTCTCCACCGGCATCGAGGGCTTCGATGACATCACCGCGGGCGGATTGCCGCTCGGGCGCACGACGCTGCTCATGGGCGGTCCCGGCTCGGGCAAGACGGTCTTTGCGCTGCAGGTGCTGGTCAGCAGCGCGCTGCACCGGGGCGCGCCGGGCATCTTTGTCGCGTTCGAGGAGAATGCGCGCCGCGTTTCGGCCAATGCCGCGTCGTTCGGCTGGGACATGCCCGCGCTGGAGGAAAAGCAGCTCTTTTTCCTGGATGCCGCGCTGCGTTCCGACGTGGTGAAAGCCGGCGCCTTCGACCTCACTGGGCTGCTCGCGGGGCTGGGGGAGAAGGCTCGGGAGATGGGCGCGAAGATCATCGTCTTCGATGCCATCGACGTGCTGCTCAGTCTGCTCGACGACCCGGCGGCGGAGTGCCGCGAGCTTTACCGTCTCCACGAATGGCTCACCAAAAGCGGGCTGACCGGCATCATCACCACGAAGGTGGACGACAACCAGCCGGGCACGGCCCAGCGCTACGGTTTCATGCCCTTCATGGCGGATTGCGCGGTGCTGCTCACCCAGCGCGTGGTCGATCGCGTGACGGTGCGGGGGATGCGCGTGGTGAAATACCGCGGCTCGCCGCACGTCCTCAATGAAGTGCCTTTCGTCATCGGCCCGGCGGGCGTGGATGTCGGCTCCTCGAATGGCGTCCACCCCGAGCCGCAGCCTTTCGACGAGCGCGTCTCCACTGGCATCGAGCGCCTCGATGAAATGATCGGCGGCGGCTTTTACCGTGGCACCAATGCCCTGATCACCGGCAGCTCGGGCGCCGGCAAATCGACGATTGCCGGGGCCTTCCTCGACGCCGCCTGCCGCCGCGGCGAGCGCGCGCTTTTCATCTCTTTCGACGAAAACGCCCGCGACATCGCGCGCGACCTCGCCACCATGAGCATCGACCTCGCGCAGCATCTCGCGAGCGGCCTCCTGCGGATGGAGGCGGTGCGCTCGGAGTCGGCGTCCTCGGAGGAGCATTTCATGCGGATGAAGCACGTCATCGCCGAGCAGGATCCACGCTGCCTGGTCATCGACCCGCTCTCGGCGCTCGCCCGCGTGGGCGGCGCGATGGCGGCGCGTGCCGTCGCGGAGCGGCTCATCTACCTGTGCCGGAATGCCGGCATCACCGTGCTCTTCACCAGTCTGCTCGAAGGCGTGGACCCGCATCTGGAAACCACGAATCTGCACGTTTCGACGATCTCGGATTCGTGGATTCAGATATCCTTTGCGCTGATCGATGGGGAGCGCAACCGCGCGCTTTCGATCGTTAAATCGCGCGGCTCACCGCACTCGAATGAACTGCGCGAGCTGAAATTCAGCGCCGCGGGCGTGACGCTCGCCGATCCCTACCCGGCGGGCGGCAAGGTGCTCATGGGCACCTCGCGGATGGAAAAGGAAACCGCCAGCGGCGCGAAGGATTCAGCATGAGCGACCATCCGAACGGCGCGCACGTCTTCCAGCTCTACGTGGCCGGCGGAGCGCCGAACTCCGTGCGCGCGCTGGCAAATCTCTACGCGCTCTGCCGCACGCACTTTCCCCAGAGCCACCGCATCGAGGTCATCGACGTCTTGCAGGAACCGCTGCGCGCCTTGGGCGAGGCGATCCTCGTCACGCCGACGCTGGTGAAAGTCTCGCCCGCACCCGCCATGCAGATCATCGGCAACCTGAGCGACGAGGAGGAAGTCCTCCGCGCGCTCGGCCTGCCCCAAAAAGAGAACCTATGACCACCGCCACCGAACCATCCAATCCGCCGCTCGCGCCCAGCCCCGAAAAGGCGATCACGCTCGCGCTAAGCCTGGCACAAGCCGAGCGGGCGATTCAGGCATTCACCGCCGGCCAACTCGATGCGGTCGTCGATGCGGACGGCCAGACTTACCTGCTGCGCCCGGCGCAGGAACATCTGCGGCAAAACGAAAGGCGATTGCAGGCGATGATCGACGGCGCTGCCGATGTCATCACGGTAGTCAATCGCGGAGGCAAGATCGTTTCCCAGAACCAAGCCGCGCTGCGCGTGCTCGGTCACAGACGCGAAGAGCTGGTGGGTAGCAGTTTCTTCGACCTAAT
>JBBSDS010000518.1:0-2492 GCA_038240495.1 Chthoniobacterales bacterium | reverse complement strand
CGCGAGAGCGAGCGGATGCCGTACGGCGAGAGAAATTCCTGTTCGTCGAGCAGGTGTTTCAGCACGCGGAGGAGCCGCTCGCGAGTCGGGATGGTGAGCAGCCGCTGCACGTAGCTGCCCGCCGCCGTGCGCTGCTTTCGATAGGAAATGTGCTGCGCCAGATCGTAGCGATTCTTCACAAACCACTTCAGCCGCTTCTTGAAACCGGGCAGGTTGTTGACGGCTTGCTGTTCGAGCACTTCCACCGCGAAGAGCGGCAGCAGGCCGACGAGTGAGCGCACGCGCAGTGGCACACACTCCCGGCCTTCGATGAGGAGCTGGTCGTAGTAAAAGCCATCCGCCTCATCCCACAGCCCGCCGTCGCCCACGTCGTTCATCGCGTCCACGATCTCGACAAAGTGCTCGAGAAATTTCGACGCGATATCTTCGTAGGCGGGATTCGTCCGCGCCAGCTCGATCGCGATGGAGAGCATCGTGCCGCAGTAAAAAGCCATCCACGCCGTGCCGTCCGCCTGCGCCAGCGTCTGGCCCGAGGGTAACGGCTTCGAGCGGTCGAAGAGTCCGATGTTATCCAGTCCGAGGAAGCCGCCGGAGAAGATGTGTCTGCCCTGCAAGTCCTTGCGATTCACCCACCAGGTGAAATTGATGAGCAGCTTTTGGAACGCGCGTTCCAAAAACATCGTGTCGCGATGGCCGGGCTTGCCGCTGATTTTATAAACGCGCCAGCACGCCCAGGCATGCACCGGCGGATTCACGTCGCGGAAATTCCACTCGTAGGCCGGCAGCGCGCCGCTCGGATGCATGTACCACTCGCGCAGAAAAAGCAGGAGCTGCTGCTTGGCAAAATGCGGGTCGATCCGCGCCATCGGGATCATGTGAAACGCCAGATCCCACGCCGCGTACCACGGGTATTCCCACTTGTCCGGCATCGAGATGACATCGGCATTGAAGAGGTGTCCCCAGTCCCGATTCCGTCCTTGCAGGCGCTCCTTCGGCGGGGGCGGCATATTCGGATCACCGGACAGCCAGTCCTTCACGACATAGTGGTAAAACTGCTTCGACCACAGCAGCCCCGCGTAGGCCTGGCGGACGACATTGCGCCGTTCAGCGGAGAGCGTGCGGGCGTATTTCGTTTCGTAAAATGCATCCGCCTCCGCGACCCGCGTCGCGAAGATCTGCTCGAAGTCTGCGAAAGGATTCACCGGCCAGTCCTTCGCCGAAGTCAACCGGAAGCGCAGCACGACCTCTCCGCCTGCGGGAATTTCCAGCACGTAATGCGGCGCCGCCTTCGTCCCCACGAAGTTCGGATTCACGGCCTCGGCACGTCCCTTCCCGACCGCCTCGTGGAACGCATCCTTCACGTACGGCGAAAGATTTGGCGCACCGAAGAGTCGCTCGTTGTTCGTCTCGTTCTCGGTGAAAAGCCAAGGCGCTCCCGTTTCGATCGCGAACCGGAAATTGCGGAGCGTCTCGTGCTGAAAAGTCAGCAGATGCTCGTCGAGCTTGGAAATACGCGGCTTCAGCGCGCAGCCCTCGTGCTTGCAACCCCAGACCCAGGTGTTGCGAAACCACACCGTCGGCAGCACGTGCAGCCGCGCCGCTTCCGGCCCACGGTTGGCGAGTGTCAGGCGGATGAGCATGTCGTCCGCATCGGCCTTCGCATACTCCACGATGACATCGAAATAGCGCCCGTCGTCGAAGACACCCGTATCCTGGATTTCAAATTCCGGCTCCAAGCGCGAGCGCCGCGCATTCCCCTCGATCAATTGCGCATAAGGAAACTCCGCCTGCGGATACTTGTAGAGCGCCCGCATATAGGAATGCGTCGGCGTCGAATCGAGATAGTGCCAGACCTCCTTCGGATCCTCGCCGTGATTGCCCTCCGGGTTCGAGAGCCCAAAAATCCGCTCCTTCAAAATGGGATCGCGCCCATTCCACAACGCCACCGCAAAGCACAGCCGGCCCTCGCGGTCGCTGATCCCGAGCAACCCATCCTCGCCCCACCGATAGGCGCGGCTGCGTGCGTGATCGTGGGGAAAATAATTCCAGGCATCCCCGGTCTCGCTGTAGTCCTCCCGCACCGTCCCCCACTGTCGCTCCGACAGATAAGTGCCCCAGCGACGCCACTTCTTCACACCGCGGTTCGCCTCGTCCAGCCGTCGTCGCTCGTCGGTCATTTTGCCCCGAGGACGCTAGCAGTCGGGGCGCCACCTTAGGAATCGACAGGAGAATCCCCGCGCAGTCGGTCCCCCCAAGGAGGGCTCTAGCGGGCGATTTTCGAGAGCGCCCAGACGCCGGTGATGTCCGGAAGGCCGACCTCGTGCACCCCGCCTGCGTCGAGGACGCGAGCGTGGCCGGCGATGCCGGCGGAGTAGCCGGGCGAGAGATAGCTGGCGAGATCGTCGGGGACCGTGAGCTCCGTCGCGAGAAACCCGGGCTCGACGTCGTCGCAGGCTCGGATCAAGCGGGCCACATAGTCGGAACGCGGGAGT
>JBBSDS010000517.1:0-2508 GCA_038240495.1 Chthoniobacterales bacterium | reverse complement strand
GATCACGTAGATCAGTTTGTTGTCGGCATTCTCGATCGGCACCCAATAGCCGATATTGGTGATCCCGTGCTTTTCAAAGAGTGCCATCGTGTGGTCACGGAAGCGGGCATGCAGTTCATCGAGCTTGCCCGCCGGCGCGTAGTAGGTGCGCATCTCGAAGACACGCGTGTCTGGTGCGGCGGAAAAGGCGGTGACGGTGGCGGCGAGCATGACGGCGGTGAGGAGGGGGACGATTTTCATCGCGGGAAAGATGAACGCCTGGGATGCCGATGAGAAGAGCGAAGCTGCGTTGTTTCTATGTTGGCCGGTCTTGCCTTTCCGCGCCGGACGGGCTTTAACCGCGCCTTGTGCACCTCCCACGCCGCAGTTTCTCCCAAGGTCTGGCCGCCGCATTCCTCACTATCACTTTTCCCAGCTTCGCCTTTGCCGC
Organism: Chthoniobacterales bacterium; assembly: GCA_038240495.1. Lineage (GTDB taxonomy): Bacteria > Verrucomicrobiota > Verrucomicrobiia > Chthoniobacterales > Chthoniobacteraceae > Chthoniobacter. The sequence continues at coordinate 2,078 of JBBSDS010000517.1, read as the reverse complement.
CACGCCGGATGGGTCGAAGCCCAATCTGCTGGTCAATGGTGATTTCTCCAAAGGCATCGAAGGGTGGGAACTCAATGCGAATCGCAAACAGGGCCAGGCGACGCCGGACGACAAGGAGATGCACGGGGGCCACCCGTCGGTGCGGATCGACAATCTCGGGGCGGATGATTCGCATCTCAGCCAAAAGGTGACGGTGAAGCCCGCGACGCGCTATCGCCTCACAGGATGGGCGAGGACGCGGGGTGTGATGGGCGAGGACCCAAAAAGCACCACCGGCGCCAGCGTCGGTGTACGCGGAACCTTCCTGATGTCGAAGCCCGCGGTCAACAAAACCCAAGGCTGGAAGCACTTGAGCGTGGAAATCGCGACGGTGGCCGAGACGGAAATTTCCGTCGGTCCGCGTCTCGGGTCGTTCGGTTCGGTCGTGAAGGGGAGTGCGTGGTTCGCCGAGCTGGAGTTTAAGGAAATCGGTCCGGCGGCCAAGCGCTGAGCCGCAGAGGATCTCGATCACCTGTCTTCCTTCGCTGCGGCGACCTCTTCGGGGATTGCGATTGGATAACCGGAAGGATAATCTCGCCGCGCCATGCCAAAGAAATCCCCAGCAGCAAAGCCCAAAAAGAGCGCCAGCTCGACAAAGTCCGCGAAGTCCACAGCCAAGCCCGCGAAACCAAAAGCGAAAGCGCCAGCCAAGGCTGTAGTGAAGAAAGGGGCGAAGCGTCCCATAAAGGTCAGCGCGGTCGCTGCGACGGCCGCGAATCCGGCGCGCAACGCTGATTTTCCGCGCACCTTTATCTCGGCGATCGATGTCAGTCTCGGCGATCCCGATCACCTCGTCAGACTCACCTGGAGCGGGCCACAGGCCGCCGCCCAGGAGGCCGGACCTTTCCGCTCATCACCCGGCGCGGGGACCGTGGGAACCAACTGCGACATTGTGGCGAACAGCCGGCGGAGCGGGTCCAATTGCACCCCGAAAGGAGACTTCGTCATCGAGGGTTTCGCGGCGCGATTGAGCACCGATGCACGTGCCGTCATCGTGTCCTGGTTCATGCGCGCCCGCGGGATCGCCTTCCATTTCTTTCCGATCGTCCCGCGCTTCGCGGCCTCGCACGGCTGCGTGCGCATGGAGACCCATCATGCCGCGCAACTCATTCACGACAATTCGCGCGTCGGTGTGACCGCGGTCCACGTCGGCGGCACGTGGACCAAGCCGGCGAAGCAGCACTGAAGCCATATCCACGACAGCGCGTGTCCTAATTCGGCCATGGACCGCTGTTCCATTGCACCCGGCTCGCACCACGACGCTCGTCGTGCGGACGATGCCGCATTCTCCCCTCACTCCCACATCCATGAAGTCCTCCCGCACCCGCATCCTCGCCGCCTTCGTCCTCGCCGCGCTGCTTTCCTGCACTGCGCACGCGAAGCCGAATATCCTCGTGATTCTCGCCGACGATCTTGGCTACGGCGAGTTGTCGTGCCAGGGCTTCACGCCGCAAATTCCCACGCCGAATATCGACTCCATCGCGAAGAACGGCGTACGGTTCACCAACGGCTATGTGAGCGGGCCGTACTGTTCGCCGACGCGCGCTGGCTTTATGACAGGTCGCTACCAGCAGCGCTTCGGGCATGAGTTCAATCCCGGGCCGGCGGAAGCGGCGGTGGAAAATTTCGGGCTCCCGCTCACCGAGACGACCATCGGCAACCGGCTCAAGGACGCGGGCTACGCGACGGGTTGGTTTGGCAAATCGCACCTCGGCTACAAGCCGCCTTTCCATCCGCTCAAGCGCGGCTTCGACGAATACTTTGGCTTTCTCGGTGGTGCGCACGATTACCTCGACGCCGCGGCTGACCCGCAAAACCCGATCCTCAAGGGCACCGAGCCCGTGAATAACATCGGCTACACGACTGAGGCTTTCGGCCAGCACGCGGTGGATTTCATCGCGACGCACAAGAGCGAACCATGGTTTTGCTACCTGCCCTTCAACGCCGTCCACGCGCCGCTCGAATCCACCTCCACGTATCTCGAGCGCTTCAGCAGCATCACGGATACTAAGCGCCGCACCTTCTGCGCGATGCTCTCG
>JBBSDS010000516.1:0-2514 GCA_038240495.1 Chthoniobacterales bacterium | reverse complement strand
GCGAGTTGCTTTTCAATGGGCCGCTTGAGCAGCCGCCGGAGCACGCCGCCCTGCATGACCACCCCGAGGAAGCCGACGTAGAAAAGAATCCAGCCGGTGTGTGCGATGTCGTAGCCGAAGCGCTTTTCGCAGAAGAGCGCGAAGAGCGAAGTCATGATCGAGAAGCCGGTGACCGACGCGAGTTGGCTGGCGAGGATCATGGAGATGAGCCCTCCGCGGCCGTGGGAAAAAACCTCGCCGAGGCTGGCGCGATCGCGGGCGCGGGCCTGCGCTTCGGGCGTGAGCGTCTCGGGCAGGCGGAGCGCGACGAGCGCGCAGTTCACAAACGCGAGCCCCGCGGCGACGTAGAATGGCAGCGAAGGCGCGATCTTTCCCAACACGCCGCCGAGCGCCGGGCCAATCATGAAGCCGAGGCCAAAAGCCGCGCCAATCAAGCCCATCGCTTTCGAGCGGTTTTCCTTGGTCGTCACGTCGGCGATGCAGGCCATGCCGGTGGCGATATTGCCGCCGCTCGCGCCGTCGATCATCCGCCCGACGAGCAGCATCCAATACGATCCCGCCGCGCCCGTGATCAGGAAACCGATGGCCGTCCCGAGGATGCTGAAAGTGAGCACCGGCTTGCGCCCGACACGATCCGAGACGCGCCCGAAAATCGGCGAGCAGACGAGCTGGAACAGCGAGTAGATGCCGACGAGCAGGCTGAGTTGAAACGGTGTCGCGCCAAACCGCGTGCCTTCCGCATAGACCGGGAGCACGGGGATGACGATCCCGAACCCGATCATGTCGATCAGGATCGTGAGGAAAATAAGCCCGAGCGGGGAGCGCGGTGGGGCGGAGTCGGATGAAGTGGCCACGGGAGCGCGAATCAAACGCGGGAGCGGGTGGCGCGTCAAAGCCAATGACAACGCGGACCCACCGCATCAATGGGCCCATCGCCACCCATTTCTCGTTGCATGTCGGTGTGCATGGGCGCGTTGAACCTGCTCATTGAGCCGGCGGGCGAACGAGCAATGAAGCCGCCGAGACTGCGCTCGACGTGCTCGAAACACTCGTCTCCAGCAGCTCGCCCGTCCGCCAGCCTCCCTATTCCCCACCGCCTCCTCGGCGGTGAAGCAACTCGCGCAGGAAGTTCTCCACTGCTGGCCGTGGCCAGGCATCGACCCGAAGCGCTCCATGCAGCGAAAGTTGACGCACGCGCCAGTTGCGCAATAAGGTCCAGTAATATGAGCGTTGCCGAAATCGTTAAGGAAGTGCCGAATCTTTCGCTCGATGAGATGAAGGAAGTCGCCCGTGCCTTGCGCGAGGCGATGGAGGATTCCGAGGATCTGGTGGATGTGCTCGCGGTTCTCGAAAACCCTGGCACACCCATCCCGATGGCTGACCTTCGGAAAAAATACGGTCTGTGAAGTGGCAGGTCTTCTTTGATCCTGAGGCCGAGAAGCAATTCTCCAAGCTCGGAAAACCGGCGCAGCGGGACCTCGAAAGATATATCGCAAAACACCTGGAAACAGCCGAAGACCCGCGACGCTTCGGCAAACCCTTCCTTTCGATCAAAGGCGCGTGGCGTTATCGCGTGGGCGACTACCGGCTGGTGTGCGCGATTCAGGAACTGAAACTCATCGTCCTCGTCTTGAAAGTCGGCCATCGTCGCGACATTTACGGTTAAATGGCCCTCGCGTGGGTCAAACCGATGAAGACCAAAATTGAAGAAAACCGAAATCGAATTTGATGCGAACGAGCTGCTGCGGCGCATGAAAGGCTTCGCTGCCGGACGGGAACCCGCGCGCGAGCGCACCGTGAAGCTGCCGCCGCCGGTCAAGGCGATCCCCGCGCAGGAAATCCGTGCCATCCGTCTTGGACTGGGCTGCACGCAGACTGAGGCGGCGGCGCACGGGACAAGTGGCGGCAGGAAAACGGGCGAGCAATGGGCACGCACTTGCCGGGCAATTTTCACTGCGCGGAGGGTGGCGGGCGCGTGACGAAGTCCTCAACTTCGGCACGAGGGCAAAAGATGGAGATCTTCCTCCGTCAGCTCGCCTCGCGAAAGCCCACCGAATTCCGCGCCCACGTCGTCGATGTCCGCAGCTACGGCCTCTCCGTCGAGCTGCCGGATGTCCTCGTCTCCGGCCTCATCCACGTCAGCGCGCTGCCCGATGACTTCTACACCTTCGACTCCGTGCGCCTCCGCTTCATCGGGCAAAGGACCGGCGTCATCTACAAAGTCGGCGACACCCTCACCGTCATCGTCGCCCGCGTCGATGCCTACAAACGCCAGATCGACTTCGTCCCCGTCGGCTCCCCCCGCTCCGAGACGCCGTCCGAGCAGGGGAGTAAAGGCCGCGGTTTTGCTGGCAGGCGCGACGACGCTAAGCCGGGCATTTCAAAGCGCGAGCGTTCAAGAAAGCGGCGGTAACCAGCTACTATCATCCCATGAAATTGTTTTCGTCTGATCGTCTTTTCGAGGAGGGCGGTCGAAGCCAGGAGAGTTAACCTCGTTGCATGGCCGAAGCCGCT
>JBBSDS010000515.1:0-2519 GCA_038240495.1 Chthoniobacterales bacterium | reverse complement strand
GGCGCGGTGGAGAAGGCGATCGCCAAGGGAGACATGGTGCAACTCGTCATGCATGGGGTCGGCGGCGACTGGCTCGTAACGCCGGTCGAGTGGTTCACCGCGTTGCTCGATAAGCTCGAAGCGAGCCGCGATGAGGTCTGGGTCGCCGATGTGGTGTCGTGGCATCAATACGTGACCGAGCGGAAGACGGCGGCGGTCAAGACGGCGTCCGCCGACAAAACGAGCATCCGCCTCAACCTCACCTGCGAGGCCGATCCCGCGCTCTACGATTTGCCGCTGACGCTTTCGACGAAGGTGCCTGCCGATTGGAAAAATTGCGTGGTCGCGCAAGGGGCGACCAAGACTCCCGTGCCGGTGAAAGATGGCGCGGTGCAGTACGCCGCGCTGCCGGGCGGCGGCGAAATCAGCATCACCTCCGCGGGGCAATAATTTTTCGCATCCCGATTGCCCATGAAACTCTCCGACCACCGGATCAACCTGTGTAGAGGCGGCTCTCCGCGCAGCGGGTGCCGCCTCCATCTTCGCCGCGGCGCGCATTCCTCCATCGTTCCGAAAAATGGAGGCGGCACGTGCTTCGCACAGAGCCGCCTCTACATCCGGTTTTTACTGGTCGGCCTGGCGTACGGTCTCGCTTCGCTATGCGGGGTGCGAGCGCAACAACCCGCCGCTCCTCCGGCTGCCGCAGCGCAGGCACAGGCGCCGGTGTCGCCTGCTGCACCGCCACCCGCACCACCCGATCCGAAGCTCCTCAAGCAGCTCGAATCCATTCTCAATCAGAAGTTCTCGCGCGATCCGCAGGACATCTTCCGCGCCCTCGAGAAGACCGGGACTGCGGACGTCTCCACGCTCCCCCCCCACGACCGCTTCACCGCCTACTTCCGCACGGGCGACTGGGGAAAGCTCCGCGCAGAACTCGCGCAGATGCCGCCGGATCTGGCGCGCAAGATTTACGACAAGATGCTCGCCGATCTCATCGAGAAGCAAAAGCCCAACACCCGACTCGACGATGTCATCGGCATCACCGAAGCCGTCCCCGGCGACTTCACCTCGGACGAGATCCACAAGCTGGGGCAACTCCTCGGTCTCTCCGTTCCCACCAACGAAACCTACTGGCTTTCCGATCGGCTGAAAAAGGGCACGGAAAAACTCGGCGGCGCCGATCCAGCGAAGCGACTGCTCGCCGGACGCGTCCTCATGGCCGGCGGCTTCAAGGATCTCTCTCGCGTCTATCTTCCACCGCTCGATCAGGTGCAGCAGATCGCCGACGAAGGTTTGCGCAACGAACTCACCGCCTTCCTCGCTTCGGCGCGCGAAAGTGAAGCCGCGCAGCGGGAGCAGGTGCAGAAGATCTGGGACGAAAACCTGCGGACTCTTACGCTCCCGAAGATCAATGATTGGGAGCGCACGAAAGCCGGAACGGCGCTGGCCAAAGTCATCACGCAAATTCCGCCGACCGTGCTCGCTCCGGTGTTCAGCGAGTTGGTGAAGAACAATCCGGAAAGCGCCGTCCGCCTCGTCAGCAGTCTCGGGATGAAGCACCAGAACGAGGCGCGCGGCGACGTGCTCGTGCGCACTGACAATCTCAAGGCGCAGGCCTCCATCGCCAACCTGCTCGCCGCCGATGTGGATCTCAAGGCGCAGCCCTGGAACCAGCTCTGCCAAATGATGGCCGAGTTTTGGCTCGTCGAAGCGGAGAACACGTTCACGCAAAAAACCACCGACTCGAAACAGAAGTTCGTCGCGCCCGAAGATTTGCTCGCCACTGCTCCGGCGGGAAAGTGGGAGGGCACACTCCCGGCCGGCGTCCGCGAGCGACTCGACGCGACTGTTTCCAAAGTCATCCTCGCCAGCGCGAACTTCGATCAGGCCGCCGATCGCATCGTCGGGATCGGCAAACGCAATCCCGAGGCTGGCGTGGCGCTTGCCGAAGATTTCCTGAACGTCTGGGCGAAGTCGCACAACCCACAGATCCCCGAGGCGCTGCGCAAGAAATACGAGCTGCCCGACGACGCGCGGATTCCCGTCACGCCGATCATGATGGAGAAGAACATCGAGAGCCTCGCGCGCATGATGAACCTCTTCCGCGAGGCGGGCATCGCGCCGAAGGATTACGCGAAAGTGGTCAGCGCCTTCGACCTCGCCTACAGCAACGCCGAGTCGTATCGGACCGGCCACATCGAGAAGGTTTTCGGCCCGCTCGAGAAAATGGATGAGCCGCTTTTCTTCCTCATCCTCTCCAAAATGAATGCCAACCTCAGCGAGCGCTGGCGCAAGATGGACGTGCAAAAAGCCGGACTCACGCGCCGGGACGAAACGCAAACGCTGGAGATGGTTCGCACGGGCTATGCGAGCGCATTGAGGATGATCGATGGCTGGATCGCCGGGCAGCGCGAGGGCAGCGCACGCGCGCTCACACTTGCCGGCACGCTGCTCACGGACTGGGGCGATTTCGAGTACTTCCAGGAGCTCGTCACCGGCGACGCGCGGAAGCGCATGATCGGCTACAAGGAGAAAAATTT
>JBBSDS010000514.1:0-2520 GCA_038240495.1 Chthoniobacterales bacterium | reverse complement strand
GTTCAACGTCGAGCGCATGAACCCGACGGTGTTCCCCGTCATCGCCTACAGCCTCACGTCCGACACGCATTCGCTGGTCGAAATGCGCGACCTCGCGCTCTACACGCTGCGCCCGATCCTTTCCACCGTCTCCGGCGTCGCGCGCGTGAGCGTGCAAGGTGGCGCAATCGAGGAATACCGCGTCGTCGTCGATCCCGACAAGTTGCAGGCTTTCGGCATGACCCTTGGCGATGTCGCGAAAGCCCTCTCTGCGGCGAACGTCCTCGTCGCCGTCGGTCGGCTCGAACAATACGACAAACTTTACCTCGTCATCTCCGACACGCGCTTTCGGAAGTTCGCCGAAATCCAACACACCGTGCTGCGGAGCACGCCGGGCGGAGTCGTGCTGCTGGACGACGTGGCGACCGTCGAGCATTCGACCGCGCCGCAATGGATTCGCGTGACCGCCGATGGCCGCGACGCCGTGCTTTTCCAAGTCTATCAACAGCCCGGCGCGAACACCGTGCAGATCGCCGACGGCATCAAGAAGAAGCTTCAGGAGTCGGCGAAACAGATTCCCGACGGAGTGAAAATCGCGAACTGGTATGACCAGAGCGACCTCATCATCGCCTCCGAGCACAGCACGCGCGACGCCGTGCTCATCGGCATCGGCCTGGCCGCGGTCGTGCTCATCGTCTTTCTGCGAAATTGGAAAATCACGCTCATCGCCGCGCTCGCCGTCCCCGCCGTGCTCTCGGCGACGATGCTGCTGCTCTACGTTTTCAAAATGAGCTTCAACATCATGACGCTCGGCGGCATGGCCGCGGCGGTCGGGCTCATCATTGATGACGCCATCGTGATGGTGGAGCACATCATCCGCCGATTGCGCGCAGGCGACGCAGGCAGCGAAGCGCGCGAGCACGTCCTCGGCGCGGCGAGCGAGTTCACGCGACCGCTCGCCGGATCGTCCGCCGCGACGATTGTCATCTTCGCACCCCTGGCGTTCCTGTCCGGCGTGACGGGCGCATTTTTCAAAGCGCTCTCGCTCACGATGGCGACGAGCCTCGTCATTTCATTCCTCATCGCGTGGATCGCGGTGCCGATTATCTCAGCGCATTTGCTGACAAAAAAAGACGGCGAAGGCGAGGAAGGCGGCAAGCTGACCCACCGCGTGAACGGCGTTTATCGCACCGTGATGCGGCATCTGCTGCCGCGTCCGTGGCTCGCGCTGCTCTTTGTCATTCCGCTGCTCATCGGCGGCTGGTTCGGTTATAAAAATGTCGCATCCGGTTTCATGCCAGTCATGGACGAGGGCGGCTTCATTCTCGACTACCGTTCGGCGCCAGGCACCTCGCTCGCGGAGACCGACCGGCTGTTGCGGCAGGTTCAGGCGATTTTGCAAAACACGCCAGCCGTCCAGACTTACTCCCGCCGCACCGGAATCCAGCTCGGTGGCGGCGTGACCGAGGCGAACACCGGTGATTTCTTCGTCCGGCTGAAACCATTTCCGCGCGCCGCAATCGAGGACGTCATGGATGACGTGCGGAAACAGATCGAACAGAACGTGCCGGGGCTCAAAATCGAAACCGCGCAATTGATGGAAGACCTCATCGGCGATCTCACCAGCGTGCCGCAGCCGATCGAGGTGAAGCTCTATTCCGACAGCGAGAAGACGCTGGAGGAGATTGCGCCGAAGGTCGCCGCCGCCATCGGAAAAGTGAACGGCGTCGTCGAGGTTAAGAGCGGCATCGTGCCCGCTGGCGACGCGCTGAACATCGAAGTCGATCGAGTGAAAGCGGCCATCGAAGACATGGCGCCGGACGCCATCACGAAAGCGCTCGACGACGCGCTCAGCGGCAATGTCACCACCCACGTCCAGCGCGGCCCGAAACTCATCGGCGTGCGCGTGTGGATTCCACGCGGCGAGCGCAACATCGCACGCAAGATCGAAAGCCTGCTTTTGCGCGCACCCGATGGGCACGTCTTTCCGCTCAAGCGCGTGGCGAAGCTGACACCGGTCAGCGGCCAACCGGAGATCACGCGCGACGATCTCAAGCGCATGGTCGCCGTCACCGCGCGCATCAGCGGGCGCGACCTCGGCTCGACCGTGCGTGACGTGAAGAAGGTGCTCGACCAATCCGGCCTCCTGCCAAAAGACGTGCCCTACGTCCTCGGCGGACTTTACGAGCAGCAGCAAATCGCTTTCCGCGGACTCACCATCGTTTTGATCGCCGCCATCCTGCTCGTGTTTCTGCTCCTCCTCTTCCTCTACGAAAGCTTCCGCGTCGCCGGCGCGATGCTCATCACGACCTTGTTCGCCGTCGCCGGCGTTTATATCGGCCTGTGGCTGACCGGCACCGAGTTCAATATCACCTCGCGCATGGGCATGACGATGATCGTCGGCATCGTCACGGAGGTCGCCATTTTCTACTACTCCGAATACCGCGATCTGCCCGAGACGCAGGATCGTTTCATCGTCGCTGGCATCAACCGGATGCGCCCGATTGCGATGACCACCTTCGCGGCGATCCTCGCGCTGCT
>JBBSDS010000513.1:0-2528 GCA_038240495.1 Chthoniobacterales bacterium | reverse complement strand
TGAACGACTACGAAAACAAAATCCCGAGCGGCCTTTACCGCATCACTTCGAGCAAAGGCGACGATGCGCTCGACAAAGTGGAACTCCTGCGCGCGATGGATGCGAAGGGCGATCACGGCGTCCACGCCGTCGTGCCGACGCCGGATGGCAAGGCGCTCTACCTCATCTGCGGCAACGGCACGAAGGCCACCGAGACCGTGGCGAATTCGCAGGTGCCCGCCGTGTGGGGCGAGGATCATCTGCTGCCGCGCATGCCCGATGGCCGCGGCTTCATGCGCGACGTGATGGGGCCGGGTGGAAAAATCTACCGCGTGTCGCCCGATGGGAAAGTTTTCGAGCTGTTCGCGACGGGCTTCCGCAACATCTTCGACGCGGCGGTGAATCGCGACGGCGAACTTTTCACCTACGACGCGGACATGGAGTATGACTTCAATACGTCGTGGTATCGCCCCACGCGCATCTGCCACGTCGTGAGCGGCGCGGAATACGGCTGGCGCAACGGCGCGGGCAAGCGGCCCGAATTTTACCCCGACAATCTGCCGCCAATTCTGAACATCGGCCCCGGCTCGCCGACGGGCGTGACCTTCGGCTACGGCGCAAAATTTCCCGCGAAGTATCAGGACGCGCTGTTCTCGCTCGATTGGAGCTGGGGCAAAATGTATGCGATCCATCTCACGCCCGACGGCGCGACTTACAAGGCGGTGAAGGAAGAATTCGTGAGTGGCATGCCGCTGCCGCTCACCGATGCGATCATCCACCCGAAGGACGGCGCGATGTATTTCGCCATCGGCGGACGGCGTGTGCAGTCGGGGTTGTATCGCGTGACTTACACGGGGAGCGAATCCACCGCGCCCGTGCAACAGCAAGATAAGGCAAAGACGGGTGCGGCGGAAAATGCACGCAGTGAGCGTCACTGGCTTGAAGAATTCCACGGCAAACAGGATCCGAAAGCCGTCGAGACCGCGTGGCCGCATCTCGGCGACAACGATCGCTTCATCCGCTGGGCCGCGCGCACGGCGGTCGAGCATCAGCCCGTCGCAACTTGGACCGACAAGGCGCTCGGTGAAAAGGATGCCGCGAAGCAAGTCGAAGCACTCATGGCTCTCGCACGTTGCGCCGCCGTGTGCCCGCAGCATCGCACTGCCGACACGAAGCCGGTGGACGCTGCGCTGCGCGGCAAACTTCTCGCCGCGCTGCTGAAGCTCGACATCCCCGCGCTGCCGCACGAGCAGCAGCTCACCGCGCTGCGCACGATTGAGATTGTGCTCAACCGTTTTGACGGCTGCGACGACGCCACGCGCCAGCAGCTCATTTCGAAGCTCGATCCGTTGTTTCCCGCGAAGACCTTCGACGAAAACTGGCTGCTCTGCGAGACGCTCGCGTTTTTGCAAAGCCCCGCGCTCGCTGCGAAGGGCATGAAGCTCCTCGCCGACGCCGCGACCCAAGAAGAGCAAATCGAATACGCACGCAGCCTGCGCGTTCTGAAGACAGGCTGGACCAAGGAACTCCGCACCGCGCAGCTCGAGTGGTTTTTGAAGGCCACGAACTTCAAGGGCGGCGCGAGCTTCGACAAGTTCATCGAGTTCATCCGCACCGACGCGCTCGCCACTTTCAGCGACGCCGAGAAAACGGAACTCGCCGCACTCATCGAGAAAAAGCCCGAGCGTAAATCCGCCATCGAAGCGCTCGGCGCGATGTTTGCGGGCCGCACGCCGACGAACTGGACGCTGGAGGAACTCAGCGCCGCGACGAAGACCGGCATGACAGGCCGCCGCTTCGACAATGGTCGCAAAATGTTCGGCGCCGCTGCGTGCTTCACCTGCCACCGCTTCGGCAACGAGGGCGGCATGACCGGCCCCGACCTCACGCAGGCCGGCGGCCGCTACAGCCCGAGCGACCTGCTCGACAACATCCTCAACCCGAGCAAGGTCATCAACGAGCAGTTCGTCCCAAGCGTCGTCACAAAGAACGACGGCGAGCAAATCATCGGCACCATCGTGAACCTCAACGGCGACAATGTGATGATCTGCACCGATCCCTCGCAGCCGAACCAGCAGACCGCCGTGGATCGCAAGCAAGTGAAGAGCATCGAGCCAAGCAAAGTTTCCCCGATGCCGCCGATGCTGCTCACGATGCTGACGAAGGAGGAAATTCTCGACCTCGTCGCCTATGTGCTAAGCGGCGGTGATTCGAAGCACCGGATGTTTGAGACTGCGGGGAAATAAGAAGGCGTCCGATACTCTATCTCTCATGTCATCCTGAGCGGAGTTCCGTGAGGGCGAAGGTGGGGACGGAACGGAGTCGAAGGATCCCGCCGCTTACAAGTGCGATGATCGTTCGTGACTCGACGGGATCCTTCGACTTCGCTATGCCCACCTGACCGCCTCCGCCCCGCTCAGGATGACTTTTTTTTGTGTTTTCAGACGATCTCCAAATCGCCGCCGCCAGCATCCGTTTTTCCTTGTCCCAAAGCTTCCGCTCCGCGCTATTCTTTTGTGAGCGCGCACGCCCTCAACTCCTCCCCATGA
>JBBSDS010000512.1:0-2536 GCA_038240495.1 Chthoniobacterales bacterium | reverse complement strand
CGGGCACGGCCACCAGCGCCGTTTCGGGAACGGCGACAAACTCCCGCAGCCAGCCGTGGATCGAGCCACCACCAGCCGCAGCGTGGAATTTCAAATCAAACGGACCAGCGAGCCAGTCGCGGAAAAAGATTCCCGCCACGCGGTCGCCGACTTTCCAGCGCGACGCGCCCGCACCCGCTGCGGCCACTTCGCCGGCGCCATCGGAGCACGGCACGAGCGGCGGCGGTAAATTGCCGGGACGCTGAGCCTGGACGGTGAGCAGATCGCGGTAGTTCAGCGAAGCGGCGCAAACGCGGACGAGCACTTCGCCCGGCGCCGGCTCGGGCTGCGGCTGCTCCGCAAGCGCGAGTCCATCCACGCCGCCGTGGCTCTGAATGGTCCAGGCTTTCAAGACGGCTCAGGCTTTTCCGCCGAAGGTCACGTAATCGTCGAGATCGAGCAGATCGGCCCACGTCTTGATGTCCGTGCGGTCGGGTCCGGCCGCGCGACGCAACTCGTTGAAGAACTCTTCTGAATCGGGATCCGGACGGCGCGCTCCCTGTTCTGCGGACCAGGCAGCGACCTCCGCGGGCGTATGCTTGCTGGCCTGATTCGCTTCAATCCAGGCGAAGATCGCGCCGTCCCCTTTCCCGGTGGAAAGTTCTGCGCGCAACGCTTCCGCGTCGATGCCCAGGAAGGCGAGGATGCGCTCGTCGAGCGGGCAGTTGTAATGATATTCGCCGCTTTTGCCGGCGATTTCCGCGCGGCCCTTGTCGAGCATGCGCGGGATGAGCGCATAGCCGCCCAGAAGGGCACGGACGCTGCGGGGTGGGCGTTGGGTGAGGTCAGGATGTGGGATGTTCATGTGTTTGCGTGGTGTGGAGATTATTGTGCGGTGAAGCCGCCATCGACTTTGAGGGAGTCGCCGGTGATGAAGGAAGCGGCATCGGAGCAGAGGAAGAGCACGGCGCTGGCGATCTCGTCCGCTTTTCCCATGCGACCGACGGGATGAAGCGCTGCGAGATAATTGCGCTGGTCGCCTTCTTTGCCGACAAAACGATCGATCATGTCCGTCTCGATGGCCGCTGGTGCCACGGCATTCACGCGGATGCCTTGCTTCGCGTATTCCAAAGCGGCGGTCTTGGTCAGACCCTCGACCGCGTGTTTGGAAGCGATGTAGATGCTGGCGCCCGCCATGCCGACGTGGCCGGCGATACTGCTGGTATTAACGATTGCTCCGCCACCCGTCTTGAGCATCGCCGGAATCTCGTACTTCATCGAAGCGGCGACACCCCAGACATTGATGTCGAAGACCTGCCGGTACTCCGCTTCCTTCGCCTCGGTGAGCGCGCCGGCCCATTCGATACCGGCGTTGTTGAAAGCGACATCGAGTCGGCTGTAAGCGGCTACCGTTTGCTCGACGAGGTTCTTCACATCGGCCTCGATCGCGACATCTGCGCGGACATACCGCGCCTCGCCGCCCGCGGCTTTGATTTCGGCGACGACCGCCGCGCCTTCGGCTTCACGACGGCCCGAGACGACGACCTTCGCACCCGCTTTGGCGAAAGCGTTCGCGGTGGCGCGACCAATACCCGACGTGCCTCCGGTGACGAGGACTACTTTATTTTGAAATGTGCTCATGGTGTGGATGACTGTTCTTTAATGCCTGCGGTTGGAATGGTTCAGGCGGCGCCAGTGAGATCATTTTCCAGCACGATGCGGTAGCGCGCCTTGCCGGACCTGAGATGTTCGAGCGCGTCGTTCACGCGCGACATGGGAAAAAATTCCGTCGTCGGCTCGATCGCGTGGCGGGCGCAGAAGTCGAGCATCGTCGCCGTGGTCGCGGGGCTGCCGAGCGGTGAGCCGGAGAGCGACTTTTGGCCGGAGAGCAGGGGGAACGCGGCGAGGCTGATCGGTTCGGCGACGGCGCCCACGGTATGAAGCCGGCCGCGTGGCGCGAGCGCTCCCACGAGCGCCTGCCAGTCGAGCGTCACATTGACGGTGGAAAGAATGAAGTTGAGTGAACCCGCGATTTTTCCCAGCTCCGCCGAGTCGCGAGAATTGACCGTGCGATGCGCACCGAGTTGGAGCGCCTCTTCGCGCTTCGACTCGGTGGAGGTGAAGGCGACGACTTCGCAGCCCCACGCGTTCAGGAATTTCAGCGCCATGTGCCCGAGTCCGCCGATGCCGACAACGCCCACACAATCCGTCGGCTTTACCCCAAATTGAACAATCGGATTGAAGACCGTAATGCCCCCGCAGAAAAGCGGTCCCGCCTTTGCAGGATCGACTCCGGTCGGCAACGGCGTGACCCAAGCCCAATGGGCTCGCACCCGATCCGCAAAGCCGCCGTGGCGACCGACGATCGTGGACGCGACGGTGGAGCAAAGATTGTGATCACCCGAGAGGCACTCGTGGCAGGCCATGCAACTTTTCGAATACCATCCGAGCCCGACGGTTTGCCCGACCTTCGCGCGTTTCGTCTGCGCGCCGACGGCGACTACTTTGCCGACGACCTCGTGTCCCGGCACTAGCGGGTAGCGGCTCATCCCCCATT
>JBBSDS010000511.1:0-2538 GCA_038240495.1 Chthoniobacterales bacterium | reverse complement strand
GATTCCGGTGACGTCCCGAAAATCAATGTCCAAAGTGCGTCCCACACGGCTCACGCGCCAGCCTTTCAGCGCGATGGTGAGGGCTCCAAGGAGGACCAGACTGCACGCGATAACGGTGAACGCGATGAAGTAGTCGGAGAGGTTCTTTTTCATGACAGGGTGGTCTTTTGGTGGCGCGGATGACCGAGCAGGCGCGTGACGTAGTCGTCCTTGGAAAGCTTGAACGGCACCGGGCCGTCGGCCTCGCCCTTGATGAATTGTTGCACTTCGGGATTGGGATGCGCGCGGATTTCCTCGGGCGTGCCCGCGGCGATGAGCTTCCCCTGATTCGGTCCGGTGCCGAGCATGATCATCCGCGTGCCGATGCGAAAGGCGCTGACCATGTCGTGCGTCACGACGAGTGCCGTAACCCCGAGTTTGCGCGTGAGTTCCTTGGTCAGAATATCGACGACGGAAGTCATGATCGGATCGAGGCCGGAGGTCGGCTCATCGCTGAAGATCAGCTCCGGATCAAGCGCCAGCGCCCGTGCGAGGCCCACGCGCTTTTTCATACCGCCGCTGATTTCCGCGGGCTTGAGATGCTCGAAGCCGGTGAGTCCGACCATCTCCAGCTTCATTTTCACCATGAGATCGACGATGTCCGGCGCGAGTTTTCCGTGCTCGAGAATCGGAAGCGCGACGTTTTCGCCGACGGTCAACGACTGGAGTAACGCGCCGCTTTGGAAGAGCATGCCGAAGCGGCGGCGGATCTTCGACAGAGCCTGCTCGTCCATCGTCGTAATTTCTTCGCCGAAGAGCTTGATCGAACCCGAGGTCGGTTTCATCGCGCCGATGACGTGGCGCAGGAGCGTCGATTTTCCGCAGCCCGAGCCGCCCATGACGATCATCGTGTCGCCCTTGAAGACCTTGAACGAAATCCCGTTGAGAACCCGGCGTCCGTGGAATTCCCGGACGATGTCCGTGATTTCAATGATGGGCGTGGACTGGTCCGTAGGGCTCATCACGAGAAGAAAAAAACCGCCGTGAGCAGCGCATTGGCGATCAACATAATGAGCAGCGACCAGACGACCGAACCCGTGGTCGCATGTCCCACCCCTTCCGCGCCGCCTTCGACCCGGAGCCCCATGTGGCAGGCGATGGTGATGATGAGCCACGCAAAGACGAAGCTTTTGACGATCCCCGAATAAAGATCCCACGCGTCCGCGCGTGTGACCGAGCGGACGATGTAAGTCGCGGTATTGAAATCGAGGGCGAAGTGGCAGATCGACCAGCCGCCGACCATGCCCACGCAATCGCCAAATACCGTGAGCACCGGCAGCATGACGAGCATGGCCAGCACCCGCGGCACGACGAGGAAGCGCACCGGATTGATCGCCATGACTTCGAGCGCTTCGATCTCCTCGGAGACTTTCATCGTGCCGAGTTCCGCCGTCACTGCCGAGCCGCTGCGTCCGATGACGATGACGGCGATAAGCAGCGGCCCGAGTTCGCGTAAGAGCGAGACTGACACGAGGTCCGGCACGAAGTTCAGCACGCCCATTTTGCGCAACTGCGCCGCCGCCTGCATGGCGAGGGTGAGGCCGATGCTGAAGGACGTGAGCGCCGCCATCGGCAGTGCGCGCACGCCGATGAGGACCATCTGATGAAAGACCTCCGCGACCTTGAATGGCTGCCCTCGGAAGGGCGCGAGAAGCGTCCAGTAAAAAATCTGGCCGTTCAGCGCGAAGTATTGTTTCACGCGCCGGGCGGAGCGAGGAGTGCCGCGCGCGCCTCGGCGAGCGTCGGATAAATCGGCAGAAACTCGGTCAACCGCACGAGGTCGAAAATAGTCCGCACGCGCTCATTCACCCGCGTGAGCCCGAACCGCCCGCCGTACTCCTGCGCGAGACGGACGTACTCGATCAGCGTCGCGAGCGCGGAGGAATCGACATAGCTTACGTCTTGAAAGTCGAGCACGAGCGCCGTGCTCCGCTTTTTCGCGAAGCCATGGAGCAAGGTGCGCAGCTCGGGAGAACACGCGAGGTCGATCTCGCCTTCGATGGCGAGAACGTGCAGGCCCTCTTCGTGTTGCTCCCGCGTTTGCATGGCCGCAAGGGTTAGCAGCGGGCGCGATAGGGCGGAAGGGGAAACTTCCACCCGCGGATACCGCTAAAGATAGATGTAATGACCGGGCACGTAGTGCCGATGGCCATGGTGCGAGACGTAGTGGCCACGCACCCAGACGCGATGATGGTGGTGACGATGCGCCAAATCGATTACGCGCGAATCAGCGCTGGCTTCTGCGGTGCTGGGGGCGAGACCACCCAAAGAGAGGAGGGCGGCCAGGAGGAGGGCGAGTTGATGTTTCATAGGAAGCTAAATCTGCTCCTCTTGCACAGCGGTTTCAAGGACTGCGCGAAACGAGTTTTGACCAGTTACAAGGCCGCGGCTTCCACCGGTTGCATCGCGGCATCCACCCACTTGCCATGCTCGCGGATCAAGTCTTTGAGCCGATCGACAGCTTCCGCCTCAGGGATATTGAATTTCACCGGCGTCTTG
>JBBSDS010000510.1:0-2601 GCA_038240495.1 Chthoniobacterales bacterium | reverse complement strand
CCGGCATGTTCACGCCCCAGATGCCGATGCCGCGAATGAGCAGCCAGCCGATGGCGACGGCGAAGTCGAAACTGACGACGCTATGCACCGAAATGACGAGTGGCGTCGCGAGACCGGCGAGCAGCAGATATGCAGTCTCGTAGCGCTTCCAATGGCGGGCGGAATTACGCCAGCCGAGCGCGCCGAGTCCGTAGATGACGCGTACCCATTTGCGCTCCGCGCGATCCCGCATCGCCGCGAGATCGGGCACGAGGCCGATATACCAATAGACAAGCGAAACTATGAGATAGGTGGAGACGGCGAAGACATCCCAGACCAGCGGTGAGCGCCATTGCGGCCAGAGGCCCATCGTGTCGGGATACGGCAGCAGAAAGTAAAAGATCCACGGGCGGCCCAGATGCAGGAGCGGAAAAAGCCCGGCGCACGCGACCGCGAAAAGCGTCATCGCCTCGGTGAAACGGTTGATGGACGTGCGCCACTGCTGATGCAGCAGCAGGAGAATCGCGGAGATGAATGTGCCCGCGTGGCCGATGCCGATCCACCAGACGAAGTTTACGATCGCAAAGCCCCACGCGACCGGTTGGTTCACGCCCCAGATGCCGATGCCGCGAATGAGCAGCCACGCGATGGCGACGTTGAGCAGCATGAGAAGCGCAAACGACAGAGCGAAGCCCAGCAGCCAGCCGCGGCGCAACGGCTCGCGCAGGACGAGGCCGGTGATGCGGTCGGTGACTTGCTCGCGCGCCCCGGAGCCTGAGCCGGAGTTTTTTAACCACGGAGGCACGGAGGACACGGAGGAGGAGGAAGGGGGTTGGACATCGCGGTCTTCCTGTTTCCGAGCGCCCATCGAATTGTCGTGGGGAAGCCGTTTCATCCCCGGGTTCTGCGATTGAAGCCGCCGTGGTGTATTTGACCCGCAACAGTTTCACTGCATCTTTCAAATGAAGCCTGCGCCTTTTCCCGCTCCGTGTCCTCCGTGCCTCCGTGGTTCATCTTCTTCATAGCACGCGCCTTCGAATGCCATTTTTCAAGACGGCGACGTTAAAGTTAATCAGGAGGCCAACTTTGCAGCCGGTTAGTTTAAGGTAGGTGAGCAGTTGCGCGTCATGCACGTCGTGCAGCGCCTCGACCGCTTTCAGTTCCACGATGACTTTCCCATCCACGAGGAAATCGAGCCGATAGCCGCAATCTATCGCTGTGCCCTTGTAGGTCACCGGCAGCGCTATCTGCTGCTCAAACTCAATCTTCCGAAGCGCGAATTCTCGCGCGAGACACGCTTGGTAAGCCGATTCCAAGAGACCCGGTCCAAGTTCCCGATGCACCTCAATCGCCGCGCCAATAATCGCGCCCGTCAGTTCCTTCCAAAAAATCTCCGTGTCCTCCGTGCCTCCGTGGTTCATCCCTCCACCTCCGGATTTGGGTTATGGACGCGCGCTAGGTAAGTGGTGCGCGGGCGCGTGTTCAGTTCGGCGAGCAGGCCGTAGTGCCGCGGCGATTGGCGCTGCGCGTGGACCCGGCTTTCGGGATCGTGGATGTCGCCAAAGGTGATCGCAGCCGCGGGACAGGCTT
Organism: Chthoniobacterales bacterium; assembly: GCA_038240495.1. Lineage (GTDB taxonomy): Bacteria > Verrucomicrobiota > Verrucomicrobiia > Chthoniobacterales > Chthoniobacteraceae > Chthoniobacter. The sequence goes on along the minus strand of JBBSDS010000510.1, from coordinate 1,032 downwards.
GCGCGCAGGCAGGGACGACTTCGCCATCGCGGATGGCCCGCGATTCCTTATCCGCCTCGATCCGCGCGGCGCTGATGCGTTGCACGCAGTAGGTGCATTTCTCCATCACGCCACGCATTCGCACGCTGACCTCGGGATTGCGCATGAGCTTGAGCTGCGGCGAGCGCGTGTCGTTGTACGCGAGGAAATTGAACCGCCGGACTTTGTAGGGGCAGTTGTTCGAGCAATAGCGCGTGCCGATGCAGCGGTTGTAAACCATGAGGTTCAGCCCCTCGTGATCGTGCACCGTGGCCGCGGTCGGACAGACGACTTCGCACGGTGCGTTTTCGCAATGCATGCACGGCACCGGCTGATGCAGCATCCGCGGGGCTTCGGCGCTGCCGGCGAAATACGCATCGACGCGAATCCAGTGCATCTCGCGTCCGCGCAGCACCTGCTCGCGTCCGACGACCGGGATGTTGTTCTCGGCCTGACAAGCAATGGTGCAGGCCGAGCAGCCGATGCACGCATTTAGGTCGATGACCATGCCCCAAGCCGCTCCCTTATATTCCACCGGCGGATACAGCGTCTCATTCGGCGCGGGCTCGTCAGCATGCACCGTCGCGTCTTTCGCGGGGACGACCCGCACCGGATCGCGGCCTTCCATGCGCTGATGTTCCTGCGTGCTGGAGAAGACGTGGCGGTCTCCAGTTTTGCGGAGCGTGAGGCCGGAGCCGCCCCACGGCGCATCGCTGGTCTGGAGCGCGAAGGCATTGAATCCGCAGCCGGTGCCGACGTCGCCGGCGCGGGTGCGTCCGTAGCCGAGGTGCACCGTCATGCAGTCCTCAGCGTGACCGGGTAGAATCCAAATCGGTGCGCGCACTTTGCGGTCGCGATAGGTGAGTTCCGCGACGTCGCCCTGCGCGAGGCCCAGCCGCTCCGCCGTGCGCGGGCTGAGATGCGCGGCGTTCTCCCAGGTCAGCTTGGTGAAAGGTCGGGGCAACTCTTGCAGCCACGCATTTTCCGCGAAGCGGCCATCGAGCAGATAGGGGT
>JBBSDS010000509.1:0-2650 GCA_038240495.1 Chthoniobacterales bacterium | reverse complement strand
CTCCGGAGTTCGTGCAGGACGCGCTCGAGCCCGCGCCAATCGCCGCCGTACTGGCGACGCTGCTCGACCCGACCAGTGCGGAGCGCGCCCGAATGCTCGAGGCACTGGCGGCCGTACGCCGCCATCTGCGTGTGCGGTGAATCGAGGCCGTAGAGTTTTTTCGTCGCCTCACTTTCGCCGCGGATGTCGCAAATATCAGGCACGGCGGTCTGCATGCGGTACGCCGTTTCGTAGTTGCGGATCGCGGCTTCGACCTGCGGTTCGTCAGCCGTGCGCAGAAATTTTTCGTCGAGCTCGCGCACGAAGCCGAGTCGCTGCCGCTGCAGTTGATCGCTCTCGCGCGGCTTGATGTTAGCGAGTGCTTCGTCGGCATCCGCTTTCAAAATCGACGCCTGATGCTGGCCGGGCAGGTAGCCGTTGCTAAACATGCCGACGCCGCCGTGGGGCGCAGTGGCGTTGCCACTTTGGAGCACGATGAAGCCGGGCAGATCCTGATTCTCGGTTCCGAGTCCATAGCTCACCCAGGCACCGGCGCTTGGGTGGCCCATGAATGGAAATCCGGTGTGCGCGAAGTAGTTGCCCTGCGCGTGTTCATTTACCTTGCTCGTCATCGAGCGGATCACGGCGAGGTCGTCGGCATGTTGCGCGATGTAGGGAAAGAGTTCGCTGATCGGCATGCCGCATTGTCCGCGATTCTTAAACTCCCACGGGCTCGCCATGATGTTGCCGTTGTTGTTGAACATCGTCGGTCGCACCGGCACGGGCATCGGCTGGCCGTGACGTTTGGCGAGTTCCGGTTTCGGGTCGAACGAATCGACGTGCGAAACACCGCCCGACATGTAGCAAAAAATCACACGCTTCGCCCGCGGCTTGAAGTGCGGCCCAGGCGGTTTCGCATCGCTCGCGAGCGCGCCGAAACTCTTGTCGGAGAGAAGCCCGGCGAGCGCCAGACCGCCGAAGCCGAGCGAGCATTTTTGCAACATCGCACGGCGGGAGAGAGGGGAGCGAAAAGATGGTTCAGCGGACATAGATGAATTCTTTGAGATTGAAGAGCGACTGCGCGAAGTCCTGCCACACAGGTTCGCTGGTCAGCAGCTTGTCCCCGGGCACGCCGCGGTCTTTGGCCAGCGCTGTGAGATAATTTGTGATCGGCCCGAGTTCGTCGTCGCTCGGCGTGCGCGCGAGCGCGATGGCAAACATCCGGCGGATGCGCGCCTCGACCGACTCGTCATCGTCGCGGACGAGTAGCTTTGCCCACTCGCCGGCTTGCGCGATCACGAAGGGCGAATTGAGCATGGTGAGCGACTGCGCGGGGACATTTGTCGCGTCGCGCCGGCCAAGCGTGGTAAAGGGTTTCGGCGCGTCGAAGACTTGGAGGAATGGGTTCAGATCCGTGCGGCGCACCTTTAAATACACGCTTCGACGCTCGGAGTTTTCGTCGCTAGCACCGCCCATTTTCGTTTTCAACTGACCCGTAACGGCGAGCAACGAATCGCGAATCGCCTCGGCTTCGAGCCGGCGCACGCGCATGTGGGAGAGCAGCTCGTTGGCGGGATCGACTTCGAGCGCACGCGGCGACGGCGTGCCGCTTATTTGAAAGGTGCGCGTCGAGACGAGGAAGCGGATCATTTCCTTTGTGGACCAGCCCTGCTCGACAAATTGCGCGGCGAGAAAATCGAGCAATTCGGGATGCGTCGGCTTCTCTCCGAGCCGGCCGAAATTATCGACCGTCGGCACGATCCCGCGACCGAAGAGCCAGTGCCACACGCGATTGACCATGACGCGTGCGGTGAGCGGATTGCGCGGGTTCGCGATGTCCGCTGCGAGTTCAAGACGGCCGCTAAGCGTGGTTCGATACGGCTTCTGGTCGATCACTTCGAGGTAGCCGCGCGGCACGGCGTCACCGGGTTTGAGATGATCGCCGCGCGGCATAAATGGCGCATCGTAGGCGATCGTTTCGAGCAAGCCCGGCGCGCGCTGTGGCACGGGAATTTCCGCTTCGAGCTTCCGATACTCCGCAACCAGCGGGCGCACTTTTTTCAACTCCGCGAGCGTCACCGGCAGCACTCCGTGGCGGACGAGATCGTCGAGCAATTCATACTGCGGCGCGGAAAGCCGGTCGTCGCGCCACGCGGCCACGGCCTCGGCGATGACTCGCTCGTAGAGCTTCGCGAGCTCGGCAGCGGAATGGGGCTCGGAGGGCTGCGCTCCTGCGCGGCCCTGATCTTCCGCGGAGGTTGGGGACGCGCCGGAGCGCGTCCCTCCGAGCAGCGGCACAAGCGCGAGCGCTTCCTCTTTCGGCGGCTCCTTGCTGTCGTGAAAAACAATCTGCCCGGCGCCGAAGAACGATCGCCCTTCGCGCACTGGCTTCGGCTTGGCCGCGCCTTTTTCCTTCGGCTTTTCATCGAGCGGGCGGGTGAGATCGTCGCGCGTGCCAAATTCCAGATACGCCATCGTTCCCTTGCGGTAGGCCGTATCCAGTCGCACCCAGCCCGGTTCCTCGTTGTTCAGCACAGCCTTGGCGAAGATCGGATTCGAGGGCAGGGGATAATTGTCCACGATCACTCGCACCATTGCGCCGCCGCTGCCAAAAGCGCGCACGCTGATGCTATCCGAGTCGAGCTTGAAGCGCGGCGAAGTGAGCAGTCCG
>JBBSDS010000508.1:0-2669 GCA_038240495.1 Chthoniobacterales bacterium | reverse complement strand
AGGTTCCTCCACTGCGCAGGCCGACTCGTTCGCTGCGCGAACGAGAAGAAGGAGCGTCGGCTGACGCTGCGTTTGGGCCGCCGTTCGAGCGACTGAATCTCTTCCAGAAATTCGCCGATGTCCTGAAAATGGCGATACACGGAGGCGTAGCGGACGTACGCGACTTCATCGAGATTGTGCAGCTTGTCCATGACCTTTGCGCCGATCACATTGGAGGGGATCTCGCGCTGAAATTCCGACTCCAGTTCCTGCACGATTTCGTCCGCCGCTTTCTCCAGCACCTCGACGCTGACCGGCCGTTTTTCGCAAGCCTTGATCATCCCGCCGAGGAGTTTTTGCCGGCTCAGCGATTCGCTGCGGCCATCGCGTTTCGCCACGCGGAGATCCGCGCGTTCGATTTCTTCGTATGTCGTAAAGCGATGTCCGCAGTCCACGCATTCGCGGCGGCGGCGAATGGATCGGCCGTCTTTCGACAGCCGGGAATCGATCACTTTGTCTTCGAGGCTACCGCATTTGGTGCAATGCATTCTTGTGCAAAAGCGGGGGGCTTTTCCTGCCTCTAACACAACCGGTAGTGGTGTCAATGCGCAATCTTCCCACAAGCCATGGTTTGAGGTGTCGGTCTGGCCGCAACTTCGGCTTGCTCCGCTGGTTTGCCGATCTCCATCGCGACCATCGTCGTCTTCCCTCGTTGTGAAATCCATCCTGCCAATCCTCGCCGTCCTTTTCTCCGCCATCGTCGCCGCCCGCGCCCAAGCGCCACAACCACGCCTGCCCGATGGCGTGAAGGCCCACCGCGATCTCGCCTACGTGGACGGGGGACACGAACGCCAAAGGCTCGATCTTTACCTGCCCGAAAAGGCGGATGCGGCGTTGCCGGTGATCATCTGGGTGCATGGCGGCGGGTGGCAGGCGGGGAGCAAGGATCAGTGTCCGCCCCTGCGCGTTGGCTATCTCGAGCGCGGTTACGCCGTGGCGAGCATTGGCTACCGGTTGAGTAGCCACGCCGTTTTCCCCGCACAGATCGAGGACTGCAAAGCGGCGATTCGCTGGCTGCGGGCGCACGCCAAGGAATATCATCTCGATCCGCAGCGCTTCGGCGTGTGGGGCAGTTCGGCGGGCGGGCATCTCGTGGCGCTCATCGGCACGAGTGGCGATGTGAAGGAATTCGAGGTCGGTCCGAATCTCGATCAATCCTCCCGCGTGCAGGCGGTGTGCGATTGGTATGGGCCGACGGATTTCACTGTCTTCGTCACCACGCCCGGCTACGAGAGCCATGCGACGGCTTCATCGCCCGAGGCGAAGTTGATCGGCGGCGCGGTGATGGAAAACAAAGACAAGGCGACGCGGGTGAACTCGATCACCTACGTGAGCAAGGACGATCCGGCGTTTCTCATCATGCATGGCAACAAAGATCCGACGGTGCCGATCAATCAGAGCGAGCTCCTTTTCGAGGCGCTGAAAAAGGCGGGCGTGAGCGCGCATTTTCATACCATCCACGGAGCCGGTCACGGCGGACCGGGCTTTTCGGGGCAGAACATCGACGAGATGGTGAGCGGATTTTTCGACGAACGGCTCAAGGACGGAGGCGCAAAGATCGAGGCGCTCGCAACGGAGAGTACGGCTGATCCGGCGAACGCCGCGGGCGGTGGCCAGCGCTTGAGCCCGTGGGAAGCGATCCTTGCCCGCGAGGATGCGAACAAAGACGGCAAGGTCACACGCGAGGAGTTCAAGGGACCACCGCAACTCTTCGAGCGGCTGGATCGAAATCACGACGGCGTCCTCACGAAGGAGGAATATGACGCCGCTTCCGCTCCGCCGAAGTAACTACGCCGCGTTTTCCGCCGGTGCCTTGGCGGGCGTCTTTTTCGCCGTCGGTTTTTTGGCCCGTGGCTCGAACTCAAACGTGACCTTGCCACCTTCCAGTTTGAGATAGGCGGCAAAGGGCTTTCCCTTTTTGCTGATGAAGCGGGGCAGCAAGTCGGTCTTGCCGTCGCGGAAAATTTTCATCGCCTGTTCGGCCGGGATGGTTTTCTGGCAGATGGATTTGCCCATGCGAATCGGCTTCGCGCCCTCTTTCGCCGGGATGCAGAGGTAGGCGCTGTCGGTTTCATAGACCTTGCCGTTTTCCGTTTCGCCCAACTCCCGGGCCTGGCTGAGGTCGGTCGCGCCGCTGCCGCCTTCGCCGTCCTTGTCGGGGAAATCGAACTTCTGTTTCCACTCCTCTGTGTCGAGCATGACCACGGCGTTGAAGGCGCGGCCGAGCTTGCTGCGGAAGCCCTCGAGCGGGCCGACGCGCTTTTCGGTGAGCAGCTTCGTCACTTCCTCACGCTCGAACTCGCGGCCGGACATGCTTTTCCAAATGATCAGTTTGCACTCGGGATTTGTGCACTCGTAGGCCTTGAAGCTTTCCTTGAACGTCCCGCCGCCGCACTTCGGGCAGCGCGCGTCGAGATCCTTGAACTTGCCCTCGACGGTCTGGCCCATGCCGCCGCGCACTTTCGTCACGATGTCGGTCGTGAGGTCGCGGATTTGTTCCATGAAAGCCGAGCGCGAGAGCTGGCCGCGCTCCATTTGCCGGAGCTTGAATTCCCATTCGCCGGTGAGTTCGGGCTTGGTCAGCGCCTCTGCGTGCAGGCTGCGCAGGAGGGTGATGAGGGAAAGGCCTT
>JBBSDS010000507.1:0-2694 GCA_038240495.1 Chthoniobacterales bacterium | reverse complement strand
CTGCTCACGAGCGACGACAAGTGGATCCTGCTCCGCCTCGACGCCGCGATCCGCGAAGTCTCGCTGGCACTCGACGAATACCGCTTCAGCGACGCCGCGCAGACGCTCTATCGTTTTTTCTGGAGCGAGTATTGCGACTGGTATCTCGAAGCGAGCAAAGCCGTGCTCAACGGCAACGACGCCGCGCGCAAAACGAATGCGCTCGCCGTCGCCGATTTCGTCCTCGCCCACACGCTGCGGCTCTTTCACCCGTTTCTCCCCTTCATCACCGAAGAGCTTTGGCACGGCCTCGGTTTCCACGACTACCTGCCCGCGGATCAAGGCGGGAAGACGATCATGTTCGCCCGCTGGCCGATGCCGCTCGACGACGACTTCAAGGCCCACTACGTCCTCGATGAAACTGACGAGCAATTCGCCGCCGCGAAGTACGAAGTCGTAAACCTCGGTCGCGCGCTGCGCCGCGACTTCAATATCGCGAGCAACAAGCGCGTGCGTTTCGTCTTCAAGCCCAACGCTCCTCTTCCCGCGCACGAAACTGAAGTCCTGAGAATCCTGCTCAACGCCGAGCCCTTCGATGTGCTCGACCGCTTCGACGCACCGAAGGGCACCCCCACTGCGCACACGCCCCTCGGCGAATTGCTCCTCCCGCTCGAAGGCTTGATCGACGTCGCGGCCGAACGCGAACGCCTACAAAAGGAAATTGCCAAGGTCGAAGACGAACTCGGCAAAGTCCGCGCCAAGCTCGCGAATCCAGCCTTCACGGAAAAAGTCCCACCGACCGTGCTCGACGAACACCGGCAGCGCGAGGCGGCGTGGGCGGAAAAGCTCGGGCAATTCCAGCGCATGCTGGACGCCCTTGGCGGGACGTGACCGCGTCCACCGCTCGCGGCAGCGCGGACCGGCGCGGGCTGGCGATCGCCATGCTGCTGCTCAGTTGCGGCGCGTGGGGGCTGAGCTTTCCGGGAGGAAAAGTGTTCTTCGCAGCGCTGGAACAGGCTTTGCCGGGAAGAAGCTCATGGCTCTTCAGCGCGCTGACGATTGGTGGGCGCTTCGCTTTCGGAGCGTTGATCCTCTGGCTGCTCCATCCGCGGGCTCCGTGGGAAATGACGGTCAGCGAAATGCGACAGGGCATCGGGCTCGGCATCGCTGGCGGGCTCGGGATGCTGGTGCAGATGGATGGCCTCAACCATACAGCCGCGAGCACCTCGGCCTTCCTCACGCAATTCTCCGCCGTGCTCGTGCCGCTCTACGTGACGATCCGAAATCGGCGACTCCCCCCGCCGCTCACCCTGCTCTGCGTGGCCATGGTCATGGCCGGCGTGGCGGTGCTCGGTCGCTTCGACTGGCGCGCGCTGCGACTCGGGCGCGGCGAACTGGAGACGCTGATCAGCACAGTATTTTTCTCCGCACAAATCCTCTGGCTGGAGCAACCGATCTTTCGCGGCAACCACACCGGGCGCGTGTCGCTGGCGATGTTCGCGACCATTGCGGTGGTAAATGCGCCGGTCTTCCTCTGGCACGCGCACAGCGCCGCAGATGCGCGTGCTCTCGTGGTCAGCGGTCCGGTCTTTGGGCTCTTTACCGGACTCACCTTTTTCTGCTCGCTCGTCGCCTTCCTGATGATGAACCACTGGCAACCCCATGTGGACGCGACGACCGCGGGAATTATCTACTGCGCCGAACCGCTCTTCGCCACGTTCTTCGCGCTCTTCCTCGTGGAGCCGCTCTCGGCTGCCATCGGCTTGAGTGCACGCGCAAATGAATCGATTACGCCGCACCTGCTGATCGGTGGAACGCTGATCACCCTGGCGAATCTGCTCATCGCCTGGAATCCGAGCACCGTCCGCTTCGACGCGACGCGTTAATCGTCGAAGTGGATGTTGCCCTGCCGGTTTGGCTGGCGCAGCGGTGTCTTCCCGCCGGCTCTGCGGCGAAGGTCATCGAAGACCATGTCGAGCCCATCGACTTTCATCTGATGGACCATGCGGAGCAGTTCGCCGAGGCGTCCCTGCGGAAAGCAATCCTTGCGCGCAAACCATGCGAGATACTCCACGGGCAAGTCGTAGAGCGGCACGCCGCGCGGCGGAAAGTGCGCGGGGCCAAATTTACCGAAGGGTATCCGCGTCCTCGCGATGTCCGCGAGGTCGGCGGCCATCCAGTCGCGGAGCCGCTCCTCGTCCATTGCGCGGCTTACTTGCCGTCGAGCACGTGGATCTTGATCGACCGCACGGCGACTTCATCCCCGTGATCCTGAAGCAAGATCGGCGACGACGCCTTTTCTCCGAACTTCGGCACCTTCTTGAATTTGCTCTCGGCAATTGCCGCCTTCATGACATCGCTGCCGAGTTCAAACTCAACCGTTTTGACGCCGTTCAGCCAATGCTCGGAGTGGTTTCCTTTGAACACGATCCGGCTCGTGTTCCACTCGCCCACCGGACTCGCCTTCGTCGCTTCGGCGGGTTCGAGGAGGTCGTAAAGCGACGCGGTTTGATGTTTCCGACCGCCGCGCTTTCCGTCGGGATGCTTCTCATCGTCGATCATCTGATATTCAAAGCCGACGTTTTTCGTCGAATCGGGAAGGTTATACTTTAAACCGCTATTGCCGGTATCTCCGATCTTCCATTCCCAAGTCAGCTCGAAGTTTTCGTACGCCTCTGCGGTCACGATGTCGCCACCGCCGCCGCCTTTGGTGTG
>JBBSDS010000506.1:0-2706 GCA_038240495.1 Chthoniobacterales bacterium | reverse complement strand
GGTGGAAGATGGCATGAGGATGTTTCAGCGTTTTGATGCGAAGCGGTAGTTTCCCGATTCCACCGCGATCACTGCACGACTATTTTCGAGCCGGAGAAATTTTACGCCAGCCACGTCGCCGAGCGGCTTGCCACCTTCGGTCACGGACGCCGCGTCCTTTGCCGGGAGGAAAATGGTCGCCGTCGTGTTCGGCGGGATCGTCGTTTGCAGTTCAAAGTCCGCACCGTTCGCACGCCACTCGCTCGCGATGCTACCGTGGATCGAATCGTAGTGCGCCTTCACCCAGTCAATCGGCTTCGCCTCGCCCGCCGCCGCACTCACGCCGACGGATGGCGGATTCGGACGGATGATGATGCGCCGGTAGCCGGGGCCGTCGGTGTCAATGCCCGCGAGCGTCTGGAACGCCCACTGCATCACCGCGCCAAACGAATAGTGGCTGAAGGAATTCATCGCCGCGTTGTTCTTGCCGGTCGCACCGTTGAAGCCGTGCTCCTTCGTGAACGAATCCCATCGTTCCCACACGCTCGTCGCGCCCTGCTCCACCTCGTAGCCCCACGACGGAAAACGGCGGCTCTGAAAGAGGCGCAGCGCGAGATCGGTCTGGCCGTTCGCCGTGAGCGTGAGCAGCAGCGGCTTCGTGCCGAGAAAGCCCGTGGCCATGCGCGTGTCGTTGCGCGCGATTTTTTCCGCGAGACGTGCGGCGGCGGCGCGAGCTTCATCGGGTTCGGCAAACAAATGGTTTTCCAGCGCGAGCACGTACGCTGTCTGCGTGTCCACGCTCAGGCTGCCGTCCGGTTTCACAAATTGGCTGCGAAACGACTTCGCAAGCGCATCCGCGGTGTCGCGATACTTCGCCGTTTCGTCGCGTTTGCCGAGCGCATCGGCCATCACGCTCATCAGCATCGCGCTGAGTCGGTGGTAGCACAGGTCCACATACTCGATCGGCGTCGCCTCGTTCACATTCAGCCAGTCGCCCCAGGTGTTGCCGATGCTCACGCCTTTCAATTCCGGATCCGCCTTCTGCCGCCACTCCATGAACTTCGTCATCGAGGCCCAGTGCCGTTCGAGCACGCGCGTGTCGCCATACACTTTCCAAATCGTGTAGGGCACGATCACGCCGGCATCCGTCCACGCCGCCCCGTGAGTCGCGCCGGCCTTGCCGTGTGCGAAAGGATACGGCGCGTAGTCGGGGAACGCGCCGGAGTCGCGCTGCGCCTCCTCGAGATCGTCGAGCCACTTCGTGAAAAAGGCCGACACATCCGCATTGTAGCTCGCGGTGCGCACGTAGATCTGCGCGTCGCCCGACCAGCCGAGCCGCTCGTCGCGCTGCGGGCAGTCGGTCGGGATTTCGATGAAATTCGCGCGCTGCGTGCGCACGGTGTTTTTCCAAAACTGCGTCATCACCGGATCACTGCACGCGAAGTCGCTCGCCGCCGCCGTGTCGTTGCTCAGCACCAGCCCCGTCACCGCATCGAGCGCGGGCTTCTCCGCGAGGCCGGTGAGTTCGACAAATTGAAACCCGTGATACGTGAAGCGCGGCTGCCAAGTCTCGCCGCCCGCGTCGCCGCGCAGTGTGTAAAAATCAGTCGCGCGCGCCTTGCGGAGATTCTCCGTCATCAGCCGCCCATCGGGATGCAGCATCTCGCCGTGGCGGATTTTCACCGTCGTGCCTGCTGCGCCCTTTACCTTCAGCCGGATCACGCCTGCGATATTTTGCCCGAGATCAAAAATGTACGTGCCCGGCTTCGGCTCCGTGATTTGGTTCGTCGCAATCTCCTCGACGATGCGAATCGGTGGCGCGGTGTAGGCCGCAAGCTTCGCGGGTTTTTGAAAACCAAGCTCCACCTCGCGCTCGACGCCCGGCTCGAAGAACTTCACCTTCGTGCTCCCGTTGTCCTCCGCGCGAATCGCGGGCGTCCACTTCCAATACTTGCCGGGATCAGCGACGTCGGGCCGTGTGAAATTCCACTCGCGCCGCGCGTCGAAGCTCTCACCCATCAGCAAATCCGCCTCGCGGATCGGCCCGTCGCCACTCGTCTCCCACGTCGCATCCGTGCCCACTACTTCGCGCGAGCCGTCCTCAAATTCGATCTCAAGCTGCGCGAGCAGCGCGGGCGTCTTGCCGTAGATGTTGCGCCCCGTTTTGTTCGGCCCGTAGCCGACGAGCATGCCGTAGCCGACGTAGCCCGCATACCAGCCGTCGGCGACGACCGCACCGATGCAGTTCTCGCCGCGCTGCACGAGCGCGGTGACATCGTGCGTCCGATAGTAGGCGCGCTTTGCGTAATCCGCCCAGCCGCTCTCAAAAAATGCGTCGCCGACTTTCCTGCCATTGAGGTGCATCTCCGCGATGCCGAGCGCGGAAAAATAAAGCGTCGCGCGCTTCACCGCTTTGCCCGCGGCGAAAGGCTTCCGGTAAAAATGCGCGGGCGGCAGGTGCATCTTCGCGCGCTCGGCGTGCAGCGGCGATTTGTCTTCAAACGAAATCCACTGCGCCTTCCAATCCTCCGGCTTCAGCAGCCCCATGCTCCACTTCGCCGGCTCGCTCCATTTCGACGCCGCGCCGCCCTTGTCCCACGCCTGCACTTTCCAAAAACACTGCTGCTGCGAGACGAGCGGCTTGCCCGCGTAGGCGAGCTGCGAAGTCGCATCGCTCGCGACCTTCCCGCTGTCCCACAAATCGCCCTCGTCGTGCGCCAGCTTCTC
>JBBSDS010000505.1:0-2745 GCA_038240495.1 Chthoniobacterales bacterium | reverse complement strand
GAGTGGACGCTGCGGCTTCCGCTTCGCGCAGAGTCCGCTGGGCCGAGATCACTTCGAGATAGCTGCTGATGTCCGTGCGATAACCGGCATCGAGAGTCGCCACCGTTTGCGCGGCGAGCGGCACGATCTTCTCCCGCGAAAGCCGATACTGCTCCGCGAGCGATGAGATCTTCCGGAGCTGATCGCGCAAGAGGCCGAACGCTTCGGTTTGCGCCGCTTCATGGATGCGCCGTGCGCCCTCGACACCATCCTCAGCCTCGCGCACGCCGGCTGAGTATTTGCGCGGATTCGCCCACGGGATGCTGAAGAAAACGCCGGTGTTGTATTCCGTGATCGTGTCCGAGTTGTCGCGAAAATGTCGCGCCTTGACGGCCACCTGCGGCTCGGGAACCCACTCCCGATGCGCGAGCCGGAGCTTCGCCTGTCCGGCGGTAATGTTGCGCTCCGCCGCTGCGATCTCAGGGCGTTTCGCGAGGATTAGCGCTTCCAGTTCCGCGGGCTTCCATCGGAGTGGTTTGAAGGCAAGGGAGACTGGGGTGCTGAGGGGAGCCTTCGCCGGGCGATTCATCAGCACATTGAGCGCGGACTGTTGTGCGGAGAGTTCCTGCTCCAGCCGGACACGCTCCTGGTCGAGCTTGCTCTCGTCGGTCTGCGCCGCGAGCACATCCGCCTGCGAACGTCCGCCGACTTCGTATTTGGCTTTGCTGACCTCAACGAACTGCACCAGGAGTCCTTGGTTCTTTCGATTGAGCCCGAGGAGTGCATGAGCGTTCGCCAGTCGGAAGTAAGCCGTCCGCGTTTTTGCCATGACATCCAGACGCACGCGTCGCACGAACTCAAAGACCGCGCGCGCCTCAGCCTCGGCCGCTCGTCCCCGGCTAAGATTCTTCCCAGCGATCGGCAGCGTCTGCGAGGCGAACCACTCCGAGTCGGTATAGGTGCTGAACTGCGTCGTGTCCTTGCGCTGAAAATCGACACCGACCCTCGGGTCTTCCCACGCCTTCGCCTGCGGCACACGCTCCTTCATCGCCGTCCATCTCGCCTCCGCGGCCTTGAGCGTGGGATTCGCCGCGAGCGCCTCGCGAACTACTTCGCGCTCGGAAAGCGATTCGCCCGCATGGATCCGTGCCGGTGAGAGCAGGGTAGCGACGAACAGGGCGATGCCAGCGAATGCTTTCATCTTCAGCCCCCCTGCAGCTTGTTTGCCGCCGCGGCTGCATTCTGTGGTGAGGCTGGATCCAAGAATCCGGCAAACCGATCTTGCGATCATGAGTTCTTCGTCGGTGTGCATCACGCGCACGGTGACGCGGGCACCTTCCGTGGAAACGACGGGCGCGCCGTGCGCGTTTTGTGTCTCGTCCAACTCAATCCCGAGAAAGGCGAGCCCGTCGCAGATGCGCGTCCGGACAGCCGGCGCGTTTTCGCCGATGCCGCCGGCGAAGACCAAGGTGTCGAGACCACCGAGCGCAGCGGCATAAGCTCCGATCCACTTCTTCGCCTGATAGCAAAACAGCGCCACCGCTTCCGCCGCGCGGACATCCTCGGGTTCTTTCGCGAGCAAGTCCCGCATGTCGGAACTAGTCTCCGATACTCCGAGGAGACCCGACTCGTGATTGACCATGTGGTCGAATTGCGACGCGGTCATCCGTTCGCTTCGCGTCAAAAACGAAACGAGGCCGGGGTCGATGTCTCCCGAGCGGGTGCTCATCACCAGACCCGCAGCGGGGGTGAAGGCCATCGTCGTGTCCTGGCTGCGGCCGTCGCGCACGGCGGCCAGACTCGCGCCATTGCCCAAGTGCGCGAGTATCACTCGACCACTCGCCACCTTTGCGCCTGCGAGACGTTCCAGCTCTTCCATCAAGTAGGCGTAGGACAGGCCGTGAAAACCGTAGCGCTGGACGCCCTGCGTTTCATACCGGCGCGGAATCGGAAGTAACTTGGCGACGCGCGGCATGTCGTGGTGAAAAGCTGTATCGAAACAGGCGACTTGCGGCAGGTTCGGAAACCGCCGATGAAAAGCTTCGGTCAGCAGTATTTCTTCCGGCAGATGCTCGGGATCAAACGGGCTGAGCTGACGCAACTCCGCAATCATCTCCGGCGTGATCCGCTGCGGCTCCCAATACTTCGGTCCGCCGTGGACCACGCGATGGCCCACTGCGGACAAAGAACCGCGCTCGATTCGCTCCTGAATCCAATCCATCAGCAGACCTACCGCAACCTTATGGTCAGGGGCGACCACAAGCCGCGAGAAGGTATCGGCTTTGTCCAATCCTTTTGCCGAAAAGCAAGCTTGCGGACTTCCGATTCCTTCAAGCTGTCCCGCCAGCACTCGAACTAAAGATTCGCCAGTTTCATACAGCGCGAACTTGATGCTCGATGAGCCGCCGTTGACGGCCAGAACGTGGGGTTTCGGCGAGTTCATGATCACCGTTGCCAGAGGATTTGTGCGGCCTCCAAAGGCACTGAAGCGGCTTCGCAGTTCGGGATCAGTCGCACGCAAAAGTTGGAAGCTGGGTTAGTGGCCGGTATGGAGGCGCGGTAAGCGTAGCCGCCAATCGCACCTACCAGTTCCCGAACGCGCTTCATTTCCTGCCGGACCGGCGTCTCGCCATCGGCATAGAGTTCGACCCGCACGGCATTCGGGTCGAGACCATCGAGATAAACCGGCGCCTCAAAGAGGTGCTCATCACCTTTCGTTTCCACCGTCACTTCACCAAAGCGAAGCGCCGCCCATTTCTTATCGAG
>JBBSDS010000504.1:0-2758 GCA_038240495.1 Chthoniobacterales bacterium | reverse complement strand
GAGTCCGTCGCTGCGCACGATCTCGGCGGTGTGCTGGAGGAGCTGGTGGAGGTCGGCGGCCACGGGCGCGATGGTGAGCTTGCCGCGGCTGATGCGGGTGAGGTCGAGGAGGTCGTCGATGAGCCGCGCTTCGAGCTCGATGTTGCGCCGCATCATGCCGAGCTGGTCGCGCACTTCGACCGGCAGTGTCGTGTCGGTTTCGAGCGCGGCGGCGGTCATCAGCACGGGGGTTAAAGGCGTGCGCAGCTCGTGGCTGAGCGCGGCGAGGAAGTCGTCCTTCGCTCGCGAGCTGCGCTCGATTTCCACCATGGCCATCTGCAGTGCCTCCTCGGCCTGCTTGCGTTCGGTGATGTCGCGGACAATTTTTGACGCGCCAATGACTTTCCCCCTCGCGTCCTTGATGGGAGAAATGGTGAGCGAGACCAGCAGGCGGCGACCGTCCTTCGTGATGCGCTGGGTTTCGAAGTGCTCGATGGCCTTACCGGCGAGGATTTGCTGCAAAATGTGCTCCTCCTCTTGCAGGAGGTCGGGCGGGGTCAGATGCAGGCTGGAATTGCCGATGATTTCTTCCGCGGTGTAGCCGAACAGCCGCTCCGCGCTCGCATTCCAAGTGGTGACGACCCCGTCCAGAGTTTTGCTCAGAATCCCGTCGTCGGCAGAAAACACGATCGCGCCGAGGCGGGCCTGCATTTCCTCCGCCTGTCGGCGCACGGTGATGTCTTCGATGGCCAGCAGGATGCGCTCGGGCACGCCCGCCGCGTTATCCATCCGGCGCGCATTCAGCAGCATGGTGCGCGGGCCGATGGTGGCAAAGTCGTGCGTCACCTCGAAGCCGTTGAACACATTGTCGCGCGGGATGATCTCTTCCAGCAGCTTGCGCAGCTCGGGGATGTTCCACTGGCCGTTGCCGATTTCATAGATGAGGCGGCCTTCGGTCGCAGCAGGCTGGACGTGGAAAGTTTCGTAAAAAACCTCGCTCGCCGTATTCACGCGCAGGTCCGCGCGGAGGATGAGAAAAGGCACGGGTGCGGCGCGCAGGATGGCCTCCGCGTAATCGCGCTCGACGGCGATCTCCTGCTGGCTGCGCTTCAGCGCGTCGATGTCGCTGAGCACCACGACCACGCCGTCGATCTTGTTGTCGAGCGTGAGGTAAGGCCGCGCGCGCAGCGCATACCAGCGCCCCTCTTTGTCCCGCACCTCGCGCTCGCGCAGGCTCACGGTGTCGAGGACTTCGGCCAGCATGCGCTCGAGATCGGGCGCGTCGAGATTGTGCCGGATGCCGCCAAAGCCGCGCCCCAAATCGGTCGCGAGCAGATTGAAAATTTTCTCCGCCGGCGGCGTGAAGCGGCGGATGGTGAGATCGCGCGCGAGCAGCAGGATGGCGGTCTGGATGCTGACCTGCACGTTGTTGAGGTCGGCGTTGGCCCGGTTCAT
The DNA here is from genome assembly GCA_038240495.1 of Chthoniobacterales bacterium. Classification (GTDB taxonomy): domain Bacteria; phylum Verrucomicrobiota; class Verrucomicrobiia; order Chthoniobacterales; family Chthoniobacteraceae; genus Chthoniobacter. The sequence continues at coordinate 1,324 of JBBSDS010000504.1, read as the reverse complement.
CTCGGAGTTCCGAATGACCATCTCGTCGTTGATGGTCGTCAGTTCCTCGTTGGTGGATTCGAGTTCCTCCTTCGAGGTTTCCAGCTCTTCGTTGATGCTTTGGAGTTCTTCGTTGGCGCTCTGCACTTCTTCGCTGGAAGCCTGGAGTTCCTCGGTCGCCGCGTCGTTTTGCTCCTGCACGGACTGGAGGTAGTCGCGCGTCTCGGCGAGTTCGCGCTCGAGTTCGGCGTTGCGGCGCTGGAACACAGCCATCCTGCCGGTGCGGTCGCCGGGCATCTTGCCTGGCGGTGGTTCAGCGGGCAGGGATACCCGTGGACCGCCCAGGCTGGAAGCCTGTGTTCCTTCTTCAAATAAAACGAGAAAGCACAGCTCTTTCAGATTCCGCAACGGGATGATTTGCAGCGCGATCACCCTTTCGCCCACGCGCACGTCCTCGCGGCGCACCGGTTTCTTTTCCCGCTTCGCCTTCGCGAGCGCCGTCCGCAGCGGGAGCATCAGCCCTTCGCGCGCCATCTTCAGCAGGTCGAAGCTGGCCTTGCCCGAGGGCGGCTCCAGATACGCGCCGGTCGCGCCGCGGAATTGCAGGACATGTCCCGCCGAGTCGATGAGCACGCCCGGCGGCGCAAACTGGCTGACCGAAATCCGGTCCGCCTCGCGCTGCGCCGTGAACTCGCCGCTCCGCCCCTCCGGCACCGCGACCGCCGGCAGCCGCACGCGCTTGCCGGGCCCCGCCGGCATTTCCCGCGCGCCCGGCAGCGGCAGCCGGAAGAGCGGAGTCTGCCCGGCTTTGCGGGAAAAGATTTTCTGCTTCTTGTCCGCGGGCGCGAAGAGGTCGGTGAACTGCCCGATGGATTCGCTCGCGCCGAGAAAAAGGAAGCCGCCCGGCTTCAGCGCGTAATGGAACGCGGGGAAAATTTTTTTCTGCAATTCGGGCTCGAGATAGATGAGCAAGTTCCGGCAGGTGACGAGGTCCATGCGGGAGAAAGGCGGATCGCTCATCACATTCTGCCGGGCAAAGACGACCTGCTCGCGCAGCGCCTTCGTCACGCGGTAGCCGCCGTCTTCCTCCACGAAAAAACGCCGCAGCCGCTCCGGCGAGATGTCCTGCGCGAGCGACTTCGCGTAGAGGCCGTGGCGCGCCTTTTCCAGGAGCGCCTCATTGAGATCGGTGGCGAAGATTTGCAGCGTCGCCCCGCGCGGATCGTCGGCGGCAGCCTCGGCGAAAGTCATCGCGAGCGAATACGCCTCCTGGCCGGTCGAGCAGCCGAGCACCCAGACGCGCACCGGCTCGTCGCGCACGCGCTGCGCGAGGAGCCTCGGGAAG
>JBBSDS010000503.1:0-2759 GCA_038240495.1 Chthoniobacterales bacterium | reverse complement strand
GGTTACGCGTCCACGTTCGTCGCCGGCTTCCTCGCACTGCTTTACGTGCTCCGCGGGGTTTTCACCAAGACGCTCGATCGTCCGACAGCCACGAGCCTGACGCGCATGGTCTATGGCATCATTTGCTTTGCCACGCTCTTTAGTTTCGTCGGCACCGTGCTCGGCGGCATATGGGCCGATCAAAGCTGGGGCCGTTTCTGGGGCTGGGATCCGAAAGAAAACGGCGCGCTCCTCATCGTCCTTTGGAATGCGCTCATCCTCCACGCACGCTGGGGCGGCATGGTGAAGGAACGCGGTCTAATGAACCTCGCGATTTTCGGCAACGTCGTCACCGCGTGGTCGTGGTTCGGCGTAAACATGCTCGGCATCGGCCTGCACGCCTACGGTTTCATGGATGCGGCGTTTCAATGGCTCATGCTCTTCGTCGCCAGCCAGCTCGCGCTCATCCTCCTCGGTTCCATGCCGTTCAGATTTTGGAGGAGTCCGTTGGAAAAATCGAGCCGTGCAGCCGCGTCGTCGCCGGGATCCAGCGCGACACCCCAGCCGGCATAATTACTTTCTCCTGCGCTGCACTGCTTGCTGGCAGGCGAGATGATTCCGAAGCGCGGGCAGCGCGAGCAGATCCTTGTCACGATTCGCGGCTTCCTTGCTGCGAATGATTCGTTCCAGCGGCAGGACTTTCACCGGCTGTCCGGCCCAGATCAGTTTTTCGGCGCGCTTCCATTCGGTGGCGAATGAGGCAAGTCCGTCGATGGAATACAGGAAATCCACCCGCTGTTCATTGCGCAATCCGAGCACATTCTTACTCAGGAAGCTCGCGCCGATATTCTGGCCGATGGCCAGTACGCGCACATACTGTCGCATTGGCAAATCCACCCAAATGTCTGCATCGAGCGTGGAGATGGGCACGCCTTGCAGCACGGCCGCCGCCCCGCCAACGACTAGGAAGCGAATCTTTTGCGCGTGTAAGGCTGCGAGGAGTTCACCAACTGGATGAATTCGTAGTTGAACATCCAGCGCTCGTCCGGCGTCGCGAGGAGTCCTCGCGCGTGGAGCAACCTTTCCGCTTCGTCGAGGTGCGGGAGCGCTTTGAGCTTTTCCGCGACGGCGTGCAGGCGCTGAAGCTTTTTTTTTGTCACGCCCGACTTTCACCGAGAACCGGCGCGGAAACAAGAGGGATTGGGTAACTGCGTTACCCAAGGTTGCCACACCGCTGGCCTGCCTCTAGCTTCCCCACCCGCATGCTTTCTTCCCTTCGCTCACGCGTGATGCTCGCGGTGCCACTGCTGTTTCTGCTCGTCGGCGCTTGTGAAAAAAAGGATCCGCTCGCGGAGCGGAAGTACCGGTTGCTGCTCGAGGAAAATGCCCGGCTCTCGCAAGCGGTTGCGGCACTCGGCTCGGCGAAAGCGCCGCCGCCCGCAAAGCCCGCCGCTCCTTCGTCCGAGACCGCGCAGAAGCTCTCCGGTGAGAACGATCGCCTGCGCGAAATCATCGCCCAGCACGAACGCGAGAAGGCGCTCGCGGCCAACAAGGTTCAGCGCGAAGCAATCGAGCAGCAGGCGTCAGGGATTCGCGGGCTGAAGTTTATCGAGCCCGTGAACTACAACGTCCTCAGCCGACAGCAGATCAAAAAGACCATGTCGGGGAAACTCGCCGAAGTATTTTCGGAGGAGGAATTCAATCACATGACAGCCGCGATGGCGGCCATCGGGCTGCTGCCGGCAGGCTATCCGCTGCGCGAGAAATACATCGACCTCCTCGGCGAGCAGGTCGCCGCTTTTTACGACCAGCATGCCCACAAGCTCTTCATGTATGAAGACGCCTCGCTCGACAACGCGCAGAACCGCGTCGTCCTCGCCCACGAACTCACGCACGCCTTGCAGGATCAACATTTTGGGCTGAAAAAACTGCCGCTTGAAATCAAAACCAACGACGACCGCGCCGCGGCGGCGAGCGCGCTGGTCGAGGGCGATGCGACGCTCGTGATGAGCGAGTTCATGCTCAAGAACATGTCGAAGCAGATGTTCAAGGACAGCATGCTCGCGTCCTTCACGCAGAACATGAAGCAGCTCGAAACGGCGCCGCGTTTTCTGCGCGAGATGCTCGTCTTTCCGTATCTGCGCGGGCAGGAATTTTGTGCGTCGCTCTACGGGCGCGGCGGCTACGAAGAAGTCTCCAAAGCGTATGCGAATCCGCCCACTTCGACCGCCCAGATTTTGCACCCGGAAAAGTATCTCGCGAATCCGCGCGAAGAGCCGATGGCCATCCAGTGGGCCGAACTGAAAGCGAAAGGCGAAGCCCCGGTGGGCGACAATACCGTGGGCGAAATGGGCGTGCGCATTCTGTTCACCGAATGGCTCGACGCCGCGACCGCGGAGAAAGCGGCCACGGGCTGGCGCGGCGACCGTTACCTCTACTTTGCGGGCGGTGATGCGATCCTTTGGAAAACCGTGTGGGCCACCGCGGGCGACGCGACGGAATTCTTTGAGGCGGAGACGAAGTCACTCGAAAAGCGACACAAGATCACCAATCCGCGCCGCGCCGAACGCAGCTACGAAGCCGATGCGCCGCGGACCATTCGCGTCCGGCAGACCGACGCCCAGCAGGTCATCATCATCGACGCTGCGAATGCGGGATGGGTGGAGGCACTTGAAGCGCTGCGCTAATCGGCGGGACGCGCTCCCGCGCGTCCCACTTTTATCCAAGGGCGGCGCTATGAATAAAGAGTGGGACGCGCAGGAGCGCGTCCCTCCGAGATT
>JBBSDS010000502.1:0-2766 GCA_038240495.1 Chthoniobacterales bacterium | reverse complement strand
GTCACGTAAATGCGGACGCGATCACCTTCCACGGCCTCGATGGTCGGGCCGTGGACGTGGCCGTTGTAACCCCAGCAGAAAGCTTTGATTCCGGGCGCGAACTCATGCTCTACTTCCTCCGCGATCAAGTGAAAGACCTTGACTCCACCGACCAGTTTCCAAGGCAGCGAGATGTTATTCGGAGTCACCACTGGCGTGTAATCCGCGCCGGGCTGACCTGCGGTAAGAGCATCGGCGTCGGTGGCGAGCTTGTTGTTATTGGTTGCTTGAATGGCGTCCTCGGCTTCCGCGGTGCTGACTTTGGAAAGAAGCGCCACGCCGCCCGCGGCGACTCCGGCATGAGTGAGAAAATTTCGTCGGGTGAACATAGGAAGTGACTTAGGTTAGTTTTGTGAGGTCGAGGTGTTCATGCGCGACTCTCCACCGCGCATCTGCATGGATCGCATTTTAGTCTCGCGTTGCATGGATTGCATTCCACCGCCCGAGCCCCCGTGCATCGCGCGCTCCAGTTCCGTGCGGGCGATCCAGTAGTCGCGCCAGGTGTCGATGTAAGTGCGCTCGGCATTCAGCTCGCGCTCCTTGGCCGTGAGCAGGTCGATGGGGCCAAGTTGCATCGCGTTGTATTGGAGCTGGGTCTGATTGACGATGAGCAGCCGCTGCGGGAGCAGCACCTTGCGGTAGTAGGCGGCGAGTTCACGGTTCGCCGCGATGAGATCGCGCGCTTCGCGGACCTCCGAGCGCGCGTTGACGGACAGGGCTTCGAGGTCGCGCTGGGCTTGCGCGAGTTGCGAACGGAGCCGGAGGAGCGTGGCTTGGCCGAAGTTGAAAATCGGGAGCTGCAAATCAAGCGTCGGTCCGGTCACGCGCTGGCGATCGGGATCGCGCTCGGTATTGACGCCGACATTTACGCCGCCGGGAATGAAGCGGGTCTTTTGCTTGAGCGACATCGCCAGTCCGAGGCTCGCGACTTCCTGCCGCATCGCCGCGAGATCAACGCGCTGCGCGATGGCTTTGGACTCCAGCCGGGCGAGCGAAATCTCACTCGACGGAATCGCCGGCAGCTCGCCCGCCACCTTCCAATTCGTTTGCGCGCCCCACGCGCCGAGCAGCCGGTTCAGCCGCTCGCGATCGGAACGAATTTCCGCCTGCGTCTGGCCCACCTCGACGCGCGACTGCGAGTAAAGCGCCTGCTGATTCGCGAGATCGAGATCGGTGATGTTGCCGGCATCGTGCTGGCCTTTCGCCAGGTCTGCGCCGGCCTCATTCGTCTGCACGATGAGCTGCAAACGCCCGAGCAACTGCTGCCGCGCCTGAAGCGTGTAAAACGCGGTCTTGGTTTCCGCCACGAGCCCGAGCACGTCGCCGGCGATTTGCAGCCGCGTGATTTCGAGTTCGCGCGCCGCGAGATTCCGTTTGATCGGCAGCAGGAGCAGGCTCAGCAAATCCTGCGCGATCGAGTATTCGATGTTCGTGCCCGAGGGCGGTTTGCTCGGAAAGCGAAAGCTCGCCGCGAAGTTCGGATTGCTCGGCAAACTCGCCTCCACGTAATCGGCAAACCCGATGCCCAACTGTTCGAAGCGCGATTGCAGCGACTTGTTGTTGAGTAGGGCAATCTGCGCCGCGGATTCCGCGTTCAGCGGACGGTGCAGCATGGCTTGCACGGCGCGCTGCGCGTCCGCCTGCTCCTGCCCAGAGCGCAGCCAGTGGACTTGTTTGCCGCTCGCGCGGGCGACGCTTTTCTGCACGCCGTCAAAGGCGGATTTAGGATCCCCCGCACAGCCTGAGAGCAGGCCTGCCGCGGTGAAAATGAGCGCAATATCTCGTGAAAAAATCATGGCTGCGGTGCGGCTGGTTTCGGTTCTGCCTGGTCGTTGGCTTTTTGTTTCTCGACCGTTTCCTTGCTGACCAGAGTCATCCCGCATTTGGGACATTTGCCCGGCTTCATGCTCTTCACCTCCGGGTGCATCCGGCAGGTGTAACTCGTCGGGTGCGTGCTCTGGAGCTGCTCGCCGCTCGGCGCGGTGCCCGACTTTTTCTCTTCGGCGGCCGTCACTTTCTCCGCCCGATTCGACGGCTTCCCCGCCATCGGCATCTTCATCCCCTCCATCTCGCCGCCGGTCATTCCTTTCATCTTGGAATGATCCATTCCCGGCATGTTTCCCATGCCTTTTGGTTTGGTTTGATCCGCGCTCGGCTTGCCTTGCATCCCGGGCATTTTCGAGTGGTCCATCCCTTCCATGCCCGCGCCTTGCATCTTCGAATGATCCATTCCCCCCATGCCCTTCATCTTCGAGTGATCCATCCCTTCCATGCCGCCCATGCCCTGCATGTCCATTTTTTGCGCATCCGCGCCATCGGAGGCGTCGAGATAAATGCGGGTGCTCGCGGTGAGGCTGGCCTTGCGCCGCGGCGCCGCGCCTTCCGGCGCCGAGGAATCGGATGGATCGCCCGTGGAACGAGGCGACGGCGGCGGCACGATGGTGCAGCCGCCCAGCAGGGAGACGACCAGCAGCGTTAGGACGAGTTTTTTCATGAGTGAAGAGAAGAAGCGCTAGTGACATGGCCATCGCCGCCGGGCTTCGACTGGCCTTCAGTGTGTTCGCCGTGTGCTGCGTCATGGTCCGTCTCGCCTCCGCCGTGATGGTGGTGTTCCTCGGATTTCGCCGATGGCGGTGGCTCGAAGCGGAACTCTTCGTGCCGGACGTGACCGCCTGCGTAAGAAATCCAGCCGCCGATGCCCAGCGTGCCGACGCCAAGCACCAAAGC
>JBBSDS010000501.1:0-2774 GCA_038240495.1 Chthoniobacterales bacterium | reverse complement strand
GGAGCGAGATGGACAGGAGCGAAGCGACGTGCCCGAAGGGTGCGACCGGCAGGGAGCATCAAATGACCTCGCCCACCAGCGCGCGTTCCTTGCTCTGGTTGCTCAACTCGATGGCGGACTCCTCCTGCATGTCGCGCACCCGCTGCTGAATCTCCGGGCTGGCGAAGCACTGCTCCATCTCATCCCAGAGCGGCACCCGTTTCGTGCGTGTTGGAACCGATGCTACCGAAAAAATAGCCCTCGCTGCGGAAAAACGATTAACTCATCCGCTCCCAACGAAACCTCCGGTCTGCCTCAATGATGGGCTGATCGTTGATGCTGGCGTAGCGGCGCATCATGTAGCCAAGTTCGTCAAACGCCCAGTTCTCGTTGCCGTGGCTGCGCCACCACTGGCCTACGTCGTCTTGCCATTCGTATTCGAAGCGCACGGCGATGTGGTTGCCGGTGAAAGCCCATAAGGTTTTCTTCAAACGGTACTCATGCTCTTTCGCCCATTTCCGCTTGAGGAACTCGACGACTTCAGCACGGCCGTTAAGGAACTCCGCGCGGTTGCGCCATTCTGTGTCCACGGTGTAAGCCAGCGACACGCGTTCGGGATCGCGCGAATTCCAGGCGTCCTCGGCGGCCTGCACTTTCTGGCGCGCGGTTTCCTCGGTAAAGGGTGGGAGCGGCGGACGTGGGTTCATTTCAGTTTTTCGTTTTGAGTTGGGCTTCGAGTTCGGCGATGCGCTGCTTCAGCGGAGCGACGGTTGCTTCGACTTCGGCGGCGGTGAAGCGCGGCGTGATGTATTTCGGACAGTTCCAATCGAACGACAGCACGTCGATGATGAACAATCGCTCCACGATGCCGCGTGCGTCCGGTTCGGCGAGCTGCGCGACGAGTTCGGGATGCTGCCGCGCGTCTTCAACGCGGGCGTGGCCGAGAATTTTCAGGCGCTCACGGCGCGGGTAATCCATGAGGAAGAGCGCGACGCGGTCGTTGGTGGCGAGGTTGCCGGTCGTGAGCATCTGGCGGTTGCCCTTGTAGTCGGCGAACGCGAGCTGCGTCGGACTGACGACACGCAGGAATCCAGGTTTGCCGCCGCGATGCTGGACGTAGGGCCAGCCGTTCTCGGTGATCGTGGCCATGTAGAACGAGTCACGCGCTTCGATGAAGCCTCGTTCCTCGTCGGTGAGCGGGTCGTGCTCGGGCGCGGCATCCATGACGGCGTGACGCCCAAAGTAGTGTCGCTGCGCCGCATGCACGGACGGCGTGAGCACAGTTTGCATGAATCGTTCAGCCATAGGTTTTGAATGATCGAGTTGCGTCCCGAGCCGTGTGGTTCACGCCGCGCCGCCGAAGGACAGGTAGTCATCGAAGTCGAGGTAATCAAACAGCGCGCCAATGTCCGTGCGGCGCGCGTCCATTTCCTTGATGCGTCCCGCGAGCCACTCCCGCGTTTCGACATCGTGGTCCACGAAGGTCTCCGTCCACGCGCTCCACGCGGCGATTTCGTGCGGGGCTTTCTTCGCCTGCGCGTTGAACCATTGCAGCATCTCGAAGTCGCCAGCGCCGGTCTTTACCTGAGCGAGGAAGGATTCAGCCGTCACGCCCGCGAAGCCGAAGAGCACGTTGTCCAGCGGGTTGTTGAACTTGTAATCGCCGAGTGTGCCGACGAGCGAGGCGCGCGCCTTGTCGAGAATGCGCGACAAGATGGTGTAGCCGCCAAGGCGGACGCGAGGGCTGCGGGGCGGATGTTGAGTCAGATCGTTTGTTTTCATGGCGTGACTGTGCGGCGTGCGCGGCGGTTTGGGTAATGCCGGTTCTGAGTTGCGGTTATGTCCGATGCGCATACCCTCGCGGCATGATTGAGCGGCTCCGTGCATTGTTCACCGTGGTCGAGGAGGGCAGCGTCAACCGTGCCGCGGTGCGGTTGCGCATCACGCAGCCCGCCCTGAGCCGGCAGATGAAGTCGCTGGAGAACGATGTCGGCGGCAAATTACTCGAACGCGAGACCAGCGGCGTGAAGCCCACCGACCTCGGCTACGCGCTGATGAAGGCAATGCGGCCCGTGCTCGATGCGTATGAGGTGGCACTCGCCGAGGTGCGACGGCAATCGCGAGGGCTCCGGTCGGAATTGCGCGTGGGCTATCTCATCTCCGCCGCGCAGTCCGTGCTCACGCCAGCGCTGGCGAGCCTGCGCAAGACGCACCCCGGCCTGAAGCTCAAGCTCCACGACATGTCGCCGAAGGAGCAAATTGATGCCCGGCGCGCCGGGGAACTCGACATTGCGCTCATCGGCCAGGAAGGAGCGGTGGCGGCGCGCGAATTCTACAGTCACATCCTTCGCTCGCTCGGAGTATGCGCCGCGCTTTCCATATCCGATCCGCTGGCCGTGAAAAAGCGCATCGCTATCAAGGAACTCAAGGCACGGGACTTCATCGGTATTGATGAAGATCAGATGTCGGGGCGCAACCGATGGATGACTGCCCTCTGCCGCGCCGCCGGATTCAAGCCGCGCTTCGCCGCCATCACCGACGGCATCACGCATGTGCTCTCGCAAGTCGTCTCCGAATCCGCCGTGACGCTGCTGCCCGATTACTTTCGCGGCTTCAACCATCCGGGCGTCGCCTTCGTGCCCGTGTCCGACGCGAACGCGCGCTGGGATTTCATCGTGCTCTGGCAGCGGGGGAAAGTCCCGGCAACGACACGAGCGATGATCGAGGCGCTAAAAGTGGCCGCCGAATCCATCTCCCCGGCGCGCTGAAGGGTGCTGCCGTTGTTTAATCGTATT
>JBBSDS010000500.1:0-2775 GCA_038240495.1 Chthoniobacterales bacterium | reverse complement strand
GGCGGCGTTGCCGGCGAGTCCCCACTCAGGCCGGACGTGCGACCAGTCGCGGCTGCGTGCGGTGATTTTTTCATCCAGCGCCGAGTCGTGGCTGTCGAGTCCGAGGAGGGCGGCGCGTTCCCGACGTACGTGGTTTCCCGCGGTGAGCAGTGCGCTTTGAAACTCCGCCAGGTCGCCACGATGCGACGCGGGAATGAGGTCGAGGTCGTAAAGTGTGACCTCGTCGGTCGTGGTGTTGTGCAGTCCAGCGAGAAACCACGTGTCATCGGGAATTAAGATGCGGTGGGACGCGAGCGCGGTGTGGACGGCGGGATCATTGAGGATTGCCGCACCGACTCGGGCATTGGCATCGCCGGCATGGCCGCCGCAGGCACCGCAATCGAGGCCCGAGCCATACGGGTTGTTCGTGGTCGCACTGCCGTGGCCGCAGAGAACAACAAGCCGCCCGAAGTTTTTGGTCAGGCCCATGTTGCGCAACGCGCCGAGCGCAAGCTGCACGCGGTCGTCGGGCGCGATGCCGGTGATGCCTTGATCCGCCGCCAATTCCAGCGACGGGCGGTGCGCTGGAGAGTGTCCGGGCCGCGGTGCTTTTGGAGCGAAAGCATCACGGACGAGTTTCACGCCGAAGGCGAGCCCCGCCGTCTCGACAAATGAGAAACACGAGATGGCCGAGGTCTTGAACGAGTTCCACGAATACGAAAGGCGCTTGCCAAGGCGTTGCCGTTTCCAGGCGAGCTGCTCGTCAGCAGCGCTCGCGTTCTGCAAGGTCTCGCGCACGCGGAATTTTGGCGTCAGCAGGACGGGGCATTGCGCCGCGCCGTGATGCTGGCCAAACGGGATGTATTCGATCGGCAACCCGAAGAATCCGGCAAAGCCAAGTGTCTCGAACTTTGGCGCTTCAGCCTCCAGCGCGCGGCGAAAAATCTCGGACCGAACATCAATGCAAAAGACCGCCTGAGCGCTGGGCCGCGCGAGGACGGCGGGCAACTGCGCGGTGTTTGCCGCGTGCAGCTTTTGGGTGAGCTGGCGTTGCCAGGCGTGCTCGTCGGCAAATTGCCACAGCAGCTTGGCGAGCGTGTCGCCGGAGCCTGCGTTCGGGCTCGCTGGCCAAAATTCGCGGAACGCCGGGCCATCGAAGCGCGCCAGCAGTGCTGCGTCGAAGGCGAGCCGGATCGCGAGCAGATCAAGGAGCGAGTCATCGTCGCGCCCGTGCATCCCATTTTCGCGGACGCGATACTGCACGTAGCCCGCCCAGCCGCGGATCGTGAGCAATTGCTTGTGGAGAAAGTCCTCCGTCCCGTTAGCCGCGATTCCGATTTGCGCGAGCGACTGCGCGATGGCCGATTCCGCATCGGCCGGCAGCGCGGAGACCCGCTTGCGAAAACCCGGCAGACCGAGCAGCTCAAAGCTGGCGTCGAGCGATGCAGCCTCGCGCCACGCGGTGAAGAGCCGCTGGGTCTTCCACGGCAGCCGCCACGCGGACTGTCCTTCGTCGTAATAAGCGGCGCAAAAACGCGCGATCGATTCGACGATCGCCCTCGCCCAACTCGTGCCGTGCGCGCGATCCACCGCTTCCGCGACAGAAACGATCTGCGCATCCCCAATGGCGGGCGAATCCTCAGCCAGAGCGGCTTTGAGACGAAAGACATTCCAACTAGCAAGCTCCTCCGCGTGCGAATCGCGCAGGACTTGGCGCGCGTGAGTGAGAGAGAATTCGAGGTCGGCGTCAGCGATCGCGCCGGAGCTAAATTTCCCGCGATAATAGTCGAGCGGCATCAGCATTCCTTCCGGCACCATTCGCTGAAGCAGCTCGCACACTTCCGCAAAAGGCCGGCTCGTGAGGCCGACGAATGGATTGACGGCGACGAAGTGCTGGAGCGGCCAGAGGGGCGCGATGCGCCGACCAGCGGCTTGCGCCGCGGCCAGCGTCTGCGACGCGTTGGTCGGTGCGATGGGGGTCGTGGGCGGTTCTTCGGTGGTGTTCATTGGTGGTGGTGAGCGAGGCGATCAGGCAGCGACTTTGCCGGTCACGGCGACGGTGATGCGGTTGGCGATGGTGCCGAGGTAGAAGCCGTGCGAGGCGTGGACGTAGAGCGCGCGACCGAGCCGCGTGGCGGACCAGCTCGGGAGCTGCGATTGGAAGATGAGCACGGCCATGAAGAGCAGGACCACGAGCGCCATCACGGCATACTCCAGCGGCGACCGCACCGGCGCGTAGTGCGGCAGCGAAGGCGCGAGCATTTTCTCAAAGGCCGCGTGCAGCCCGAAGTAAGCCGTGGCCGCGCCGGTGCCGGCGAGCAATCCCCACGCGACGAGCGACGAACGATGCGAGGACGCCCACAGATTCCAGAGCAAATAGGCGAGCGCCATCATGAAGACCGCGCCGAGCAGCAGCACGCCGGGGCCGCTCGCGGCGCTCACGCCGTAAAGTCCGCCGATGATCCACGTGAGCGCGACCGCCGTGCCGAGCGTGCCCGCGAGGATGAGCGGATGCGCGCCCGGTCGCTCCGAGGGAACCCACGCAGATTTGCTCATGCTCACGATGCTGCCCGAGGAGAGAAACGCGTGCGCCTTGTAGAGCGAGTGCGCGACGATGTGGAGCACCGCGAGCGCGAAGGCGCCGAGGCCGCATTGCAGCATCATGAATCCCATTTGCGCGATGGTCGAAAAGGCGAGCGAACGCTTTACGCTCGTCTGCGTGAGCATCACGACGGAGGCGAAGAGCGCGGTGAATGCGCCAACCAGCGCGAGGGCATTGAGCGCGGCGGGCGAACT
>JBBSDS010000499.1:0-2776 GCA_038240495.1 Chthoniobacterales bacterium | reverse complement strand
TCTACACCTGCATTGAACCACGCCTGTCGCAATTACCTGGCCAGCTCCGCCGTCTCGCGGACGAGTTGCTCGGTGGCGGGCCAGTCGATGCACTGATCGGTAATCGACTGACCATAGACGAGCGCGGCGCGGTCTTCACCGAGCGCTTGCGCGCCGGCGACGAGGTTGCTCTCGAGCATCGCACCGATGAGGCCGCGAGTGCCATTCGGACCAAAACGTCCGGCGAGAATTTCGCGGTAGGTCGCCGCCATTTTGCGGCAATCCTTGCCGCAGTTGGCGTGGCTTGCATCGACCATCACCGTTTTTGGGAGACCGTTTTTTTCCAAAGCGACAAGTGTGCTCGCAACGGACGCGGCATCGTAGTTAGGGCCGTCTTCGCCGCCGCGCAGGATTACATGGCAGTCCGGATTGCCCTCGGTGGCGACGACGCTCGCGCGACCAGCTTCATCGATGCCGAGAAAAGTCTGGGGCTGCATCGCAGCTTTGATCGCATTGATGGCAGCGCCGACCGCGCCGCTCGTGGTGTTCTTAAAACCAACTGGCATGGAGAAGCCGCTGGCCATCTGCCGGTGCGTCTGGCTTTCGGTCGTGCGGGCACCGATGGCGCTCCAGCATGTGAGGTCGGCGATGTATTGCGGGGTGATCGGGTCCAGCATCTCGGTCGCCGTGGGCACGCCGAGAGTGAGGACATCGCTCAAAAAAGTGCGCGCGAGACGCAGTCCGGTCGGGATGTCATTGGTGCCGTCGAGGTGCGGGTCCATGATGAGGCCCTTCCACCCGACGGTTGTGCGCGGTTTTTCAAAATAGACACGCATCACGATGAGCACGCGCTCGCGGACCTCGGTGGCGAGCGCGGCGAGTTTCTCAGCGTATTCGCGTCCGGCGGAAAGGTCGTGAATCGAGCACGGGCCGACGATGAGGAGAAAGCGCGGATCTTCGCCCGAGAGGATGCGGGCGATGTCCGCCCTGATACCGGCGACGAAAGCGGCGTGCTGTTCGCTACGCGGGATTTCGGCGCTCAGAGCCCGGGGAGAGGGCAGAGCGGTATTGGCGATGACGTGAACGTCGGAAACGCGTGGCATGAGAAAGGGCGATGTCCTTAGCCCGAAACCACCGTCCCGGCTAGTGCAGACCGCATTTCTATTCTAGGCGAGCCGGCGCTCGACCCACTTCCGACCGGCGGCGAGAGCGGCGAGCGTTTGGCGGAGGCGCTGGTCGCGTGTCTCGGGGCGCTTGGCTGTGGTCAGCCAGACAAGGTATTCGCGCTGATAGGTCGGTGCGAGATGGTGAAAGAAATTCGCGGCAGCGCGATGAGTCTTCAGCGCCTGCGCGAAAAAATCGGGCACAGGCCACGGCGCGCGCTTGACCTTCGGCACCGGCGGCACGTCCGGCTCGGCATCGAGCGCCACCGCGGCGCGGAGGAGAGCGCGCAGCGCATCGCGGCTCATGTGGTTGAGCGAGGTGAGCCGGATGCTGCGGATGTTGGTATTGGCTTCTCCACCCGTGAAAAGCCCGGCCGGGTCGGGCAATTCGGTGCCGCGGAAGAAGGCGATGCCGAGGTGCATTTTGCACGCGCTCAGGCCGCAGACCAGCTTGCGCCCGGAGAAACAGAGCATGTTCCATTTGATCGACTCCGTGAGGTCTGTCTCCCAGCGAAAAATCCATTCTCGCAACGTCACACAGATGGGCCGGGAAAAACCCGGCGCGGCTTCGAGCCAATTGTCGGGATTCCGGGCACGGGCGGGGCTGCAATCCATGATCAACGGCTGATTTTCTCAACGGGCATGGCGACGAAAGTGCCATATCCCCAAAAAAATTCAGCCCCCCGCGACCGAATGGTCGCGAAGGGCTGATGTTCCCCCCAGAACAATCTTCTAAATACGTCCGCACTATGACGGCCAACCGGGATGTGCGCAACAAGTTTTTAAATTATTTTAATAGGGCGGCGGATTTGTCGGTATTTCGACGTATATAAGAACCGCTTCTTACTTAACGTCGTAAACCAAGCGTCGGGAATGGCCGACCGCGACGCCGCTTATCTCCTTGGTTGGCGGACGGAAGGTGAACCGCCCGCGACGATCTGTACGAGCAACTGACTGAGCACCACCGTGGGATCCAGCGCGGAAGTCACAAGCCGCACATTGGCGTCGAGGCAGGTTTGGAGCGCGGTTCGCAGCTCCGGCAATTCGTAGCGTTTTGCGAACATTGCCGCGATGCCAAGGGAGTAGGCGTTGACCGTGCCATCCTTCTTGCGGGGAAGGTGCGCGGTGGCTTCGGCCGGCAGCCGATCAAGCGTCTTGCCAAAAAAGAACGCCTGTGCCGGAGGTGCGAGCTTGTGGCGAGCCATCAAATCTTTGACGACGAGCAAATTGCGCACGGTGGGGATGATCGCGACGAGCATGATCCCGATGGCACTTTCGCCTTGGAAAAGAAGCTGATCGAGCAGCGCCAGCGCGCGCCCGAGATTGCGCTCGGCAATGGCGTTTCCCAGTTCAAAGATGATTCCGGCCCGGGAGAGCGGCACGAGCATCCGCACATCGTCCAGGCTCACTTCCCGGCGGGCTGCGCCGAGGTAGAGATCGAGTTTTTCGATTTCATTTTCAACGACGCGACGGTCGCCGCCGGTTGAAAGCGTGAACAGTTCGAGCGCCTCGCCCGCCAGCCGCAGTCCGCGTTGACTCGCCGCCCGCGTCGCCAGTTCCGACGCTTCCTCTTCCCATCCGCTCTTGCTCGCATCCACTTTGTCGAAAACCTCGATTTTGCCGAGCTTGCCGAG
>JBBSDS010000498.1:0-2783 GCA_038240495.1 Chthoniobacterales bacterium | reverse complement strand
GTCCTGCGGACAGAGCCGCCGCTACATCAGCGCGATGAGAAAGTTCTTCACGCTCCTCTGGCTGCTCTTCCCCGTGGCGGTGCTCTACTACCATTTCAACGAGGGGCAAAATCAGGTCGCGCGCGAGAAGGCGCGAGTCCACGTCGCGAAGATTCGCGCGCTCGAAAAAGCGAAGGAGCCCGACTGGGAGCAGATCATCGCGGAATACGAGAAGCTGACTGGCGAATTGCCCACGGAGGAGCAGCCGCTGGTGCGGCATCAGATTCGTCTCGCGCAGGCCAAGGCACGGCTGGAGATGCTCGATGTCGTCGGCTCGATCACCGATCTCACCGCGCTGCTTCAGGAGTCCGCGCAAAGCCACGGCGACGATGCGAAGATCACGCGCGCCATCCGCGAAATGCTCGGCAAGGCGGAGTACTACGCGACGTATCTTTTGAAGACGAACGGCGCGGCGGAAGAAGAGTGGAGGCCCTTCGCCGAACGGACGCGGCAGATTTTTCGCTATCTCGCCGAGCATCAGGAACCCGGCGCGCTCGCGCAGTACGAGCAGCGGGTCGAGGAGGAATTTGCGAAGACAATCGAGAAACGAAACCGATGAAAACGAATCCTCAAAATGTGGAATTGGCGCTGCGCGATGAGGCGGCGGCTCTCCGCGGTTTTGTAGAGGCGGCTCTCCGCGAAGCGGGTGCCGCCTGTGACTGCACTGCGCACTGCGCCCCGCCTCCTTCGCCCGCGAAAGATGGAGGGGGCACGGCCTTCGGCCAGAGCCGCCTGTATATGGGTGGGGTCTTGCTCGCGCTCTCGCTCGCTGCGGCATCGGCGCAGGAGCCGCGGCCGGCGAGCTCGGCGGTTGAGGGAATCAAAGGCGTGAAAGAAGAGGCCGTGGCGAAGGTCGGGAATGTCGAGACGGGGAACGCCGCGACGAGCGCGCCGCGGACTGTGCAAGGCGTAAACAAAATCAATGGGGTCGAGACGATCAATGGCGTGAAAGCGGACGGGCGCAACGCCGTTCTGCCGCCGCCGGTAGCGCCACCACCGCCGCCTGCGACTTCCGTGGCGCCACCGCCGGTGAAGCCCGTCGCACCCCCGCCCGTGAGCCCGGTTGCCCCCCCGCCGCCACCCCCCCCGCCGATTGTTTCCGCGGGAGGAACGGCTGTTCCGGCCGGTGGTGGTTCGGTGGGAAGCGCCGCGAACGTTCGCGCAGTCAAAGGCGTCACCGGAATCGACTCGGCAAAACTGCAAAATCTCGAGAAGGCTCTGATCTTGAAGCAAGGTGGAGGCGGCACCCCGACGGGCAACGGACGCGCCGCGGCGGCAGGACTGCTGGCGACGCCACTCGGAAAAACACCCGGTCCAAAACAGGATGGCCGGGATGGCTTTCAAGAGTTCGAGAAGCTCCAAAACAATGGCTCCTAGCGCTTCTCATGCACTTGCCTCCGCTGATGTAGAGGCGGCTCTCCGCGCAGCGGGTGCCGCGTGTCGCATCCCCGATTTTCCACTTGCCCACCAGGCGGCACGTCCTTCGGACAGAGCCGCCTCTACACCATCCGCCTCATGAAAATCAGTCTCCTCCTCCTCACTCTCGCAGTGGTTACTCCGGTCACCCCTGCTCTCGGCGCGGGCGCAGCCGTGCAGCTTCCAGCAAAGAATGACTTCCAACTCTTCATCCTCGCCGGCCAATCCAACATGGCCGGACGCGGCAAGCTCGACGACGAGGCGCGTCAGCCGAAGCCGCGCATCTTGAGCCTCAACAAAGATGGGCAGTGGCAGCCCGCGGTCGATCCGCTGCACTGGGATAAACCCGGCGCGGGCACCGGTGTCGGCAAACCCTTCGCCGAAGTGATCGCTGCCAGATATCCCAGCACCACCATCGGCCTCATCCCCACGGCCTGCGGCGGTTCGCCGATCTCGACCTGGATGCCCGGAGCATCATGGTCGCAGACCAATAGCCATCCCTGGGACGACGCAATCGCGCGCGCGAAACGCGCCATGCAAGACGGCACGTTGAAGGGCATCCTGTGGCATCAAGGAGAGAGCGATTCCAACGCGAAGAGCGCCCCGGAACATGAGAAGCAACTCGAAGATTTGATCACGCGCTTTCGCAAGGAACTCGATGCGCCCGATCTTCCGTTCATCATCGGACAACTCGGCCGCTTTCCCGCGAAGCCTTGGGACGCCAACCGCGAAATGGTGAACGCTGCTCACGAGGCGGTCGCGAAGAAGATGAAGAACGTCCGCTTCGTTCCCATCCCGGAAGGAACGAATTCCATCGGAGACAACCTCCACTTCGACACGCCCACGCTGCGCAAATTCGGAAAAGATTACGCCGACGTCTATCTCCACATCGTTGGGAACGCCAAACCCTGAACCCATGAAATCAAGCCTCCTATCCTCACTCGCCGCCGCTGCCTTCATTACGCTTAGTCTTCTCGCGAAGCCTCACCTTCACGCCGCCGAGTCGGGCGCGAACACGCAAATCCTCAAATGGAAGGACGGCAAGAAAGCGTGCGTCATGCTCGGGTTCGACGACAGTTGCGCGAGCCAGCTCCAGAACGTCGTGCCCGAATTGGAGAAGCGGAAGATCATCGGGAACTTCTATCTGGTGACCGGAAGCGGCGTGTGGACGAATACCAAGGCGAAGTGGGAGGAGGCGTCGAAGAGTCCGTATGTGGTGGTGGCGAATCACACTTTCACTCACAAGGGCGTGGAGAATGCGGAGCAACTGGAGCCCGAACTCGCGAAGTGCAATGAGGTGCTCTACGCGCTGCATCCTGAGCGGAAGC
>JBBSDS010000497.1:0-2783 GCA_038240495.1 Chthoniobacterales bacterium | reverse complement strand
CAGATGTTAAACATGAAGCGGTCGAGCTGCGCTTCGGGGAGCGGGTAGGTGCCTTCCTGCTCGATCGGATTTTGCGTAGCGAGGACGAAGAATGGCTCCTCCAGCGTATAGGAGGTGTTCCCGGCGGTGACCATTTTTTCCTGCATCGCCTCGAGTAGCGCGGCCTGCGTTTTGGGCGGGGTGCGGTTGATTTCGTCAGCGAGGAGCAAGTTGCAGAAGATGGGGCCGCGGATGAAGCGGAACTCTTTTTCACCGGTCGCCGCGTTGGTCTCGAGCACGTCTGTTCCGATGATGTCGCCCGGCATAAGGTCGGGCGTAAACTGGACGCGTTTGAATTTCAGATTCAAGACCTGCGCAATGGTGCGGACGGTGAGCGTCTTGGCCATGCCGGGCAGGCCGATGAGCAGCGCGTGCCCATTGGCCAAAATGCACATCAGGATCTGGTCGAGAACATCACGCTGGCCGACGATGATCTTGCCCACTTCGCGACGGATGCGCTCGGTGTGGTCGCGCATTTTTTCGACAAGGGCGAGTTCGTCAGTGCTGGCGACGGTCACGCCAGCGTCGGAGCCGTCGCGGAAGACAAAACTGTTCCCGCCGATTTGCACGAGGTCGCCGGGCTTTAGTTTCGCGGTGGTGACACGCGCTTTGTTGAGCAGCGTGCCGTTGGAACTGCCGAGATCGACGATCTTCCACACTTCATTCTCGAAACGAACTTCGGCGTGGTGGCTGGAGGCCATGTTATCATCGAGAATCAAGTCCATCTCGGGATGGCGGCCGATGGTGAAACTTCCAGCCGGGAGCGGCATGCGGCGGCCGGTCATGGGACCCTGGGTAAACTCGATTTCGGCCATAAAAAAGATGAGTGCGGGAAGGCGGGGCGTCAGTCAGTGCGTGAGGTCGAGTGCGCCGAGGTCTTTGCTTTCGTCGGCCACGCGAAGTTGGTTGAGAGCGGAGCTGAAGTGATGCTCCGGGAGCGAGCTTTTGGGATTCATCCAGACGGGATAAAGATCGCGGGCGCGCGTGATTTGCCAGCCGGGGCCGACGTCTTTGAGGAGCACGAGTTTAAAGGTGCGGCGGAAATCCGGACGGCTCGATTTTCCCTCGAACTGCTCCATCAAAAGATCCGAACTCTTGTCGCGGAAGTAAGTGCAGATGCTGCGTGCGCCGCTGGCCCGGCCGGTCGTGCCCTCGACGCGATGGATGAATTTTTTGGTAAAAAACGGCTCGGATTTTTGAATCGTGGCGTCGATTTTTTTGAGGTCGTCCGGAGTCAGCGTGCTTGCGTCGCGGCTGAGTTGCAGGCCTTCGTAAAAGGTGGACGGGAAAACGACGACAAGGTCGTATTTGCCGACGGGAAGGTTTTTGAATTCAAAGGCGTCGCGCTTCGGACCAGTCACCTGGCCTTCGTAAACTTCCTCGGGATTTTCGGCTGGGAGCGCGAGGATTTCCTCGATGGGAAGCTCCGGCTTGGCGATGCGGCCTTTGAGTCCGCCGGTGTTGGCGGGGTCGATTTTCGTGTAGAGCCGGGTGCGCTCGGGCGGATTCTGCGCGAAGGCGGAGGCCGCAAAAAGGACCGCGAAAAGGAGAAGGCGAAGGGCCATGATACGACTCAGGGCTTGGGCTTTGCGGCGGTCGCGAGGAACTTGTCCAGCTCGCTGGCGATGGGATGATACTTGAGCCGGCCTTTTACTTTCTCGATGAGTTCGCGGATCGAGCCGGGCGGCTCCTTGGCGCCCCGGACGCAAGCGATGAGCATGGACGCAGCATCGGGGAGGTAACTGGAGGCATCGATCTCGCGGCAATACGCTTCGAGCATGGGTCGGGCATGTTTCCAGTCCTGAGTTTTGAGATAAAACTCGCCCTCACGAATGACAAAGTCGCCGCTGATTTTGCTCAGCGGAAATTCGCTTTCCCAAACGACGAGCGCCTGGCGGGCTTCGAGGAGAAAGCCGTTCTCGGTGAGCGTGCGCACATTTTCCGAGAGCGAGACTTCCTGCAACGCGCCGCCTTTTAGATCAGGTGCTCCGGGAGTTTTCGACGGATCTTGCAGCGCGAGCGGAGACTTGCGCCAATCCGGTGCGGTCGCTGGGACGGGCCCGCCCCGGACGAGTTGATTCGTCACAAGGCCGCCGGCTAGAGCCGGACCGGCATTGCGCCGGGTGCGGGCGCGATTCTGGACGTCCGCGTAAATGCTGGTGGCCTTATTCAGATCGCCGCCGATCAACGCGAGGTCAGCCAGCCGGATTTTCGCACGCTCGCCGTATTCGGTGGTCAGACCGGCAAGCGCGGTGAAGATTTTTTCGGCCTGCTGGCGGTCGCCGAGGTAATACATCTGGAGCTCACCTTCGCGGAGTTTGAGTTCGATCTGGCGGGGAGACGCGGGCGTGCCGGGTTGAAATTTTTGCAGCCACTGGAGCGCTTCGCCGGGATTCTGGCGCTGCGCGAGATCGAGCAACAGATCCTCCAATGGAGAGAGCTGGCCGGGCGCGAGTTTTTTCCGCGCGGCTTCAAAATGATCCGTGAAAAGACGCTGGAGCAGCGGGTAGCCTTCGCCGCCCTCGACGGTCCGCATGAGGTTGTTCCACCAGGCATCGCTCCACTCCGCCACTGGGTCGGGACTTCGCGGAAATGCCTGAAGCATCGAAGCGAGCACGCTGCGAAATGCTTCGCGGTGGTCGGGCTTTTCGAGGCTCGTTTTCTGCGTGCTGAAACCGAAAACCGAGAGCATGCACGTCGAGGTGCCTTTGGCTGATTTGCCGGTGAGCTTGATCTTGCTTTCT
>JBBSDS010000496.1:0-2791 GCA_038240495.1 Chthoniobacterales bacterium | reverse complement strand
GAATACAACACCGGCGTTTTCTTCAGCATCCCCTGGGCGAATCCGCGCAAATACTCAGCCGGCGTGCGCGAGGCTGAGCAGGGTGTCGAAGGCGCACGACGCATGCATGAAGCGGCGCAAACCGAGGCGCTCGGTCTCTTGCGCGATCAGCTCCGGAAGATCTCATCGCTCGCCGAGCAGTATCGGCTTTCGCGGGAGAAGATCGTGCCGCTCGCCGCGCAAACGGTGGCAACCCTCGATGCCGGTTACCGCACGGACATCAGCAGCTATCTCGAAGTGATCTCGGCCCAGCGGACTCTGCGCGAAGCGGAAGCCGCAGCGTCCACTCAGCTCGCGGATTATCTCTCCGCGCTGGCCGAACTCGAAGCGGTCGTCGGTGTCGATGCGGAGCCCGGCGATACGAACCCGCCGCCGCGGAGGACGAAGAAATGAAACGCATCCTCATCATCCTTGTCGTTTTGCTCCTCGCTGCGGGCGCTGCCGTGTATTTCACGCGAGGCCGTGGCAGCACGCCCGCCGAGACCGGAGCCAAGCAACTCTACACCTGCGGCATGCACCCGCAGATCATCAAAGACAAACCCGGTGATTGCCCGATCTGCGGGATGAAGCTGCAGCCGATCCGCAAGCAACCCGCGGCGGGCGCGTCGAGCGCACCAGGTGAGCGCAAGGTGAAGTATTACAAGTCCACGATGATGCTTGGCGAAATCAGCCAGACGCCGCGTCAGGACAGCATGGGCATGGACATGGTGCCGGTCTATGAGGGCGAGGCGGAAAGCGGTGCCATTTCGATTGATCCCATGACCACTCAAAACATGGGCCTGCGAACTGCGATCGTCACCAAGGGTCCGTTGCGACGCAAGATTCGCACGGTCGGGATCATCGAGTTCGACGAAACGGCACTCAGTGAAGTAACGACGAAATTCAAGGGTTGGATCGAGAAACTCTACGTCGATTCGACAGGTCGGCAGGTCCACAAAGGCGAGCCGCTTTTTGAGATCTACTCACCTGATCTTTACACCGCTCAAAACGATTACTTACTCGCGTCGAAAGGCGCTGGCGGCTCGAAGGAGAGTTCCCTGACCAAACTCGAATACTTCGATGTGTCCGCCGAGCAGATTGCGGAATTGGAGAAGAAAGGGCATCCGATGAAGACACTGAGTGTCAGCGCTCCGCGCGATGGCATCGTCGTCGAGAAAATGGCGGTGGAAGGGCAGATGGTCGATGCGGGGATGAAGCTTTATCGCATCGCGGACCTGAGCACCGTGTGGGTGCAGTCGCAGGTTTATGAACAGGACCTCGCCTTCATCAAACTTGGCCAGGAAGCGGTGGTCAGTCTTTCCTATCTGCCGGATCGAAAGTTTCGCGGACGCGTGACCTACATCTATCCCACGGTGGACGAAAAGACGCGCACCGCAAAGGTGCGCATGGAGTTTCACAACCCCGGTTACTTCCTCAAACCGGGAATGTTCGCGACGGTGCAAATTGAGTCCCAGCTCGAAGCCGAGGCGGTGCTCGTGCCGAGTATGGCGGTGTTGCGCAGCGGAGAGAAAAACACCGTCTTTATTGCGCTCGATGGCGGGAAGTTTGAGCCGCGCACGGTGACACTCGGGGCACGTTCCGAGAACGAAGCGTATCAAGTGCTGAGTGGGCTGGAGGGCGGCGAACGCGTGGTCACCTCCGGGCAATTCATGCTCGATTCCGAGAGCCAACTCCGCGAGGCGATCCAAAAGATGCTCGAACCGAAAACCGCGCCTGTTGAGCACAGCGGACACCCGGCCGAGAAGACCACGGTGGCCGCCAATTCCGCTCCGGCAGATGATTCCGTGTCGTTCATCTGTCCGATGCCTGAGCACGTCTCGATCAAGTATGAGCGGCCTGGCAAGTGCCCGATCTGTGGCATGGGCCTCGTCCCGGTTCGCAACGACATGCTCGCGAAGCTCCAGCCGGGCGGGAAGGTTGATTACTATACCTGCCCGATGCCCGCGGACGCGGACGTGCATGAAGCCAAGCCCGGCAAATGTCCCCGCTGCGGCATGACGCTCATCCCCGTCATGACGGCGCCGCCCACAAATCCAGCGCCAGAGCCGGTTCCCGGCCACCAGCACTAAAGCTTGTTGTATTCCTCATGAGTGCCAATCCACGTCCAGAGGAAGGTGTCCTTGTCGCGGAAGTAACCGACGGCGCGATAATGATCGCCCACGCGCACCGACCAGTCGCCATGCTTGAACGGCTTGAACCGCAGCGACCGGTGGCCTTGGTCCGCGAGCCAGAGCGCATAGTTTTTGAGGGCCAGCCGTTGCACCTGCTCCGGGAGTTCGGCGTAACGCTTCCAAAAGGAGCCCGCGACCTTGGATGTCATTCCGCACTCGGCCAATCCTGGAGCCGGCCCGCCTGCGCATCCTCTTCGGCTGCCAGCCGGAGCTTGTGCAACTTGCCGCCGGGTTCTCCATCGGCAGCCATCTGCTTGTCCCACTCATCGTCGGGAATCGGATGCAACAAAGCATCCAACTCACAGCGCTCCTGGAAGGACAGTTTCTCGATTTCGGTTTTGATCTCTTCGACACGGCTCATGCAGCCACTTTAGCCAACGGATTCCGATGCTCAAGGCCATCATCAAGTTCTCACTGCGGAACAAATTCATCGTCCTTCTCGCGACGGTGGCGCTGGTGCTCGGCGGGCTCTTCGCGGTGCGCAATGTCCCGCTCGATGCGATCCCCGATCTTTCGGATACGCAGGTCATCATCTACACCGAATGGCAGGGCCAGGCGCCGCAGACCGTGCAGGATCAGGT
>JBBSDS010000495.1:0-2815 GCA_038240495.1 Chthoniobacterales bacterium | reverse complement strand
GTCGCAGATCGCTGGCGGATCTGCTCCCTCGTCGCGCCTCGCCATCCGGCCTTTTCCGGGAAAACAGGACCCCACGGAATTTTAAAACAGGCTCTAACATGGATTCGGCCAAATGTGGGTTTGGCCTAGCCCGACTGGGTTTGGCCTAGTGCGATGCATCTGCCCCGCATTTGTGCTTGTTTCGTCCGTTTTGGCAAGAAAAGGTTTGGCCTGTCATGAACGCGCGCAGGACAAAATCAGCATCCAACCGCCGATGATCAGAGTGATGCCGGAGGCGTTGACCAAAGCGTCCGATCTGCCGCTCACAAGGAGTGAAGGAACTCCTGGCAAAACCGGGCCGAGCACTGGCAGGCCGGAGTGGCGGACAGTTGACGCGGTTAACTCTGTGCCAACCCAGTGCTCCAGTGCTTTCAGTCCGTGCTTTGATGCTCCTCTGCTTCACTTCGCCTTTTGCTCCAGGAGATAAAGAAAAACTTCCGCCGCGTGCCAGGTGTGGGGTGTGGCCAGTTTCGCCTGCGAGTAGTCTTCGGAAATAATTTTAATGCCTTCATAATGCGCCTGGCTCGCCCTGGCCTCCCACGTCAGCGGATAATCACGGTCGCCAATCGCACTCTTCTTCGCGCCGTGGAAATGGTCGCAGGCCCAGCCGAGATAGGGATAGTTGCCCCGGTCATCGGCGTCTTTACCGGGCACGTAGGTATCCTTGAAATCCATCCAGAAGAGCGCGGAGTAACCGTCGGCGACGCTCGGCACGGTGTAGCCGTCGGACAGGCCGAGCGCGCGGAGACCAAACTTGAGCCATTTGGTTTGATACGCCGGATGCTCCGAAAAATCTGAACGCCCTTTGATGAATTTTACGCCGTCGAGTTTCTGCTCAAACTTGGGAACTTCTGCCAGCACTGTCGCGACGAGTGGATGATTTGTGTTCGACACGAGCGACACCAGGAACAGCGCCTGGCCGAGATTGTCGGCCTCGGTTTCGCCGCCGTTGTTGCGGTCGTAAGGTTCGCGCAAGCCGAGAATCCAGTCGCGGATGCAGTCGAGGTTGCCAGTTTGCTTGAAGGTGAGCGCCATCATCGCGCCGTCGCGATACCACGGCTTACCATATACGAGAAAGTTCGGCACCGGCCCGTTGGTCGTAACGTTGACGAGCAACTCCTGATGCAGCACGCGCATCACCGCTGGGTATTTGAACTCGGCGAAATCGGGCAGACGCACGGGCGCGCTCGTGCCGGGAATTGCCGCGCGCTTTCCGCCCTCCTCAATCCAGACTCCGTCCTCGTCTTCCAACAGCCGCACGTCTCCGCCGCCCTTTGTCCGTAAGACGACAGAATACTGCGAAGGCAAAATGATTTCGTCGCTCGCGTCCCACTGGTGAATGATTTGGCGGGACTGCGCGTTCAACAACGCCCCCGCCTTATAGAGCAGCTTGGTGCGCAGTCCCATGCCGAAGAGAAAAAACTTGTGGTCCGGCAAGTCGTGTGCGCCGCCGAAGTCGCGGCGACACAAATCCAGCTCCGCGCGGTAACGCGAAAGCAGTTCCTGCGGCGACTTGCCATCGCGCCCTGCTGCGATGGTTGCGGCCGCGAGGAACAGATTGGCGGCAACGATCGGCAATTTGTTGAGTGCTCTCATGGTTGTCTGCTTACAGCTTGGTCCGAAGCGCCGGGCGATAGACACGAATCGCGGCGATGGGTGTGTCCTTGGCGCCGGAGATTTCCAGCGTGTGCTTCGTATTCGGCAAACCTTGCGCCAGCGTCGTGGTCGTCTCAATGGTGGTATTCGTCATGCCCGACGACGCGAACTCATCCACGAAGCCCGGCTCGACTTTCCACCTCAAGGTGAACTGTTCTGGCGTGGGTTTGATGCCCGCGAGGCTCATGGGGTAAGCCACGTTCCAATCATTCGTCTCGATGACCACGCGGCCGGATTTCGAGACGAAGCGCGCGTCGCTGCGGCCCTCGCCAGCAACTCAATGGTAGAAGTTACCGGCATTGCTGAAAAGCTAATCAAAACAGCGTTTGGCGTCGAGAAGTTCCGCCCTTTCAGGACTTGATGATTTCTTGGGAACGAAAACCCAGGGCGTCGCTCGCGGACTCGCTTTGCCCTGGGCTATTGTGTGTCGGGCTTTCAGCCCTTGGAGTTTGGCGCTTTCACCTGCTGGTTCCTCCGGGTTTCAAGTGCTTCGCGAAAAATTCGTTCGACCATCGGGTCGAGGTGGGGCCGGTTCTTGAAGCCGTGGCCGGCACCCTCCACGACGAAGAAGGTGGAATCGACGCCGGCCTTCTTGAGCGCACCGTGGACCAGTTCGCTCTGGCCGATGCCTGATTTCATTTCGGCATATACTTGTCGCGCAATTTGAGGAAATCAAACACCTGCCGGTGATACGGGCTGAACTCCGGGTCGGGCACGCCGCTGGGCGGGACGGCGGGTGTGCCGTAGCCGGTCTGGAACATGTCGTGGTGATAGGTGGTGTAGGCGCCGAGCTGCCAGACGGCCTGGATTTGGAGGATGTGATCGAAGGGCGACGTGACGCCTTTCGGGCCGCCGAATTGCGGCGTGCCGTTGCGCGCCGGTTCGTCGTCCACGACGGGCTTTTGGAATTGCTGCAGCAGCGATTCGAGTTCGCGCGGAGCAATCTCCCAGTGACGGCCCTGGCCCTGCCGGCTGGTGTGCGGCGTCAGGTAGTCGAACGCGAGGTTCTCTTCATCGCTGCCCAGCACGCCGGAGAAGCCCGGACAACTAGTGACCAGCCGCTTCGCGTCGAGCGACTTGATGAGCTTGACCAGTGGCAGCACGCGCGCGTCGTCGTGCT
>JBBSDS010000494.1:0-2836 GCA_038240495.1 Chthoniobacterales bacterium | reverse complement strand
CATCACGATCTCGGACATGTCCGGGCAGTCGAACGTCATCGTGAAAGCGGAGAAACTCGGCTTCAAATTTGCCAAGGGTGCGCCGGAAGTTGGGCTCATCCTTGCGGAAGTGAAGCGCCTCGAAAGCGAAGGCTACGAGTTCGAGGCGGCGGAGGGTTCGTTTGAACTCCTTCTCCGCAAGCAACTCGGTCTGAGCCGTCCGCTTTTCGAACTGCACGAATATCACTGCACCTATCGACGCTCGGGCGAGGGAAAATGGAACAAGTGCGAGGCGACGGTGAAGCTGGCCGTGAACGGCAAGCCGGAATACACCGTGGCCGAGGGCGACGGCCCGGTAAACGCGCTCGACGCTGCGCTGCGCAAGGCGCTGCGGCCTTTTTACCCGGCGATCGAGGCCATCGAGCTCGACGATTACAAAGTGCGCATTCTCAACGGCCAGCAGGGCACGGGGGCGCGCACGCGCGTGCTCATCGATTCGACCGACGGGCTCACAAGTTGGGGCACCGTCGGAGTTTCGGACAACATCATCGAGGCAAGCTGGCTCGCACTCGTGGACAGCTTTGAGTTCAAGCTTGGGCGCGAGGCGGCGAACGCCTGAAGTTGTCAGTTGCCCTGTCGGCGCAGATCCTCGAAACGGTCCACGCGAAACGGCACCACCGGTTTTCGACCGGAGACCGATCCTTCCTTGGCCGCTGACGAACTGGCTTCCGCCGTGTTCGATATTGAAGGCGGTGACAACTTTGGCGGAGAGGTTTCTATCTTCGTCGCCGCCGTGGACCTGGCCGGCTTGGGCGTCGCGGAAAGCGTCGGTGTCACGGTCGAGATGATCGTCGTACTCGTCACAGGCTTCGACGATTTCGGCGGCGTTGCTTTTGAACCAATCGGCGCGAGGGCAAACTTGGTTGCGGTGACGACTGGCGTATCCACTCTCGGCCCGGCGAGGACCGGCGGAGCGACTGCCGGGAAGGTATTGATCGGCACCCTCGCCGAGCGATCGCCGTGCGGACAGGTCTGATGTGCGACGACGAAGTCATTCGGCGAAAAGTAATTGCTGAAGTCGCGCAGGAAGCTGCTGCGATACATGCCGATCGTCAGATTTTTGCGCATCTCGAAGTGCAGATGCGCGTCGTACATTCCGTTGTTATTGCCGATGTGGGCGATGAGCTGTCCCCGCCGCACCTGCTCACCTTCTGAGACTTTGAAGTCGAGAAGATGGCCGTAGAGCGAATCGAGATATTTCAAATCCGAGCCTTCGTAATAGGCGTGGCGGATGATGATGACATTGCCCCAGCCGACGTGATAATTCTTCGCGAAGACCACGACGCCATTCGCCGTGGAGTAAACGGGATCGCCGAGGTCAGTGTCACCGCCCCGCACGCCGTTCCAGTCTTCGCCGAGATGCCCATTCGGCCGGTAGCCGCGCGCGATATAATAACCTTCGCCACTGCCGTTTGGTCCGACCGGTCGTTGAAAACCGTCCGCCACGCGCACGGGTGCGGTCTCCTCCGCGCGGACGCTGCTGATGCAGGCGATCAGGGCAGCGGCGCAATAGACGAACGAACGCATGGGACAGGCAGACTACGAGGGCTCGGCGAAGCAGGGCAACCCTCGATCGGCGGATGCTAGTTTGGCGCGACGTCGTGGAGGAAGATCAGCAGCAAAATGCCGACGACGATTCGATAGATACCAAAGCCGATGAACGTGTGGCTCTGCACAAAACGCAGCAGCCATTTCACGGCGATGAACGAGACGATGGCGGCGATGATGGAGGCGACTGCGAGCATCGCCCAATCGGGAGCAACGGCATTTGCGGCCGGATGGTGCAGCGCTTTGAAAATCTTCCACGCACTCGCGGCGAGCATCGTCGGAATGCCGACCAGAAACGAAAACTCCGTGGCCACAGGCCGTGCCGTGCCGAGCGCCAGCGCGAAAAGAATCGTCGAACCAGAACGCGAGGAGCCGGGAAACACGCCGGCGATCAGTTGTGCGACGGCGACAGCGATGACGACCGGCCAGGTAATCTCGTTCCTGGCGAGGCGCCCGCGCAAAAGCAACTCGACGGCCACGAAAAGCACGCCGCCGATGAGCAGCGCAAACGCGACGGGCCTGACCTCCTCTGGAAGTTTGAAGCCCCGCTTATCGATGACAAAACCGACCGCGCCAGTAATGAGAAAGGCGACGGCGATTTTCGCCAGCATCGTCTGGCTCGCCGATTCGCGCCAGCGCGCGAGCATTGCGAGCCGGTCCTTGAAAAGCGGCAGCACCGCGAGCACTGCGCCAGCCTGGATGACGATATTGAAAAGGTCGCTTCGCAGAAAGCTCGCGGGATCTATTTTCAGCAGATGCTCCGCAAGCAGGAGGTGTCCGGTGGAAGAGACTGGAATGAATTCAGTGATGCCTTCGACGAGGCCGAGGATCACAGCGAGAAGCCAGAGAGACATGGGTGTACAAAGTGGAAGGCAGAAGCGGCTCGAAAACCATGCGGGCCAACTCCTGCCTCCGGAGTGAGTTTGGGTTAAATGGCGGAGTCGCCGCGTTCTTCCGTGCGGATGCGGACGGCGTCTTCGATCGCCATGATGAATACCTTGCCGTCGCCAATCTTGCCCGTCTTGGCAGATTGCACGATGGCGTCCACGGCCTTCGCCACGCGCTCATCGGGGAGCACGATCTCAAATTTTACCTTTGGCAAAAAGTCCACGGTGTATTCGCTGCCGCGGTAGATTTCGGTGTGACCCTTCTGCCGGCCGAAGCCTTTGACTTCGCTGACGGTCATGCCCTCGACGCCAATCTCGGAAAGAGCCTCCTTCACGTCCTCCATCTTGAATGGTTTAATGAT
>JBBSDS010000493.1:0-2897 GCA_038240495.1 Chthoniobacterales bacterium | reverse complement strand
CAACACGTCCGGTAGCCTGGACTTGGACCGAGGCTTCGGTGGTCGCTCTCGCATTGTTTCAAGTGATATGTTTTCCAGACCTTGCTCGGCAACGGCCCGCGAATCTGACTCACCCATGCCCATCAACGCCGATGTGCCCGACCACAGCATTCACCATCGATAGGAAACTGCACCTTGAAACCAACTTTCAGTCTTCCCGTTTTTTTAATCGGCCTGCTTGCCGCCGTGTCATGGCCCTGGCGAGCACCCCATGCGTCGGCGGCTGACGCCTTCGAAAACTACGTTCGCACGTCGGAAGATTTTCGCGCGGTGAAGCAGGACAAAGAATGGGCGTGGCGCGCCTTCCCTCGCTGGACCTTTATGCCGTGGACGCACCAGTGGATCATCGGCTACAACGATGAGTCGGGACGCTGGAGTCTCGCGCATGGCTACAATGGCGCATTCATCGATCGCGATGGCATTGCTGCCGATGGATCGAAGACAGGGCGGTTGGATTGGATCGAGAAGTTCAAGCTGCGCTTCTACGTGGATCACGCGGCGGGGAAAGGGCTGCTGCACTTGTGGGATGGCGACAAGGTGAAGCCGCACCTCGGCGAATTGCACGGCACGGGAATGCGGCCGGTGCCGCTGAATGCAGCGACGCGCGCGAAGCTCGAAGAGACGATGCGCAAGAGCATCGGCGCGGTGAAAGCCTCGCCGCATCGCGCGGCCTATGCGCTCGATGATGAAGCGTCGTGGGGACATTTCGTGCATCCGACGATGTGGCAGGTGACGGATGATGCGGCGGCGTATCCGCGCTGGCTGGCGGAAGTTTATGGAAAGGGAAATGAGCCGAAACGTGAGCGTTGGGTGAGTTACGAGGACATCCGCACGAAGCTCGCGACGTGGAGCATCGCGGAGTTCGACGCCAGCCCGCTCATGGATCAATGGAGCTTCAACGATTCGCTGTGGGCGAACTACCTCGGCGGTCTCGTGGAATTTTCCAACACGCTCGATCCCGCCACGCCGTGTGGCATCGTCGGGGGGCAGATGCCGAGTGCGTTTGGCGGCTACGATTACGCGAAGCTGATGCGCAAGGTGCAATTCATCGAGAGCTACAACCTCGGCTCCTCGCAGGCGATCATCCGCTCGTTCAATCCGCGCAACGCGCTGCCCGCCGTCACGTCGCTTTTTCACAAGTCCGCCGACGATGACATCTGGCAGACGTGGTATTACCTCGCGCACGGCAATCGCGGGCACATCGGCTGGGTCGAGGGCTGGTTCGACGGCCAGACGCCGATGCCGTGGCACGCGCAGGTCGCGCCAACTTTCCTCGAAGCGGGGAAAAAGATCGGCCCGCTGATGACCGGCGCGGAGTGGAAGCACGACGGCATCGCCATCTACTACAGCCACGCCTCGATCCAGCTCGGCTGGATTCTCGACGCCGAGGCGCACGGCAAGACGTGGATCAATCGGAACGCTGATGAACGCCTAAGCAGCGCCGCGCACGTCCGCCGCGCGTGGGAAAACATGCTCCGTGACTCCGGTCTGCAATATAGCTTCGTGAGCTACGCCGACGTGATCCAACGCGGCGTGCCGCAAGAATATCGCGTCCTCATTCTGCCCGCATGCCTCGCACTCTCGGACGCCGAAGCGCGGGCTATTCGCGCCTTCTGCGAACGCGGCGGCACAGTCATCGCCGACTATCTGCCCGGCCTGTGGGACCAGCACGGCAAAGGCCGCGCAGGCGGCGGCGCGCTCGATGAAATGTTCGGCGTAAAGCACGACCCTGCGATGCGTGCGCCAGACGTATTCGGCGATAAGCTGTGGGTCGAGGTGGATCAGGACGCGAACTATTCGTGGAAGACTTACGAGGAATTCCTCACGAACAAGAACACCTGCCTCAAGGAGACGAGCGGCTTCCACAAAGCCGTGCGCGCGATGCCGGCCGATCACGTTGCGACGACTGGACGCGGCAAAGCCGTGCTGATGAATCTCTCGCCGCAATGGTATCACGCCTACCGTGTCGAAGGCGCGGACGCCGCGAAGAAGCGCGAAGTCTTCATGCACCACTTCACCGCCGCCGGCATTGTTCCGTGGGTGAGCATCGCTGGCGCGGGCGAGGGCGAGCACGGCTACGAGGTCACTTACTGGTCGCTGCCCGCAGGCCGCACGCTGCTCTTCGTGTGTCTGAACCCAGAAATCCGCGGCACTTCACTCGGCGGCGGAAACTCCGTCGGCCTTAAGACAGCGACCGTGCCGATCAAGCTGCGCTTCGCTGGCGAAGTCCGCAACGTCCGCGACGAACGGACCGGTCGCGTTCTTGGCAACGGCGCAGTGTTCGCCTTTGATTGGAAACAAAACGAAGCGGTCGTCGTTTCGTTCGACATGCCATGAGAGTCGTCATCCAGTAGAAGTGGATCGAAGGCGTGCCCGCGGACGAGATCAAAACCGGCGCGCTTAAGGCCAAAGCGGATGAGCTACTTCGTCAGCTCTATAAGCTAAAGGACGATCTTCCGGAGATCGTTCTAAAAACAACTGCACGAAATGAATCCGCTCCCGATGAAACTCATCGCTGGCCTGTTGCTCGTCGTAAACGCTCACGCTGCGGACAAGCCCAATATCCTGATCTTTCTTGCCGACGACCTTGGCTATGCCGACACCGGCTTCAATGGCTGCACGGACATTAAAACGCCGAACCTCGACAAGTTCGCGAAAGAGGGCGCGGTGCTCGACTGCCTCTACGACCAG
The DNA here is from genome assembly GCA_038240495.1 of Chthoniobacterales bacterium. Classification (GTDB taxonomy): domain Bacteria; phylum Verrucomicrobiota; class Verrucomicrobiia; order Chthoniobacterales; family Chthoniobacteraceae; genus Chthoniobacter. The sequence goes on along the minus strand of JBBSDS010000493.1, from coordinate 167 downwards.
TCGGTTTGTTCACCGACGCGGGCGTGTCTGATGACGGGCCGCTACCCGGTGCGCACCGGCGTTTACAACACCGTGCAATACCGGCAGCCGAAGCCCTGGTCGCTGCCGCTGGCCGAACGCACGCTGGCGCAGACGTTGCACGACTCGGGCTACACCACCGCGATGAT
>JBBSDS010000492.1:0-2903 GCA_038240495.1 Chthoniobacterales bacterium | reverse complement strand
GGAGGGAGCCTCAGCGACCGGAATGGAGGCGAAGGATCGGGTGGCTTCTGGAAGTCCGGCCCGACCCGATCCTTCGGCTCCGCGACAGCCCGTTTTGCCGCCTGGCGCTGCGCTCAGGATGTGCCGTTTTCGACTTTCGGTCCATCCTCTAAAGCGCGGGCTCCGACGCGGTCGCACCGGAGCACAGCGGGAGACGCAGGATGATCGCCGTTCCTTTGCCGAAGCTGCTCTCCGCCGTCACGTTTCCCCCGTGCAATTGCACGATGTGTTTGACGATCGAGAGGCCGAGGCCTGTTCCACCATGTTCCCGGCTCCGCGCCTTGTCGGCGCGGTAAAATCGCTCGAAAATATGCGCGAGGTCGGTCGGCGGAATGCCGCTTCCGGTGTCCTCCACGCGCAATTCGACATGCTCGCCGAGGGCCGCCGCCCGCAGACAAATTCGTCCCCCTTCATTGGTGTATTTCACGGCGTTTTCGAGCAGGTTGTTGAGCACCTGTTCGAGGCGCAGTGGGTCCGCGGACATGCGGAGATCGCGCGGAGCATCGACGCTCAGGCTCAGCTTTTTCTCCCGCACTTTGGCCGCCCAATCAACCGTCGCCGCTTGCAAGAGATCGCCAAGGTTGAGGTCCTTCTTCTCCAGCTCCTCATGGCGCGATTCGAGGCGCGCGATGGTAAGCAAATCTTCGAGCAACGCGTTCAGACGACTGGAATGTTTTCGCAAAATCTCGAAAATCTCCGCCTGCTCTTTGCGGGGCATCGCTGGAGTGTCCACGAGGTTTTCCAGATAGCCGTGGAAGATCGACAATGGCGTCCGCAGTTCATGGGAAACATTGGCGACGAATTCGCGCCGGACATCTTCAAGTTGCTTCAGCCGCGAGATGTCGCGAACGATCGTGACCACGCCGGCCCCGCCAGCCTGGTCGCGCATCGGCACGGCATGGACGGCAAAGTGGCGCGGCGGCTTGCTCGCGCTCATCGTGACGTCGCACGTCTGCGCTTCGCCGGTCTTCAGGGCCGTCGTCACGAGGACATCAAACTCCGTCTCACGCAGCGTTTGAAGGATGGTGTGGCCGAGCGGATCGGTTTTTAAATCGAAGAGCTGGAGAAACGACGGATTCACCAGCCGCAGGACGTGATGTCCGTCCACCACCATCACGCCCTCCTCCATGCTCGCGAGAATCGTGCGGAGATTGAAGGCATCCAGACTGATTTGCTCTCGCAACCGCCGTTGTTCACCCGCGAGCTTTTCGAGCGTGTGCGTGAGCTGGGCGAACTGTCCGCCGTCCCGAAACACAAAGCTTGCAGGCGGGCGTCCGTCGCTGAGTTCGCCGAGTAACTGAACGAGGTGACGCCAGTGCCTGGCGAACCGGCGCTGCGTAAAAATCCACGCACCTGCCAGCACCAATGCGACCAGCCAGCCCATAATCCAACCCATCGCGCGTCAGCGCTCCTGCTCGGTCACGCGGTAGCCAAAACCGCGAACCGTTTCGATGCAATCCGCCGACTTGCCGAGCTTTTCCCGCAGCCGCCGGACGTGGGTATCGACCGTCCGCGTGTCGATGGCGCTCTCGTAGCCCCACACGTCATTGAGCAGAGTGTCGCGGCTCTGCACCCGACCGCGGCGCTCGATGAGAAGCGCGAGCAGCTTGAACTCCGTGGCGGTAAAATCGACCGGCTTGCCGCCGATCGTGATCGCGTAGCGCGAGCGATCGATGCGGATGTCGCCGAAGGAAAGCTGGTCGCTGGCCTCCCCGGCGGTGGCCGCCCGTCGGATCACAGATTTCACGCGGAGGACCAACTCGCGCGGGCTGAAAGGCTTGGTGATGTAATCGTCCGCTCCGAGTTCGAGTCCCACGATGCGGTCCACTTCCTCGGCTTTGGCGGTGAGCATGATGATCGGAATCTGACTCGTCGCAGGCTCCTTTTTCAGCACCTTGCAGACTTCCAGCCCAGACATCTCCGGGAGCATGAGATCGAGGACAATGAGCGACGGCAGGGTTTCGCGCGCTTGACTGAGCGCCGCCAGGCCATCCTCGGCTTTGAGCACATTAAAGCCGGCATTTTTCAAATTCGCCGAAACAAGCTGAAGCACGTCAGGTTCATCGTCGGCGACGAGGATGCGTTTGTTCGCGGCTTTGTTGCTCATGGGTTTGCGCGGAGTGTAGAAAGCGCGCCCCGGCCAGCAATGAGCGCGATGTGACAATCCTGTAACACGCCCCTCGGGAAATGGCCCGGAAAAACAAAACCCTCCAGAAGCGGGATCACGCTTGTTTGGGTAGTTCCCGACCATGGCCGCAAAGCTCCGTGCCAAATTTCCCCGGAGCGCTCCATCCATGAGCTCGATCAGATCTTTTGTGATGACCGGGCAGCGCGAGCGGCTCTCCCCTCGGTCCCAAGCTCCAGCTTGGACCGCACTTGTCTGCTGGCAAACAAAGCCCGAGGAAGGCAGCCTGACCGCGCAAATCCTTTTCCGCTCTGGAACCATGAGCCAGATTCACAGACTGACCCCTTCCACACATCCACGGAGAGGACGAGGCGCGCCGACTCTTGCGGCGGGGCATGGAATGGCTGGGACTGGAAGCGGAGTCGCTCGCCGGACTGCGGAAAGGCGACGGACGCAAACTCGCTCTCGCCGCGGTGATTCGTGCGCAAACAGCCGTGCCCAATGCGTGGATCGCGCGGGAACTGCATCTCGGGCACGTCAGCCGCGTGAGCCGCTGCTGGCAGGAGGTGCAGCAAAATGGAAATCTCGCGGCCGAACTCCGCGCCGCTCTAGCCAAATGAGCGACTTTCACAGACTGACTCCTTCTATGCTTCTATTCTACTGACCCTTTCTACTCCTCTATGAACGGAGCTTCGACGATCAGTGTGTCACCAAGCTGGAGTTTGTTTACGAGGAAAAT
>JBBSDS010000491.1:0-2909 GCA_038240495.1 Chthoniobacterales bacterium | reverse complement strand
TCGCGAGTCCCATCTGTCTTTGTTCCTATTTGGCCGACCGCAACTCTTCCAACAGCCGCGGAATGTATTCCTTGAGACGTCCGTCCGGCGCCGGGCCTTTATCGGGTAGCGCGGCGACCACCCCGGCAAGCGGCGCGGCTTTCTCTCCCAAAGCCGTGATCGCATTGATCGCGGCCATCGCGGTGAAGAGATCGTTCTTCGACCAATCGGCCTGCTGACCGAGACGCGGAAGAATCTTCGCGAGGTCGGCAGCGTTGCCGAAACGACCGAGCGCTTCCGCACTGGCGATGCGCACGTCGGGCGAAGAGTCGTCCAGCGCTTTGTCGAGTTCATCGTGCGCAGTCTTGATCGCATCGGCACCGCGCATCAGCAGTCCGAGCACTGCCCAATAACGCACGCCGCTGTCGCCGTCAGCGAGCGCCATCTTGAGTTTCGGTGCGGCGTCGGGCTGGAGAAAAGACGCGAGTTCCGCCATTTCGTAAACACGGGCAAACGGAAACTTCGCCTCGTTATGACCGAAATCGTACGGCGTCGAACCGGCGCTGCGGCGGTTCATCTCACCTTCGGGCAGCAAGCCCACATCGCGGATGCGACCCTCGTGCGCCCGCAGCGCGGAGCGCAGCTTGTCGAGCGTAGTCCGCTGGTCACCCGCGAGGGCGATGTTATGGATTTCATCGGGGTCGGACTGAAGGTCGTAGAGTTCCTCGGGCGACTTCGTTTTCCAAAATGCGGACTGCGCATCGTTCAGCTTCCCGTCCTTGAACATCTGCTCCCACACCCGCGTCGTCGGCGTCTGCCACATGTAGTTGATGTGCTGGCCGTAGATTTTGTCGGGACGAAAATTGCGGACGTAAACATAGCGCCCATCGGTGATGCTGCGGACGCAATCCACGCGCTCATCCATCCGCCCGCGGAAGCCATAAATAAAAGGCTGCGGCGGCTCGATGAACTTTCCGAGAAAGGCGTGTCCCTGCATCCACTCGGGAGGTTTCACCGCCGCGAGGCTGAGCAGCGTCGGCGCGAAATCGACGAAGCTGACGAGTCGGTCCGATGCGCCGCCAGCCTTGTATTCCGGCGGACGCAGTTCCTTGAACTGTTCCGGGATGTAAACCACCAGCGGTACCTGAAGACCGGAGTTGTAGGGCCAGCGTTTGCTGCGCGGCATGCCGGAGCCGTGGTCGGCGTAATAGAAAACGATCGTGTCTTCACTTAGTCCGGCGTCCGCGATTTCCTTTAATAAACCACCCGCATCCGCATCGGCCTCTGAGACGACATCGTAGTATTGCGCCCAATCCTTTCGGACTTCCGGCGTGTCGGGATGATACGCCGGCACACGCACTTTCGCTGGATCGTGGATGGCCTTGTGGCCTGGCTTTCGAATCTGGCTTTCGTGACTCTTCAGCGAGTTGAAAACGGCGAAGAACGGCTGACCCGCCGGGCGATTCTTCCAATGCGCACGACCGGACGAATCGTTCCACACTTCGCCCGGCTTGGTCAGGTTGTAGTCTTCCTTTGAATTATTCGTGCAATAGTAACCAGCCTCGCGGAGCAGCTGGGGATACATCTTCTTACCCTCGGGAAACGGCACCATGCTGCGCATGTGTTCGCCGCCAGTGCTCGGCGGATACAGGCCCGCGATGAGCGTGGTGCGCGCCGGCGCGCAGACCGGCGCGTTTGACCAGCAGTGCGTATAACGGAGCCCTTTCGCAGCGAGCGCATCGACATTCGGCGTGGTCGCATAGGTGTCGCCATAGCAACCCATGTGCGGCCCGTGGTCTTCGCTCGTGATCCAAAGGATGTTCGGGCGATGTGTCTCCGCTGCACTGCTGAGCAGTGTAATGGCGAAGGTGAATGCGAGGAGCAAGGTGGTCAGTTTCATGGGAGGAGGCGGGCACTACTTAGTCGTCGAGCGGTTTGTTGCCATACCAGCTCGGAGGATTCTTTTCCGGCACCTTCAACTCCGTGCGCAGACGTTGCAGTTCCTTTTCGAGTTGCTTCTGTGTATCCGCGTATTCCGTGTAACCATAGACGCTGCGGAGTTCGTGCGGGTCCTCCTTGAGATCGAAGAGTTCCCAGTAGTCATCTTTCGTCGCATGAAAATGGACGAGCTTGTAGCGTTCGGTCGCAACGCCGTAGTGCGGGCGCACATGATGCGGCGTGGGGTATTCGTAATACTCGTAATAGAAACTCTTCCGCCAATCGGCCGGGGTCGCGCCTTTCAAGACCGGTACCAGACTGCGACCCTGCATCTCCGTCGGCACGGGAACTCCGGCGGCCTCGAGGAAAGTCTCGGCGAAATCAAGATTTGAGACGATGTCATTGTTCACCAAGCCGGACTTGGCCACACCCGGCCAGCGGACGAGCAGCGGCGTGCGCAGCGACTCCTCGAAGATCCATCGCTTGTCGAACCAGCCGTGCTCGCCGAGGTAAAAACCCTGGTCCGCCGAATAGACAATCAACGTATTCTCCGCGAGCCCTTCCTCGTCGAGATACTTGAGCACGCGGCCCACGCTTTCATCGACCGCTTTCACACATGCGAGATAGTCGTGCATGTAACGTTGATACCGCCATGAGACTAACTCCTTGCCCGATAAGTTAGCTTTTTTGAAAGCTTCATTGCGTGGCTCGTAGTAGGCATCCCACTCCTTGCGTTGCTCGGGCGTGAGTTGCGGCGGCGGGACGAGCTTGGAATCCTTCGGCGTCATCGTCTTTTCGATCGTCATGTCCTGGTCGTGCTCGGCGATGCCGCGGCCGTTGTAGTTATCAAAGAGTGTCGCGGGCTCGTCGTATTTTCGATCGTGATCGAAGTCAAGATGACGCAAGGCCGGCTCCCACTCCCGATGCGGCGCCTTGTGCTGGCACATGAGAATGAATGGCTTCGACTTGTCGCGCTTCTTCAACCAATCAAG
>JBBSDS010000490.1:0-2924 GCA_038240495.1 Chthoniobacterales bacterium | reverse complement strand
CACGGTGTTGACGATCCGCGGGTCGTCTGCGGAGCGCAGTCCGAAGCGGACGAGCGCTAGGGCGTCGGGACTGATGAGTTGCGACGTCGGTATTCGGCTGTCTCCGGGCGGCCGGTTCTTGATCGGCACAAAACCCTGCAAGGGCGAAGACGCATCGGCGGTTTCCGGCGGTGCAATGCGGACGTAATAACCATCGACACCCACCTTTGCCGCGAGCGGTGTGCCGGTGACATACGTCCATCTCTCGATCTGCGTATTCCAGACATCGGCCGTTTCGCGCAGGTACGTGGCGACGTCTTTTTCCCCCGCGCCATCCGCGAAATCCGCCGCCGCCAGCATTCCTGCGACGACCACACCGAGCGTGAACGGCGAGTAGCCGCCGTCCTCCTCCCAGCGGTCCTGCAACGTCACCGGACCATGGCGGACGACATACGCCGCGGCGCGGCGCACCGCCGGCCAGACTTCGATGCCGTCGAGCGCCTTTGCGCGTCGCAGCGCGTCTGCGAGCAGGATGGGAAACGCCGCTTCATCAAGCTGAATGCCGTTCCAATACGGCGAGCCGTCGAGCCACATGTTTTGCGGCCAGTGCCCGTCGGCTTCCTGGGTGGACAAAAGGTAGCGCAGCACATCGAGCGCACCGGCGGTGTCGCCGCACGCGAGCAGCGCGCCGGCGGATTCCACCTGGTCGCGCGGCCACACGAGATGATAGCCACCGAGATCGTCGTCGCCTTTGCTGAAGCCCCAAGGGATGGAAAGGCTCGCCGTCATGCCGCCGACGAAATGCTTCGACTGATGCGTCTTCATCACCGCCGTGCTGATGCGGTAAAAGTCCGGCCTGCCCTTTTCCGGCGCGGAAAGACTGGTGCAGTGCTTTTGAAATTCGCTCCAACCCGCGACGTATTCCTTCAGCAGATTCTCGAACGGCTCGAGCAGGCTCGCGTGGGCGCGCTGTCCGGCTTCCGCGGCGTTGCGCCCGAACGCGAGCACCAGCACGCATTCGCCGTTTCCGGCGGCCAAATCGATCTCGCCGGTGAGAGCGATGTTGCCGTCGCGCGCCTCCGTGAACTGCGAAGTGAGCTGCTTGTTCGCCTGCAAATCCTGCCAGCCGTCGTTCGTGCCGGCGAAACCGCAACTGGTCGTCCGCCACGGCACAGAACACGTCAGCGCCAGCGTGGTGCCGTCGCGTCGCGCGAAGAGCATCGGCCATCCCTTGTGATCGCCGAGCCAGCCGTGGTTGCCCATCCCGCGGTTCCCCAGATGCGGCGAGAGCAGCGCAAAGAGCCGGTAGTCCGCGAGCTTTCCGGACAGGGCTTCAAGGCGCACGCGCTGGAGAAGGCAGCCGCGGCGCGGGTCGGTGCAAACCGTCTTGTGAATCCGATAACGCCCGGATTCGCAGGTGTTCGTGAGGCGGTACGCCGGCACGCCAGGGGCGACCGTCTCGATCACCGGCGTCGAGTGGCGCTTTTCCTCCGAGAGGAAATCCTTCCCGTCCGTCACTATCAGCCCGAGGTCGCGGATGTTCGCCTGATCGAGCCGCGGGTAATAGACCTCGTTGACGATGCCGTGCGAGAGCGTGAACCAGACCTGGCTTTCCGCAGTGACGCTCGTGCCGACGCCGGATTTGGCGCTGGACGTCCAGCGCGCCTCGATGCCCGGTCCGCCCGGTGCGGAGAAAGTTGGATTGCTCATGCAGTTGGTTTTATCAAGTGGATCGTTCTGCTGAAATGCCGGTCACAGCCCCAGGCTGCTTTGCATGATGCCGCCATCGGCGAAAATGGTGGTCGCCGTCGTGTAGCTCGCGGCGTCGCTAGCGAGAAAGGCGACGAGGCTGGCGATTTCCTCCGGCCGGGCCATGCGACCGAGCGGAATCGCGGCGTCGAGTCTCTGCAACTGCGCGGGATCGTTCCTCGTGCCGGCGTTGATCGGCGTGGCGACGGCGCCGGGACCGACGCCGACGACGAGGATGTTGTGCGGCGCGAGTTCGACGCCCGCCGTACGCGTGAGCATCCTCATGCCGCCTTTTGAGAGGCAGTAGGCGGCGTTGCCGGGCATCGGCCAGTCCTCATGCACGGACGAGATATTGATGATCCGCCCGCCGCCGCCCTGCCGGATCATCTGCTGCGCCGCGAGCTGCGTGCCAAAGAACGCGCTCTTCAAATTGATCGCGAGCACCCGTTCGTATTGCTCTTCCGTCGTGTCGAGAACGGACGTGCGCGTCTCGACACCGGCGTTGTTCACCATGATGTCCACGCGTCCAAATTCCTTCACCGCGGCGTCGAATACGTCTCGCAATTCGGCGACCTGGCTCACGTCGGCCTTCACGCCAATGACGCAATCGCCTAACTCGTGAACCTGCTTTTCCAGCGCTTCCGTCGCCTCGGGATGCGCGATGTAATCAATGACGATGCTCGCACCCTGCCGCGCTAGTTCGAGGACGATCGCCATTCCGATGCCGCTGTTTCCACCGGTGACGATGGCGACTTTGCCTTTGAGATTCATGGAAGTGTTCCTTGGTTGTTCGTTTTGGCGCGCAAGTTTGCGCGTGTACAAATGCCTGTCGCGCTATAGCGATGGAAACCGCTGCCAACGCGAGAGCGATTATCTCGGCAAAGCCAAAAAGGGAGGAAAGATCCAGTCCCTCCCGTGTTTGCAAGGGGCCGACGGCGAATGCGGCGATGCCGTAGCCAATCTGATAGAAACCAATCAGCCCGCCAGCCGCTGCGGCGGGGATGCTGGCTTTGCCTTCTTCATGAATGTTCCAATGAGTTCATTTTGTGAAAGCTCGGCGGCGCGATTTTTCCCACAGGCGAAACCCGCCGCGGAAGGCGTTTGCGTTGTCTCCGAGGCGGGCACTGGGCGGAAGCTTCTTCAGCAACTCTGCATTGCCACCGCCCAAGACGACATAATCTGCTTCCATCGCGGTT
>JBBSDS010000489.1:0-2963 GCA_038240495.1 Chthoniobacterales bacterium | reverse complement strand
GCGCCGCTGGCAAACCCGCAAAAGTCGCCCTCACCGCCGTCATGCGAAAGCTCCTCCTCCTCCTCAACTTCCTGCTCAAACATCCCGAAATCCCACTTGCTTCCTAACACCGTTGCTGCGTTCCGTCCCGCCTGCGCCCGCTCGGAACTCCGCTCAGAATGACCGCGTGAAGTGAAGGTTCAGCCAGTCACTTACGCTTCTAGGCAGAAACAATTTCGCGTTTGAGTCGGCAGCCGTCGGCGCGCGCGCCGCGGCCCTGCGCGTATTCGATGAGGCCAACGAACGGAAAGTGTATCAATTTGGCGAAAGACGGCTGTAGCGGCGGTCTATGACCGTCGTGAATGAGTTCGGCTTGCGTCGGCAGTCATAGACCGCCCCTCCAGTTTCAGACTGATACACCAATCCAGTCACGGCGCTTTCGGCGCGGCCGTGGCGGTCGGAAGTTCGGGAGACGCCGTGGTCTCCAGCATCGCGCGGACGGCCCACGAGGGCGTCGCGTTCTTGACGACCATCTGCAAATCCGTTTGCCTTTTCCGCCCGTCATCGTCGTAATAAATCGACTCGGTGTTGTTCACGATCCCGACGACGGCGCCGCGTTCGTCGAGCACCGGACAACCGCTGGAACCCTTCGCAAAATCGGCGGTGATCGTCATGAACGCCTCCTCACCCGTCGAGGTACGCCACACGGTGTGCCGCGCGACGAAGCCGGTGGAGAGCAAATAAAAACGGTCATCCGGATGGCTCATGACAAAGACCGGCGAGCCCACTGGGGCGGGTTCCAGAGCCAGCGGCAACGAGGCCAGGGAGACGCCCTCCGGGATATCGAGTTGGAGAATCGCGAGATCGTTCAGCGGTTCAACGGCGAGGATTTCGCGCACCGGAAAGACGCGACCGTCGCGGGTCATCGCACAGAAACCGCGCGAGGATTTGTCCTTTGCGACATGCAGGCTGGTCACGCACACGCCTGATGAACCGACGACGAACGCGCCGCCAGCAACACTGAAGGCAATTTCGCTCTTTTTGCGGTCGCGGGAAAACTCCCCAAGGACAAGCGTCGCCGCCTCCGCCCGCACCGCGACAGCCGGACCGGTGAGCTTTTCCGCTGCAGGCTCGGCGAACTGGAGGGCGCAAGTGCGATGCTCGAAGTGCAACATCGGAATGCGGGAAGCGGCGAATAACTTTCGGCCTTCGGTCTCGATATAGAGTTCGATTTCGCGGTCATCAAAGGGCTGCCCGATCACCGGAGCGCGAGGTTGGAGTACCGCCGCGGGTGCGCGGTTTTTATTTTTTCCGGAAGGCGTGCCCGGGTTCGGTTTCGAGGCGGAGAATTGCGCCCGGGCCGTCCAGGGCCAGGCGAATAGCACGCAAAGAACCGCGGTCAGGAGCGGCGCAGGCAGGTTTCGCATCGGCGGGATGCTCGGCGAATCGGCGGACAATTTCCAGTGCGCGTTGCACCTCGGCAGTCAGAAATATTTGGGCCGGCGCTCCGCGGCGAAATCGCTTCCCAGCAGAAACGTCGAAGTTTACCGTCCCCGGCGTCCCCCCCCGCCGGAAGAACTACATGAGGTGTCAATCCACCAGCACCGTAACCACGGATGGCTATCGCGCCGGAAGCGAAGTGGGCGAAGCTCTGCGCGCATTCACCCCCGAGGTCATTCTGCTCTTCGCCTCGATCACATATGAGGAGCAGTTTCAAGATGTCTTCGATGGATTGAACGACGCATTCGAGAGCGCGATGCCGATCGTTTTCGGCGGGACCAGCGACGGCATTTACGAGACTGATCGTGTCGCCCACCACGGGCTGTGTGCCCTCGGCTTGCACTCGGATGGCGCCGTTCATTGGGTCGTCGCGATCGAGGAGGGCGTCGCCGCCGATTCCTTTGCCGCGGCGCGCACCTGCGCCGCCCGCGCCGTCGAGCTGCTGGGCGGTGCCGCGGATTTCGCGTTCGCTTTTGCCGACGGTGTGAAGGCGGATGGAAGCCGGATTGCCGCGGGTTTGTCCGGCGTGTTGACGATTCCGTTCATCGGCGGACTGGCGGGCGACGATCGGAAGTTCGCGAAAAGTTGGATCTTCGCCCATGGCCGATGGTACGAAAATGCCGTCGGCATCGTGGCTGGCCGCGGTCCGATTTCTTTCCTCATCAATTCGGCGAGCGGATGGAGTGCCGCTGGTGAAGCCGGGGTCGTCGAGGAATGCCGCGGAAGCACGGTGAGCCGGATCAGCGGGATGACGCCCCAGGCTTTCCTGCGCAAACAAATGGGCAAAACGCCTGGCGAGACCGACCTCGGAATCGTGCCATTCGCCGCCTACCATCCGGACGGCGGTGGCCATTATTTTTTACGCACGCCTTCTCAATTCGATGCCGAGACTGGCGCCGCCACGATGTTCGGAAGCTTGGAAAAGAATGCGACCGTCCGCGTCTGCACGGCCACGCGCGAAGATGTGCTCAATGGCGTGGAACAGGCGATGCAGCCCGCCAAATTCCAGTCATTCGTTCCGTGCGGCGCCTTGGTCGTAAGTTGCGCCGGGCGAAAGTGGCTGCTCGAAAATCGCAGTCACGAGGAAGTCGAGCGGGTGTTTGACGCCATCGGTCAGCGCATTCCTCTCGCTGGCCTTCCGTCGTTCGGCGAGATGGGCCCATTTCTGAATACCGAAGGCACCTACACGCCGACGTTCTTTCACAACGTGACGTTCGTCATTTGCCTTTTCGGCGCGTGAAATGAACTACCCGTTGCTCGCGCTGTCCGGCACCGTTCCGCCCGGCTTTACTTTCCGCTCCGAGTTATCCCGCCGCGAGTTGCGCCGCACCGCGTTCGCGCTCTATGCCGATTCGCTCGAAGCGGCCGAGGCCGCCGTGGCACCTTTTCGCGAAAAAATCGTCAGCCTTCTTTTGACGCCGGCGGAGGAACTGAAATGGGAGCATCGGGGCGAGGGCATTTATCATCTCGGCCTGCCGAAGGCG
>JBBSDS010000488.1:0-3038 GCA_038240495.1 Chthoniobacterales bacterium | reverse complement strand
CTTCCTCGAAGCTGCGCAAGTCCACCCGCAATTCTTCGAGCCCGTACATCCAGAACGGTGCGCGCTGGCGGATCGTGAACGGATCGAACGGCAGTTCGCCAAGACTGTGCGAGGCGTCGTGGATCAAGTCCCAGAGCGCCACGGTGTCTTCGATCAGCGGGAGCGAGCCGAGCCAGCATTCGAGTTCCGGAAAGAGCGTGAGCCCGATCGCCTGCGCCGCTCGCGTGGCGGTGCGTTGCAATCGCCGTGCTTCCCGGTCGCAAAAGATCGTCGCGAACTGATTCGTCGGCCGGCCTGCAAGTGAGATGGTTTCCGGAAAAAGCACCGCGCATTCGCTGGCGTAGCCGTCGGTAAAATCGACGAGGCGCCCCGGCGCAAATTTGGAATTGCGGTAGGCGGTCTGTTCGAGCGTGGCCAGCCAGTCCGGCCACGGCGTGCGCATGATCATCGTCTCGAAGCGCGTGTCGCTCGACGCGTTTGGTGTGTAGAGCGGAAAGAGAACGAGATGCTCGCGTCCATCGGAGCGGTCGTGCTGCGGCTGAAAAGCGGCCAGCGAAACCCCGAAGTCCGGCCGGGCAAATCCGCCGGACACCCACGCCTGAAAATCGCGCGGGAGTTGATCGAAGTAGTCGGCCTGATGCGGAAAGAGCGGACGCAATTCTGCAAGCGCATCCTTCGTCGCAGCGACGAGCAGCCCTGCATCTGCCTGATCTTCTTTCGCGACGCTGCCGTCGCTTTGCTGCCGAGTGCGGAGTTGCTGAACGGATTCTTTCAACGCCAGCCAATGCTTTGACGGAGACACTTCCGGTCGAACAGTCTGGTAAGCGGTGCCAGCCGAGACCGATGCTGCTGCGAGCCAATACACGAGATTGAGCCAAAGCTGGAGATGATCGAATTCGCCAATGCGCTCATCGCCGAAGAGCACGGAATCGGTGACCACGGCAACCCGGCCCGCGCCGAAACGAGCGCTCCCCATCAAGCCCGCGCTTGCCGGACAGGCTCCAGCAGATGTTTTCCAGGCGATCGAAGCCTCGCCTTCTGCAACGCACCAGCCCGCACGGAAAAAGCACGCGCGCTTGACGCCGTGCGCCAGCGACGTGCCTTCCATCGGTTCGCCGAAGAGCCACTCAGGATTGTCGTGGACGCTCTTCGAGTTATCGAAGGCCGTGCCGTTTTCGATCCGCAGACCAGTCGGCGCGAGCAACTCATTGAGGTTGTCGCCATACTTGGCGTGCTCGTATTCCGAGATCACGAGCAAGCCGCCGCCACCGCGGACAAATGCTTGCACGGCTTCGATCTCCGCCGGTGTGAAAGCCGGCGAACCACTGGACGTTGTTCGCTCCCATCGCGCGTCGCAAGGATGCGGCAGGACTAGCACATCGGCGTCCGCGAGCGCGGTCTTATCGAGTGGTTGGGAGATATTGCGCGCGACGAGAAAATCGCGCGACGAGAGTGCGGCGGCGGCGGTGTTGTAGGATGAGTTCGCCGCCCGATCCGGCTCCATCTCGCGAGCACGCTCGGCGGAAATCGACCAGCTTTCGCTGTGAAATTCGTCGAAGAGAATGCGCGCGATTTTTCGTTGCTCGGGATGCATGCGTCGCCTTTTCCCCAACCTACGCGACCGCTCTCACTTCGCCAATTCAGCGACGTCGCTGAGAAGTTTTTGCACGTCTTCCTCGGTCGTATCCCACGAGCCCATCAGCCGCGCCGCGCCATCCGGGCCGACATCGGTGTAGAACTCCCAGCCGCGCGCGTGCAAGCCGTCGGCGAGACGAACGGGGAGCGCGGCGAAGACCGCGTTTGCCCCACGCGGATAAACGACCGTCACACCCGAAATCTCGCGCAGTCCGCGTTCGAGCAGAGCGGCCATCGCGTTGGCGTGCGAGGCGTTTCGCAGCCACGCGCCGTCGCGCAACGCACCGATCCACGGAGCCGCGAGGAAGCGCATCTTCGAGGCGAGCTGCCCGCTCTGTTTGCGCCGAAACTCAAACTGACGCGCGAGATGGCGATCGAAAAAGACGACCGCTTCGCCGAAAGCCATGCCGTTCTTCGCGCCGCCAAGCGAAAGCACATCCACGCCTGCTTCCCAGGTGATCGCCCGCGGCGCCACACCGAGACTCGCGACGGCATTGGCAAATCGAGCGCCATCCATGTGCAGGCAGAGATGGAGGCGGTCGGCCAGCGCGCCGATGCCCGCGATTTCTTCCACAGAATAGACCGTGCCGAGTTCAGTCGTCTGCGTGACGCTGACACTGCGCGGCTTGGGGTGATGCACATCGGTGCGTCGCGTGGCCACGCGCTCCAATTCCGCCAGTCCGAGCTTTCCGTTCCCGCCCGGCACTGGCACGAGCGTCGTGCCGTGGGCAAAGAATCCAGGCGCGCCGCATTCGTCGTTGAATTGATGCGACTCCGGATGACAAAGAACGCTCTCAAAAGGCGCGCACGCCGCCGCAGCAGCGAGGGAATTGGCCGCAGTGCCGGTGAAGACAAAGAACACTTCGCAGTCGATCTCGAAGACTTCGCGAATCAGTCGCGTGGCTTCGGCGGTCCACCAATCGGCGCCGTAACTCGCGGCATGTCCCGTGTTTGCCTCCTCCATCGCCGCCCATACTTCGGGACAGATCCCTGCGTAATTATCGCTCGCGAAATGGCGGCGGGGAGCGGGTGGAGAAGAGTCGATACGTGAGGCCATATCTGGCATGGACCGTAACAGGGCTGATCGCGCTGCCAAGCAAGTCCGACCCCTGTGCCCTCGCAATCGGGCAGGCATTATCACGGATGGATCAACGAATGTTTAACCGGTAACCTCGCCCGCCATCGCCATGGAAACCTGGAAAATTCAAGCCATCTTCGCCGCGCTTTTCGCCGGCCTCACGTCTGTGCTCGCCAAGTCCGGCATGAAGAATCTCGGACCCGATATCAGCCTCGCGTTGCGGACGTGCGTGGTCTTCACGCTCGTCATTCTCAATGCGCTGATCTGGACTTCGGGCAGACCGATCGCCGCGCTGGCTGAAGCCCGCGGGCGCGACCTGGCGCTG
>JBBSDS010000487.1:0-3047 GCA_038240495.1 Chthoniobacterales bacterium | reverse complement strand
GGACGTGGCGCTGGCTCGTGATATGCGGACTGTGGACGTGGCGCTGGCTCGTGATAGGCGGACTGTGGCGCGGAGGCGTGAGCCGATGGCTGCTGGGGCTGAGAATGCGCGCGGGCGGTGTGCGAGGCCGAGTCGGAGATCGTGGACGGAGAAACCTGAAGAGTTGGTGGAGAGTGTGTGTGCCTCAGTTCGGAAATAGGCGCCGATGCGCGCGGAGAGGTCGTGTCACTGTGGACTGCACCAGTGTCCTGAGCGATCGGTGTTCCTGGACGGTGAAACTTCGCGGACGCGGAAGGCCCGGCTACAGTCCCTGGCAGGGCGTGAGCAGCAATACCGTCACTCAACGCATGGGCCTTTGCTCCCTGCCTCACGTGGACCCAATCAGCGCCTTGCGTCGCCGAGGTCACCGGGCCGGCGGGCGGAATGATTCGATCGCCAGGATGCAAGGTTCCCGCTGGGAGTCCTGCGTGCTTTTGCCTCCCATTCGGCAGTGAGGAAGCTATATAGTCTGGGCGCCCGACTTCAGGCGTATTTGTTGGTCCGCCCGCCGCACCCTGGCGAAGGTGCTGCGCTGTGCGCGCGATTTCCGCGTTGGTCGGCGGAGCAATGATCTGACCGGGACGAAGCGATGCGCCCGCGCCTGGCTGCGCTGTATTGGCGAGGCGCGCACCGGGCGCCGGGTTTGTTATGGGGGCAACGTTAGTTGGACCGGACTTACCGGCTGCAGGACCAGCAGCAGTTACTGCGGTTCCAGCGACTCCGCCTTGCCGCCCCGGGTGGGCTCGATCGGCTCCGACAGTTCCGATAGTTCCCGCGACAGCAGGAGCTACCGTTGAAGCAGTGTCCTTGCTGCCGGGGACGATGGGCGTGCCGGGGAGCGGATGTGTGCCTGTAATGGCAGGGCTTCCGGCGAGGGGGGTTCCGGCGGCGCCGGGATGAGTCCCCACTTGACCCACAGATGACTGAGCCGGCTGCGCGACGCCAGTTCGTGGATTTGCGGAGCCGGCGAGAACTCCTTGAGCAGCGCCAGGAACTGCTGGTCCACCAGTCTTCGCACCAGGTTCAGCGGCGATCTTCTGCTGAAGAGCCGCCTTCATCTTTGGGTCGGTGACGCCCGCCCATCCCTTGTTCACGACGGGAGCGGCAATTACTTTTGCGATCTGGGCTGGGGCGATTGGGTGGTTCGCAGGCGATATGGCAGGCGCCCGCAGTGCGAGAACGCCATTTTGATGCACTTGCGTCGCATTGGCGGTGGCAACGGCAGTATTGTGCAGTTGCACGACAGCAGTCGGCACGGGCCGGCCTCCGTTCGTCGATATGATATTGTTTACGGTAGTGAACTTGGGTCCCGCGTTGTAGATTGTGGTTTTGTTTCGGACGATATTGGTAATATTTGTCGTCGATTGAAAATATTGGGCGTTTCTTTCAACGGGAAACAAGGCGCTTCCCAAGAGTTGCAAGCCGAGGTCTGCCACCCGGCAAAAATTATACACGCCGGGGCCACGATCATATCTCGCGTCCACCCACGGACCAACTCCATACCCGACATCGCATCTTACTTCGGGAGGCAGAGGCGCCCAGCCGACGCAATCATCTCCCGAGCGCCATGAGACCCATGCGGGCCCCCATTGTCTGCCAGGGGTCCAGCACCAGCCAACATCTGCAACCTCTGCCCAGCGCCCATAATGACATGTGGCCCATCCAAACTCTTCGCTGGAATCAAAGGTCCAGCCGCAATCATCGGAATGGACCCAGCTTCCCCTTGTATAAGGACGCCAATCATCGCCGACATCCGTGGGATGCCAAACCGCGCCGTCCCCCCCTGCCTGAATCCATTGCCCATGCGCATTGAGAGACTCGTCGGAATAGAAGGTTTCACTTTGCACACCAACATCGACCGCCTCCTCAGCTGGCGCCAGGCGAGCGGGAGCGCGCAAGTTCGCGGCGCGGGTGACCGGCCGGTCCTCCTCTACATTTGTGATCGCATAGATCGCGAAACCCGAGGAGGCATCCCGCTGAGAAACGATCACTCCGGGTGTGGTTCGGCCATCCCAAATAAACCGGTAGTCGATGTAATAAGGCTGTGCGGAATCGCTAAACCTGCCGGCGCTGGTCGCGGCATCTTCCTCGTCGAAAAACCCGGTTTGGACGGCGGCGCGGCCGTCTCCGGCGAAGGAGAGATTGACCTCCCGCCTCGTGCCGCCCGAGCCAGCGACGTAGATCCGAAGATGATATGTACGATTCGGATCGAGACTCGCCGG
Source organism: Chthoniobacterales bacterium (assembly GCA_038240495.1). Lineage (GTDB taxonomy): Bacteria > Verrucomicrobiota > Verrucomicrobiia > Chthoniobacterales > Chthoniobacteraceae > Chthoniobacter. The sequence continues at coordinate 786 of JBBSDS010000487.1, read as the reverse complement.
ATCGATCACAATCTCCTCTTCGGCGCCATCGGCTTCGGCCTCGTTAACAAGCGATTGAGCAAAAATCCGTCCCAAGACTCCCTGAGCCGCCCGCTCCGGTCCCGGTGCAAGGACCAGCGACCCGCTGGTCGCCGTCACAGAGACGTCGTTCGCCGAGGCTACGTTACCGGCGACGCTCAGAGGGAAGAGTTTAATCCCTCCAATTTCACATTCTCCGGCCGCATTAACCGCACTCGTGAAGGTGTAAGCGGACGAAATGCCGGAGTCGGCGTCGCCGCTCACTGGCACGTAGGTTATCTTGCCTGCGTGGGACGGATTCGCGTGAAGAAACGCGATCCCAAACGCAAGGGCGCCGAACGAGCGAGCGGAGTGTAGGGGATATCTCATGGAAGCTTCGACGCACTTCTCGCCTCTGCTATTCAGACAACAACGAAAACTTGTCCCACCGGTGCTTCGAGGATCCGCCGCCGGAGAGGTTCCGCCCTTTTTTATCCGGGATTGGATCAACGTCAGCCCGCGCCGGGCTGCCTGTCCGTCCTTACTGCCTGGCTAGCGATTCGACATCCACGAGGCGGTTCTAGCGGAGTCCGTATCGGGCGGCCGCTCCTAAGTGTTTTGCGGGTATGACACTTCGCGATCACTCATCTAAATAGCCATAGGCTGGCTCCGTCATCATCCCGCTCATCTTTTCCGTACGCCAGTCGGGGATTTCCTGCCGCCCGATGTTATCCAATTCGGGCGTGGCAAAACCTTGGTTCTCGCGGTCGAAACCGACACTTTGCGACG
>JBBSDS010000486.1:0-3082 GCA_038240495.1 Chthoniobacterales bacterium | reverse complement strand
GCGCGCCGCGCTGGACGGCGATTGCGGTGCAGGCGGGCGATGTTTTGCGAATGCGTGCTGCGACTGGCACGGGAGCACGGGCCTATCTGGCGGTGCGCGGCGGCTTGAATGTGCCGCGCTATCTCGGCAGCCGCGCGACGTTCACGCTCGGGAATTTCGGCGGCCACGGCGGACGCGCGCTGCGGCTGGGGGATGTGCTGCATCTTGGACACAGCAACGCGGAAGCGGCGGTCGGAACGACGCTCCCGGCGAGGCTCGTACCGATTTACAAAAACGCCTGGACGATCGCCGTGCTTTACGGCCCGCATGGCGCACCGGATTTTTTCACCGACGACGACATCGCGATGTTTTTCGCCACGGAGTGGAAAGTGCATTTCAACTCGAACCGCACGGGCGTCCGCCTCATTGGCCCGAAGCCGCAGTGGGCGCGGCCCGACGGCGGAGAGGCGGGCTTGCATCCATCGAATATTCACGACAATGCCTACGCCATCGGGGCGATCGACTTTACGGGCGACATGCCGATCATTCTCGGTCCCGACGGACCCAGCCTGGGCGGCTTCGTGTGTCCGGCCTGCATCGCGAAGAGCGACCTGTGGAAAATCGGACAACTCAAGCCCGGTGACACCGTGCGCTTTCGCCGGATGCCGCTCGCCGAGGCAAACGCCCGCGAGTTGGAGCAGGAGCGGGAGTTCGATGTCCTGCTCGATCTTCCGGATACCAAACGGCAGGTCTTCGACCCCGCGGATGAGGACGCGGTGCAGTATCGTCTGCCGGAGGAGCCGGGTCGCGTGGCCGTGTGCTATCGCCGGGCGAGTGACCGGTATCTGCTCGTGGAATACGGCGCTCTCGTGCTCGACCTCGCGCTGCGTTTCCGCGTGCACGCGCTCATGGAGTGGCTCGAGGCCAAGCACGTTCCCGGCATCATCGACCTCACGCCCGGCATCCGCTCGCTGCAAATCCACTACGAGCCGCGCACGCTGCCGCTCGCCGATCTCATGTCCACGCTGCTCCACGCAGAGTCGGAATTGCCGGATGTCGATGAGATCGAAGTGCCCTCGCGCATCGTCCATCTGCCGCTCTCGTGGGACGATCCTTCGACGCGCCTCGCGATCGAAAAATATACGCAAACGGTCCGGCCCGACGCGCCTTGGTGCCCGAGCAACATCGAGTTCATCCGCCGCATCAACGGGCTCGAAAGCATCGCCAACGTGCAGCGCATCGTCTTCGACGCCAGCTACCTCGTGCTCGGGCTGGGCGACGTGTATCTCGGTGCGCCGGTCGCCACACCACTCGATCCGCGGCATCGGCTCGTGACCACGAAATACAACCCCGCCCGCACGTGGACGCCGCAAAATGCGGTCGGCATCGGCGGCGCCTACATGTGCATCTATGGCATGGAAGGGCCGGGCGGATACCAGTTCGTCGGGCGCACCTTGCAGGTCTGGAACACCTATCGCGTCACCCAGGATTTTGAGGCCGGCAAACCGTGGCTGCTGCGCTTCTTTGACCAGATTCGATTTTATCCCGTGACCGCCGAGGAACTGCTCCGGTTGCGCGAAGATTTTCAGACCGGCCGATTCAAGCTGCGGATCGAGGAGCAGACCTTCCGGCTCAAAGACCATCAGGCGTTCCTCGCGGAGCATGCCGAATCGATCGCGACTTTCCGCGGGCAACAGCGCGCGGCCTTTGCCGAAGAACGCGAGCGCTGGGTCGTCGCCGGGCAAAACGTCGCGGAAGCCGAAGCCGAGATCGCTTTGCCCGCCGGAGAGATCGAAGTCCCGCCAAATGGCCACGTCGTCTCCGCACATCTGCCGGGCAGCGTTTGGCAGCTCGCGGTCAAGGAAGGCGACACCGTCGCAGAAGGGGACAAACTGCTCATCCTCGAATCGATGAAAATGGAGACGGCGATCACGGCGCCCTGCCACGGTCGCGTCGAGCGCATCTTCGTTGCGCCGGGAAAGACCGTGGAAGCGGGGCAGCCGCTGGTCGTTTTGATCAAAAGCTGAAATGGACTGGCGGTGCCTTGGATTCCGTCATTTGGTCAAATTCCGTAATTCCGTCCCCCTTTCCGACAGTCGCCTCGATTCCCGCGGGATGGCCGGTTTTCCTCGACTATCGTGGAGGTCTGTCGTCCGGCGCCTCAGGTCGAAAGGAGCTTTCGAGTCTCGCTAAGGGCGTTTTGAAACGGGCACGGACGGAAGCGGCGGCAAGCCGACCTGGGTGAACAAATCACGGCGGTCGGCGGCGAGTTGCGCATCGTGCGGATGCGCGGCGATCTGGTCGAACAGCGCCGAGACGGTGTCGTACCAAATGCCACTCTCGGCATACGCGGCGGGACCAGCGCTTCGCGGCACTTCCTTTTTCCCGACATGCCGAATCCAACCGCTCGAGACGATGTCGCGAGAGCGGCTCTGCGGATCGCGCACCAGCGCGACGACCCATTGATAGTCAACGCCGGGCGCGAGGCTCACGCCTTGGGCCGCCAGATCGAGATGTTGAAATCCGCTCGCCGCAGCCACCGGGCGACGCACCCGAAGGACTGGCGTGGGGTCGTTTGGTTTGAGAATACTGATCTCGAACGGGAGTTTGGCCGGCGCAGTTTGAAACCAAAAAAGCGTCGGCTGGGAGTGTGTCGTCAGCCCGACGTGTTCCGGCGCGAGAACGTAGAGCGAAGCCACCTCATTGCCATCGCCGCGCGAACCAGCATCGACGCGGCCCGCCGGGGCTCCGAGGCCAATCGATTTGTAGTTCAGCTTGCCGCGCAGACTGGGTAAAACCTTTTTGACCGAGGGTGTGTTCGGCACCGGCGTTCCGACGGATGGCGCGGGCTGCTGGGCGACGGCCCACTGGCCGAGCAAGCTCATCGTCACAATCAAGAATCCCGATTTCATTGTTTCTGGCCTGCGGGATTTTTCATGACGACGTAGGCACCCACGCTCTGATGCTTCCCTTCGAGATGCATCTGACCAACCTCTCGAACATGGAAGTGTGAACCGAGCATGACGTTAGTACTTTCAGCGATCAGAATCCGGCAGGATTTGCTGACCTTTTCAAGATCCGATGATCCTTTCTCGGCGCTTTC
>JBBSDS010000485.1:0-3113 GCA_038240495.1 Chthoniobacterales bacterium | reverse complement strand
CACCGAGGCCCACGGCATGAGCGCCGACGGGGCTCGTTACTTCGGCCTGCTCCAAATCGCCAATGGCGACGAGCAAGGCGATTACTCCTACGTGCTCGGCCTGCGAAACTCGCATGACAAGCGGTTTCCCGCCGGTCTTGTCGTAGGTTCAGCCGTGTTCGTGTGCGATAACCTCGCCTTTTCTGGCGAGATCAAGATCGCGCGCAAGCACACCCGTTTCATCATGCGCGACCTGCCGGGCTTGGTGTCCGGCGCGGTAGGGCAACTCGGCGACCGCTGGCACGAGCAGGCTGAGCGGATCGACGCCTACCGCAGGCACGAACTGACGGAAGCGCAGGCACATGACCTCGTAATCCGGGCGCTCGACAACCGGGCTATCACCGTGACGCAGGTTCCCGCGATCTTGCAGGAATGGCGCACGCCACGGCATCCCGAGTTCGCGGAGGATGGCCGCACGGCATGGCGGTTCTTCAACGCGGTGACGGAAGCCGCGAAAGGCAGCGGTCTGTGGGCCTTGCCGACCCGTACCCAAGCTCTCCACGGTCTCCTCGATGGTGAGGTGGGGCTGTTCAGCCAAAGCTAATCCGATACGGCAGGCCGTCGCTCTACCAAGGGCGGCGGCCCATGTCGGCGGCACTTCACAACCAACCGAGGGAGCCACTCGTTAAACGGCACTTCTTTCAATGACTCGAATCTCTTCCATCGTTTTCGACCGCAATGAGCAGCCGTTGCGCGCCACCATCCGCACCCGGTTGGGGATCGTCAAAGTCCGCTGGATGGACGTAGCGGGAGATCGCTGCTGGCAGACCAGTGGGATTCTCGACGCGAAGAAGCTGGCTTCTCCAGCCATCGCGCGGATCGAGCGCATGGTTGGCAACTTTTGATTCGCACGAAGCAGATAGCTCCCAAACGGGAGCCGCGCCCGCGCCTCTGTCCCTACGGTGTCACGAAGCTGTCACCGCAACGCGCCCCACTTCAAACACCCAATCACGATGGAACTCCACGAACCTACCGAGCAGGAGAAGCAAGCGACGCTCGATGAATTCACGCGCCACATGAGAGCGATCAATGAGCGCCGCAACTGCATTCCTGCCGATGAACTGCAAGCCGCCCTCGATACGCTCACCAACGCGCTCACGCACCATTGGAGCACGGGCGGTGGCACCCGCGTGCGCCGGTTCATTTGGTCGCTCTGGAATGACTGGCACACGGTCAACCTTTTCGACCTCTGCTCGGGACTCGATTACCGGTTGGGAGACGCCGTGATTGTCGTCCTCCGCGCACAGATGATCGGTGCGCTGACCGAAGATCATAAACGCGGCGTGCTCAAGAAGTCGGGCGAATTTGCGCGATGGGAGCAGGCCCGCGCTGAAACGCCAGACGATGAGGATGTCCTCTACCCTCCGCTGGCGATGGGCGCGGATGATCTTCGTCGATTGGCGCATTCCGCCACGCAATTCGCCAAACGTATCGAAGCGGAAAGGGCCGCAGAATTCCCCCGGTGCGGCGAAGACTGAGCATTCTTGCCTTGGGCCGAGAATCTGCGCGGTGCGGTGCATCTTGGCTTGCGCGGGCTGACGAGTATATGACCTCGTTACCACCGTGGCCGACTCGCAACCCATCAATCCCGACGAATCTCGCCCGCCGCGTGAATGGCAGAAAGCGCGTCAACAAGGTGTTGGTCTTTATCTCGATGACCTTGCGCCTGCACCCGGCACGCACATTTACATTTCCGCGGACGGGGTGAATCACCACACGCTCGTCTTATTGCGGGCGAGTATCCGCGCATTGGAACGTGAAGGCCGTAGAGTAAAGCTGCTCTAGCTTCCCGTCCCCGCCGGTCTTGCTTCAAGAATCTGGAGCGCGCTTCCTTGCTCGTTGAGCATCAATCGGCCGCTCACCGTTCCTTTGTCCAAAAGCTGTGCGGCGACCGCATCGCCGATGGCCTTCTCCACCGCATCCCGCATCGGTCTCGCGCCGAGTCGCGGATGATAACCCTGCCGGACGAGGAACGGCAGCACGGACTCGTCCTTGGTCAATTCGTGGCCGGCGTCACGAAGGAATTCTAATTCCGCATCGAGCAGGAGCCGGGCGATTTCGAGCTGCACGTCGTAGCTGAGGCGCTTGAAAACGAGCTTCTCGGCGATGCGTGCATAAAGCTCCGGGCGCATCGCCTGTTGCGCACGAGCAAGAACGTGACGCTCCATCGTGGCGAAACTGGAGTGCTGAATCTCCAGCAACTCAGCGGCGGCGATGTTCGAGGTGAAGACGACGTAAAAGCCGCTCAAATCCAAGGTTTCGCCGTTTGCCATCGTCACACGCGCGGCGTCGAGAATTTGCAGAAATATGTCGAGCACGCGCGGATGAGCTTTTTCAATTTCGTCGAAAAGCAAGGTGCCCGCACGGTGTCGGTCGTGGGCCAGTGCCAGCGTGCCGCGTTCACCGAGTTTGCCGCCGAGCAGCACGCCGAGGCTGTCTTGCGTTTGATACTCCGACATGTCGAAGCGGAACAAGTGATCCGCTCCCATGACGAATTTTGTGAACGCAACCGTGACCTCGGTTTTGCCAACACCAGTCGGGCCGAGAAATAGAAAACTGCCTCGCGGACGCGAGCCTTTAGTCAAGCCGAGCTGTCCACGTTGCAGCAGCGAGACGATGCGCGGCAGGACGTGATCCTGACCGCGGATGCAATCGCGCAAAAATGGCAGCAGCTCGCGGAGCTTGACCGCGTGTAAGTTTGGTTCCGGCGATGTCGTCATTCCGCGCAGCGTAAATCTTCATCACAATCACTTGGCTCCCGATCGGGAGCTTGCGCGCATTTGCGTCCGCTAGAACGGACGCATGAACACATCATTCCTCATCTCGATGCGCGCGATGCCCATTCTCGCGCAAGCTGCCGGCGGCCTCGCCGAAGGCGCGAGCAAAGCAATGGGCATCGTCATGCTCATCGGATTTATCTTCGGCACTATCTGCGTTGTCGGCGGCGGCTTCGCCATCCGCCGCGGCGACACCGACGCGGGCAAGCTCTCGATCATCGGCGGCCTCATCATCGCGGGTGCGCCCGTGATCGTGAAGGCGCTCTTCACCGCGTTTGGTCTTGGCGGCTCGACGGT
>JBBSDS010000484.1:0-3119 GCA_038240495.1 Chthoniobacterales bacterium | reverse complement strand
GCGATCAACCGCGCGGCCTTGACGAAGATTCGCGAGCATCTGCTGGCGCTGCCGGGGAAGGCGGCGCAGGCGCACTTGAGCCAGTTTGCGAAGGTGGTGAATGCGCGCCTCGCCGACGAAAAGGACCCGCTGCACGAAGACTTGAAATACCGCTACCTCGCCAGCGCGCTCGTCATCACGAAGGACGATCCCTTCACCCTCGGCGCGGAAAAAAAGGTCAAGTATTTCGACGAACTGCTGAGCGAGATCCGGCTGCAAACGCGCGTGGACGGACCGAACACCGTGGGCCGCGATCAGGATTTCGGGATCATCGTCAGCGTGATCCACACCGAGGCGATGGGCCGCGTCGCGCAGTTCGGACAGTATCTCACCAACGACCCCGGCGCGGTGGCGACTCCCGGGAAATGGAAGAAGCAGAAAACACCGCTCGCGAGAAAGATGCGCGAAGCACAGGGCCCGCGCGACGAACTCGAGCTGAGTTTTACCGAAACGCTCGCGCCCTTCTTCGACATCAAGTCGATCACCTTCGCGTCGCCCGAAGCGAAACCGCGCCCCACCGCGCAAACCGGCTGGGAGGAAACGGTGCTCGCCTACGTCCTCGTGCGCACGAAGGACGCGAGCGTGGACAAGATTCCGCCGGTGCAGATGGAGCTGAAGTTCGTGGACCTGAGCGGCCCGGTGACCATCCCGGCAGAGTCGGCGGAGACGGTGCTCAAAGTCGGTGTCGGCGACGTGCCACCGCGACCGGCGACGAAGGTCGAGATTACGCAGACGCTCGACACGCGCCAGTTTCAGATCAACGGCGCACTTCCGCTCGAGATCAAAGCTACCGCCAGCGGCCTGGTGCCTGAGCTCGACCAATTGCTCGACCTCGCGGCGCTGAAACGCGCGGTCGGCGTGAAAGCGATCAACCCGCACGAAGGCTTGCAGGTGAAGGAGATCAACACCTGGGGCGATCCAGTCGCCCCGCGCTCCGAGCGGCTCTGGACGATCTCGCTCGACGGCGACCCGATCCGCGCGGCGGACGCCCCGACGGAGTTCCAATTCCCGCTGCCCAAGGCGAAGGACGTCGCGGTCGTTTACCAAACCTACGATGACATGAATCTCGCCACGCTCCCGCAGCCCTCGGTGAAGATTGGGCGCGCCGGTGCGAGCGGAGGAGTCGCGGCGAAACCCACGTCCCATCCTGGCCTTTGGCTAGGCGCCTGCACCGCCGTTGCGCTCCTCGTTGGCGGCTTCCTTTTCGCCTTCGCGAAACGCCGCATCGGCCCCGACGACCGCCCCGCCACCGCACGCGACGTTTTCAAGATGCCGCGCGAAGTCGATGGCTTCGGCGTCGTCGCGCTGCTCCGCAAGCTGCGCACGAGCCCACTCGTCAAGCTGCACGAACCCCAGCAGCTGGAGCTCCAACAGGATCTCCAGCGCGTGCAGCAAGCCTGCTTCGGGAGTAACGGCGGTGTGATGTCCGAGGCCGACCTTCGCACCGTCGCCGAAAAGTGGCTGCGCCTTGCCTGTTAAGACCGATGAAGCGCCTCAGCTCCCCAACGTGCAGCGGCGATTCCCTCCTGTGTAGAGGAGGCTCTCTGCGAAGCAGGTGCCGCCTCCATCATTCAACGAGTTGGAGACGCGCTTCGCGGAGAAAGTTTGAGGCGGCACGTCCTTCGGACAGAGCCGCCTCTACACATGCGTCAGTCATACGGCATCGCTGTCACCTCGCCTTGATACGGCCAATCGTCCGGCGCCTTCACCAAGCCCGCGCGCACCGGATTCTGCCGCACGTATTCCCATTTCTCCGCGTAGCTTTCCTCGTGGCGGAGCAGGTGGTCGAAGAATCCCTCCTGCCAGTGCGGACGCGGCGCCGGGATGACGCTGGACAAGCTCAGCTTCAAAATCCGCACCCACGCCGAGAGATCGAAATCCGACCCACCCGCGACGAAAAGGTGCGCATGGTCCGGCATCAACACGTAGCGGCCCACGAGGATCTGGCGCTCCGCGGCCTTGACGGCGAACTTCTGGAAACGCTCGTGCGTCGCAGCGTTGGTAAGCAATTGTGCGCGCCGATGCGTGTTGAAAGTCACAAACCACAGCGGCGCGCGATACTCCTCAAACAAGCGCTCGAGCCGCGGAGGGCGATTGGCCATGGCGCGAATCATAGCAGCGCGTCGCACGTTTGTGTAGAGGCGACCTCTTCCTGTGTAGAGGAGGCTCTCTGCGAAGCAGGTGCCGCCTCCATCTTCCTCCCACACACACATCCCTCCACCTTTCCAAAAATTGGAGGCGGCACGTCCTGCGGACAGAGCCGCCTCTACACACGCTCCTGACCAATGCCTAAAACTACCAAATCTCCTGCTCCCACCGCAGACCCGCAGAACGCCCAGCAATTCGTCGCCGGAGTCCGCGAGCGCGTCGCCAAGATCGTCGTCGGCCAGGACATCGTCGTCGAACGCGTGATGATCGCGCTGATGACCGGCGGGCATCTGCTGCTGCAAGGCTTGCCGGGCCTCGCCAAGACGCTGCTCGTCAACACCATCGCCAAGGCGATCAACCTCGAATTCAAGCGCGTGCAGTTCACGGTCGATATGTTGCCGTCGGACATCATCGGCTCGGAGATTATCGATCAAAAGAGCGGCGAATTTCGCATTCACCGAGGGCCCGTCTTCACCAATCTGCTCCTCGCCGATGAGATCAATCGCGCCGCGCCGAAAGTGCAGGGCGCGATGCTCGAAGCGATGCAGGAACGCAAGGTCACCATCGGCGGCCAGAACTTGAAGCTGCCCACGCCGTTCCTCGTCATCGCCACGCAGAATCCGGTCGAGCAGTCGGGCACCTTCGAGCTGCCGGAGGCGCAGCTCGATCGCTTCATGCTCCTGCACCGGCTCGGCTATCCGGGCCGCGAGGACGAGCAGATGATCCTCCAGCGCCAGCTTGGCATGGGCTTGCGGCGCGAAGGCGGCGGCGCCGTCCCGCGCTCGGCCTTCGACATGATCGAGGACAACGCCGGTGCATCGGTCGAGGATCTGGTCGTCGCGATGGAAGCGGTGCAGGCCGTGCATGTCAGCGAGGTCTTCGTGAAACATTGCGTGGAGCTGGTCCGCCGCACCCGCGAGTCGAAGCTGCTG
>JBBSDS010000483.1:0-3135 GCA_038240495.1 Chthoniobacterales bacterium | reverse complement strand
AGCGTGGCATCGAGTTCGCCGACGTTGCCCGCAGTGGTCGCGCCCAGCCGGATGTAGCCGATCCGATTGTCGAGAATCTCCGCCCGGAAAGGACTCGCGCCGGAACCACCTCCCGCTGGAGCGTCTGAAATGGCGGCTCCCGGGCCGAGACGCTCGAGCACGCCTTGCACGGTCGCGCGTTTCAATTCGGATTCGGAGAGAGCCGCCGGATTGATGTAGTTTTCCTTCAGCAGCTTGATCAGTTGATCGAGGTCCGCATCCGTGAGGGAATCGACCGCCGTGCGCTTTCCCGGCGAGGGATCTTTCCTGGGAGCGGTGACGACCGTGGGTTCAGGCTGAGGCTGCTGGGCGCGCAGTGCAGGGGCAGAATTGAGAAGCAGGACAGCCAGCGCGGACGCCGCGAAAAATTTCATAGGGTGCGGGGATGCTAGGCGCTCAAGCCCTTCACTGCAATATCGCGCCGGAATTGCCGGCCCTCGAAGTCGATCGCGTCAACGGCTTCGTAGGCGCGCTGCCGCGCCGTCACCAGATCGCTGGCGAGCGCCGTCACGCCGAGCACGCGTCCTCCTGCTGTCACAACCTGTCCATCGGACAGCCGCGTGCCTGCATGAAAAACCGTGACGTCTTTCGCCGTGCTGTCGAGTCCGCCGATGGGCTTGCCCGTGGCGTAGGCACCGGGGTAGCCACCCGAGGCGAGAATCACGCAGACGGCGGACTCCGGTTTCCACTTCGCCTCCACACCAGCGAGCCGTCCGTCGATCGTCGCCTCGAGCAGTTCGACGAGATCGCTCTCCATTCGCGTCAGGAGCACTTGCGTTTCCGGATCGCCGAAGCGGCAGTTGAACTCCAGCACCTTTGGGCCGTCGTCGGTGACCATCACTCCGGGAAAAAGCATCCCGCGGTAATCGAGTCCGTCACGTTGCAGCCCGGCGATGAACGGATCGAGCACCTCGCGCCGGACGCGCTCTTCCAGCGCCGGAGTGAGCAACTTCGCCGGCGGGCTGAAAGTCCCCATCCCGCCGGTGTTCAAGCCCTGATCGCCATCGAGCGCCCGCTTGTGATCCTGCGCTCCGGGAAAAAGCAGATAGTTTTTTCCATCGACGAGGGCGTGGATGGAACACTCTTCACCTTCCAGAAATTCCTCGATGACCACGCTGCTTCCGGCGTCGCCAAACTTCCGCATGTCCATGATCTCGTGAATCGCGAGCGCCGCCTCCCAGGCGTTGCACGCGATGATCACGCCTTTCCCGAGCGCGAGGCCGTCGGCTTTGACGACGAGCGGATATTTCGCCTTCTGGCAAAACTTCTGTGCGTCGCTGCTGTCGGTGAAGCTCCCCGACGCCGCGGTCGGGATGCCGTGGCGTTGCATGAATTCTTTCGCGAAAACCTTCGACGATTCGAGCCGCGCTGCGCTCTGCGTCGGGCCGAAAATCCGCAGGCCGTTTTTCTGAAAGAGATCGACGATCCCGGCCGCGAGTGCGTCGTCCGGACCGACGACCGTCAGGTCGATGCGCTCGTCCCGTGCAAACTGCACGAGCTTTTCCTGCTCGGTTATTTTGATCGGGAGATTGGTGGCGAGTTGGCCGATGCCCGCATTGCCCGGCGCGCAGAAGATCGCGCTGACGCGAGGCGATTGCTGCAACTTCCAGACGAGCGCGTGTTCGCGCCCGCCGCTGCCGACAACGAGGATTTTCATAAGCGAGGGCGCGGAGGGTAAAGAACCCGCGCGTTTTCCGCAACGGAAGCGTAGCGGTTGGACGACTTACGCGAAGTGATGCAGCGCATCGGTTGCGCGACCATCCTTTTCCCAGCGCAGGAAATGAGTGACGGCCTTCGTGACGAAGCGCTTTGCTTCTTCGACTGCGTCGCGCAGCGCGAGTCCCTTGGCTAATCCCGAAGCGATGGCGGCGGAGTAGGTGCAGCCCGTGCCATGCGTGGAGACATCGGGCACAAACGGCGCGCTGAACTCGGCGACCTCGCCGTCCGCGAAGAGCAGATCCGTCGCGATGGCTCCGCGCAAGTGGCCGCCTTTCAAAAGAAAGGCCGTCCCGAAAAGAGCCGTCAGCTCTTCACCCGCGCGTCGCATTTCTTCGAGGCTGGTAATCGGACGGCCAAGCAGCGCGCGCACCTCGTCAAGATTTGGCGTGACGAGGCTGGCAAGTGGAAACAAGCGCTCGCGATAGAGCGCAATTGCATCCAGATGGAGCAGCAGATCGCCGCTCGTTGCGACCATCACCGGATCGACGATTAAAGGAATTTTGATTTGCTCCTCCAACGTTTTGCACACGCACTCGATGATCTCTCGCGAGTAGAGCATGCCTGTCTTCACTGCGCCGATCGGATAAGCTGAAAAAGAGAGGCGAATCTGCTCCGCGACGATGGCTGGAGTGATCGGCTGGATGGCGCTGACCTTGCCGGGAATCTCAGCGACCACGCACGTGATCGCCGTCACGCCGTAAACGCCGAGCGCCGACATCGTCTTGAGATCGGCCTGCGCACCCGCACCGGCGCTATTGTCTGAACCAGCAATCGAAAGCGCGACGGGGATCATGGAAACTTTGTTTTGAATTATGAGTTTGAGTGGATACTTCGCAAACACGGCGAGGCCCGTGCATAGTCGAATTCAAAATTCCAAATTCAGCATTCAAAATTTCCCCCGATGCCTGCCGTCTTTACCGAACTTGCTGGTCTTCACGTGATCGTGAACCGCGTCGTCCACATGCCGCAACTCGACGCGCCTCCGGATCGCCCGCACCCGTTTGTCTATTTCATCACGATCCACAACGACTCGACCACTACGGTCACGATCAAAGGCCGCAAGTGGGTTGTCACTGATGCGGACGATCGGTGCGTCGTCGTGGAGGGCGATGGGGTCGTTGGAGAATTTCCGCGCCTCGAACCCGGCCAGCGCTTTTCCTACAACAGCTATCATACGATCGGCTCGGATAGCGTGGCCGAAGGCGCGTTCTTCGGCGTCGCGGAAAATGGCGAGCCAGTTTTCACACGCATTCCGCGGTTCGAGTTGCGCGTGCCGAATCATCTATCCTAGCGGCTTCGCGGCGATGAACTCGTGTTCGGTGACGACAGCATCCACGCGCTGATCATGTGGCTCGGAGGGGAGTCGCTCGACGAGTT
>JBBSDS010000482.1:0-3148 GCA_038240495.1 Chthoniobacterales bacterium | reverse complement strand
TGCTCGACGTGCTGTGGCAGATAGCCATCGGGAGGTCCGACACCGCGCAGTTGCAAAAACTGGCGCTAGTCTTCGTTCAGCGCGATCCGAAATCCGTCGCGCTGCGCAATAGTCACGCATTTTTCTCGCTGCTCGTCCGCTCGGAAGTTGGCGACGCACATCGCGCGGCGGAGAGGCTCCACCAGGAAAATCCCGGCGATGCGGCGATCGTCGTGACCCGCGCACTTTCGCTCTACCAGCAGGGAAAGGTCGCCGAGGCCGTGGAACTGACGGGAAGCCTGCCTGCCGAGGAACTGGAAAAGCCCCAGGTGGCGCTCTACCACGCGATTTTCCTGACCGCTGCCGGTCAGAGTGCGAAGGCTGCTGAGTTTCTTCCCATCGCACAGAGGCGGAAGATGTTCTCCGAGGAGAAAGCGATGCTGGAGCGGGCGAGGCTCGCAGTTGCAAAGGCAGCCGAGGAGAGCGACCTCGCCGAAGCCTCCAAGGTCGCCGGAGCCGCCAGGGCTGCGAGAAATCTGGAAGCTTCCAATGCGGTGGAGGCGGCGAGAGCGGCGAGGGCCGCCCAAGCCGCACAGGAGTCCCCGCAGCCTGCACCGGTTGTGGAAAAGTGACGGGATGAGCATGAGCGGGGAAATCCAGCGCGAACTTCACCGCGTGATGAATTACGCCGTAGGACATCCACGAGGTCCGCGCGCAACCTCCCCCGCACATGCTCAATCCCATGGGCAAGGAGGACGAGGAAACAACGGTGCCAAAACAAAAATCGTCTGACTTTATCCCCGATTTTTGGAACCTCCTCAGAAAACGGTTCACAGGATCGTGACATTGCACTGCTTGATGAGTGAATAGCCCCCGGCACACTTGCGCTGCTTTCATGCGCAAATCTACCAACAAGAAAATCCTCGTTGCCGAGGACGAAGATGATGTCCGGCGACTCGTCTGCAACAGTCTGAAAAACGCGGGTTTTTCGACTCTCGAAGCTGGCGATGGCCCGAGCGCTCTCGAAGCGGCGCGCTCACAGATCCCCGCGCTCCTCGTACTCGACCTGATGCTTCCCGGAATGCAGGGCCTCGAAGTTTGCAAGGCACTCAAAGTCGGCACGGAGACGAAAGACATCCCCATCCTCATGCTTACCGCAAAGGCCGAGGAAGTGGATCGCATCGTGGGCTTCGAACTCGGTGCGGACGACTACATGACAAAGCCATTCAGCCCGCGCGAACTCGTGCTTCGTGTGCAGAGCATCTTGCGCCGCTCATCGGCTCAGCCGCCCGAGGACGCGATCGTGAAGCTCGGCGAAATCACCCTCGACCGCACACAACACAAGGTTGCCGTGAAAGGCAAACCCCTCGAACTGACCGCGACGGAGTTCAAGCTGCTCGCCACTTTGATGGAACGCCGCGGCCGCGTGCAGAGCCGCGACGTGCTGCTCAGCGACGTGTGGAGCTACGACAGCGTCATAGATACGCGCACTGTGGACACGCACATGCGCCGCCTTCGTGAAAAACTCGGCAATGCCGGCAGGCATGTGGAGACAGTGCGCGGCTTTGGCTACCGCATGGCGAACATTCCGTAGCCAGCGCGCCACATGCGTCAGCCGGGTGGGATGTCATCTGTATCGTCCATCAAGCTGACCTCTTCGCTTCATCACCCCGCCACGGTGAGTAAGCCTCAAAGACCCGGCGAATTTCGTCGCGTACGTGGCGGAAGACGACGAATAGCTCCTCCTCAGTGCCGGTCGCGTTTGCAGGGTCGTCGAATCCTCAATGGTAGGGGTACGCCTGTCAGACGCCAGTGACGGCGGCGCGTGTTTTCACGCTAAACTCCACTGCATCAACGCTCCTGATATCCACGGCTGCGAATCGTGTGGGGCAGGCTCCGCCGCGGGGATTGTGGAGGCTCTATGTGCCTTATCGTCGAATGATCCGCCGTCGCCCTCTGCAGGGAGCGTCGCGCGACGGAATCCGACGCCTGACGGAAAAACAAACAAGCTCCCCATCACCTGCCACGGGCGCGCGCCGAGACCAACGCCTCATCATTCATTGAACACTTTCGCGTCGCGCGCTGCCGGCCGCAGCCTCATTCAATTCGACCAGAAATTTTCGGTGCGACGAAGGCAAGACGAGCGGCGAAATATTCAGCTTAGGCGACCCAGAGTCCGTCCCGATCACGCGGCAATCGGCACGACACCCCCATTTTGTTTTTTCTCCATTGCGAGAGCAAAGGCGTCACGAAGCTTCTCCTTTGAATCAAGACGGGGGTAGAATGACTCATGGGGAGTTTTGAGGAGATGAACCAACAGCAGCATCTGCCAGTCCTTTACCTCCCGGATTCGCATTTCGATTTTCGAGACTTCGCTTCTGCTGATGTCCCATCCGGCTATCTGAAGTTCCCTTGCGAGTTTTCCTTGGGACCAACCGCGATTGCTCCTGATCCGTCCCACTTGCCGACCGACGACGTTCTTGTGCTCCATGCGTCGGCAGGAATTCAAAAACCGTGCCGCTTTCCGGCACTGCTTCCATGGCGCTGTCCTTATCCTCCGGGCTGTGGCCATGCCTCCCGAACGACCGCCGAAATGGAACCTTACTTCTCCCCCGGCCCGTGACCGCGACCCGACTCGCGAGTTTCCTCAAAGCTCGAATACAGGTCCTCGTTGGATCGTCAGCTTTCCTTGCGGATGAATCAACAGCTGTTGGAATACAAAAAACAGGTGGCGAGGATCCATCGGACGCGAAATTTCCGGTGGGATAAGATGATTCGCGAGGCGCAGGCTGGCCCTCGGTGGAAATGGATGCTCTGTGTCTCACAATCGCTCAACGGCAATGCTGTCCAGATGGAGGTAATCGCGCCCGTTTCCGAGCAGAGGTTTTGACAGGGAAGAGTCCGCGTGGCTCCCTCTTCCCCGGCTCAAGCCCGCTCTCCGAGCCGGTCTTTCGGCTCCCCATCACAGCAGAACCCAGGTTCCGCAACGCCTCCTGACGCGGCTGCGCTGGGGGCGACTGCGCCTCGTCCGGCTGTCGCGCGGTCGAGGCGCAGACTCCCCCTTCGTGTGGAATCGATGAACTGCGCCGTCCTCACTGCGCTTCCGGCCTCATCGCTCCGCTGCGCAGAACGAACGGCCTTCCGCTCCGTTGCGGGCGGCGCAGATCAT
>JBBSDS010000481.1:0-3150 GCA_038240495.1 Chthoniobacterales bacterium | reverse complement strand
GTGTTTCAAAGGCGGATTGACAGCCCGCTCTTGCGCGATGTCGTCCGCAAGTCGCTCGGCATTTTCATTGTGCTGATCGGATTTTACCTCGTCCTGCGCGTCGTGGGACTGACACGCCTGGCGCTCTCGCTCATCGGCGGCACCGGGCTGATCGGCCTCGCCCTTGGCATTGCCTTCCGCGACATCACGGAAAACTTCTTGGCCAGTATTTTTCTCAGCATGCAGCGGCCTTTTCGCACCGGCGACCTCGTCGAGATTTCGGGGATCACCGGTTACGTCCAGCGCCTCACGATCCGGGCCACGATCCTGGCGACTACGGATGGCAATGACGTGCAGTTGCCCAATGCCATCGTCTATAAAAGCCCGATCCGAAACTTCACCAGCAATCCGAAGCGCCGCTTGGAATTTGATGTAGGCATCGGCTATGCGGACAGCATCGCCCACGCGCAGGAAATCGCGTCGCGCGTGCTGGCGGAGCATCCGGCGGTGCTGAAGGAACCGGACCCGTGGGTCCTCGTGGAAAAGCTGGGAGCGTCCAGCGTCAACTTGCGGGTATATTTCTGGATTGATGGCAAGCAGAACAGTTGGTTGAAGGTCAGGTCTTCGGTGCTCCGGCTGGTGAAGCGGGCGTTCCAGGATTCCAAAATCACGATGCCCGACGAGGGGCGCGAGATCATCTTCCCGGAGACGGTGCCGATCCGGCTGGTGCGCGAGCCGCGGAAAGAAATGCCGGACACTCGGTCCAGCGTCCGGGAACCCGCGCCGCCGAAAAAAGAATCCGAGCCGGATGTCGTCTCCACCGAGGCAGAAGGCGGACTGCAAAGCGATGCCGAGGAAATTCAGGAGATAACCGGTTCGTCGCGACCAGCGGATGAAAGTAAGAATCTGCTGGAGTCGGCGGAAGCATCCGAGCCCGATCAGTCCGCCGCGGGAGGCCGTCCGAAAAAGTGATCGGCGACGCGAATCGCGAGTCACGATCACAAGCCAAGTGAACGACCGACCTGGAATTCTGCGGGACAAAAAGCGGCGGTGCCGACTTGAGGAGCGCTTGTTGAAGCTCATTTTCCTGGCGCCAGCGGTTTACTTTGAGCCGGAGTTCTGGCCGTTTGGAATTCGATCCGCCGAATCCTTCGGGAAGCGGCACAAGGCAAATGCATCCCTCACCCTCTGAAATCCTCGCGACGGTTTTCTTCGCACTCGCGGTGCTGCACACGTTTTCCGTGAAACGATTCGCGCACTGGGCGCACCAGTGTCCGCCGGATTCCATTCAGGAAAACACGCTGCATTTCCTCGCGGAAACGGAAGTCGTTTTCGGCCTGTGGGCGGCGGCGCTTTTCCTCGGCATCGCAGCGCTCAAGGGCTCGGTGCATGATGCGGTGAGCTACATCGAGGGTCTGAATTTCAACGAGCCGAAGTTCGTGCTGGCGGTCATGGTCGTCGCGGCTACGCGTCCGATCGTGCAACTCGCAGAGCGGCTGATCTCCCTCACGGCCCGGCTTCTCCCGCTCGGCGAAAGCGCCGCGTTCTACATCGCGGCGATGATCCTCGGGCCGTTGCTCGGCTCGCTCATCACCGAGCCCGCGGCGATGACCCTGCTCGCGCTCGTGCTCAAGCGCCGGTATTTCGATCGCGGCATCAGCGCGAAGTTCGCCTATGCCACGCTCGGCCTCCTCTTCGTGAATGTCTCCATCGGCGGGACCCTCACGCATTTCGCCGCACCGCCCGTGCTGATGGTCGCGGCAAAGTGGAAGTGGGACACGCTGTTCATGCTCACGCATTTCGGCTGGCGCGCAGTGGCGGCCTGCGCGGCCTCGACCGCGATCACGGCGCTGCTCTTCCGCAAGCAACTCACCGCGCTCGAACCCAAGCCGGACACAAGCGCCGGCGTCCCGGCATGGCTCACGGCGATTCACCTCGTCTTCCTCGCGCTCGTTGTCGCCTTCGCGCATCACCCCGATGTCTTCTGGGGAATCCTCGTGCTCTTCCTCGGCGTGGTCGCCGCGACGAAGGAATTCCAGGACGACCTCAAACTGCGCGAAGGCCTGCTCGTCGGCTTCTTCCTCGCGGGCTTGGTCACGCTCGGTTCGCTGCAATCCTACTGGCTGAAGCCGCTCATCGAGAGCCTCAACGGCCCCGCGCTTTTCTTCGGCGCGACGGGCCTCACCGCACTCACCGATAACGCCGCGCTGACCTACCTCGGCTCGCTGGTCGAAGGCATCTCCCCCGAACTCCAATACGCACTTGTCGCAGGTGCGGTGGCCGGCGGCGGCCTCACGGTCATCGCGAATGCCCCGAACCCCGCGGGCGTCGGAATTTTGCAGGATGCAAAGGTCTTCGAGGACGAAGGCATCAGCCCGCTCGGCCTGTTCCTCGGGGCGCTCATGCCGACCGCCGTCGCCATCGCGTTCTTTTGGTTTGTCCGGTGAGCGGATGATGGGGATGCATGGTCTGGCATCAGAAAGAAGTGGTTAGGAAATCAAACACGCCATTTCTAAACCAAACAATCGCCGCACTGCGGAGCAGAAGCCGGATCGAAAGCAGTTGAGCTATTCCTAGCCATCGCGCCGCAGGCATGTGCTTGCTTGCGCCGGGTCTGTCCGTATGAGCCGTGTGGCTGGCAGTTCCGCGGTCTTCGCGCGGTGGCGAATCATTCTCCATCTCCATCAGCGCGACGCTGCAGGCTCGCCCTCCTTTACATCACTGGCTGAACCCGCCTTCCTCGCAAAATGCGAATCGTTTCCGCCGCCAGCATCTCGATCGCGCTCCTACTCTTCGGTGCGGGCTGCGCGACGCGCGCTCCGCTGGCTTGCCCGGGGCCGCAGCCAGACACGCGCACGGCCAAGGTTTTCTTTGCGACCGATCGCCGGCAGGAGCCGACGGGCGCCGCGCTGCGCTTTTCCGGCGGACGCACGGATCCGCCGGGACTCCACATGGGCTGGGAGCGCGTGACGCTCGGCCCGGCGCATCGGCTCGGGCGAGTGGACGCGGCCATCGCGACCACGTCCGTACACGCGCAGAGCGATTCGGCGGAAGGGGCGCGCCAAAACGCCTTGCGGCGCACGGATGCGGAGATCGCGGCGTTCGTCGAAACCCAATTGCGCCCGGCCATCCGCTCGGCACCTTCGCCGAAGCCGGGACATCCCCGGCAGG
>JBBSDS010000480.1:0-3165 GCA_038240495.1 Chthoniobacterales bacterium | reverse complement strand
GGCGGCGCGGGCGTGGTCACGCGCACCCGCGAAGTCGAGGCGGCGCTGGCTCGCCCACCCACCAGCCTCCCTATTCCCCTCCGCCTCCTCGGCCCTTCGTGCTGCTCGGTTTCGAGCGCGACAACGGCGGCGAGTTCTTGAATTACCACCTGTGGCGCTACTTCAGCGAACGCGCGGCGCCCGTGCGCTTCACGCGCTCGCGCCCTTATCACAAAAACGACAACGCCCCACGTCGAACAAAAGAACTGGAGCCACACGCGGCAGCTCCTCGGCTACGAACGGCTGTAAGGCGAAGCGTTGCTCGGCCCCATCAATGCGCTCTACACCGAGGTGTGGAACCCGCTGCAAAACTTCTTCTGCCCCTCGCTGCAACTGCTCGAAAAAGTCAAGATAGGCAGCCGCTACCGCAAACGCTCCGCCCCGGCACAAACCGCGTGCGCGCGGCTGCTCGCCTGGCCGGATCTGCAGACGCCGCAACGCCGCGAACTGCGCGCCCGGCAGGCGGAGCTCGACCCGCTGGCTCTGGTCGAGGGCAAGGAGCGCCGGCTGCGCGAAATCTTTGCGCGGGCGCGCCGCGCCCGCCCCCGAACCGCTCTAAACACCCACCCATCCTATGCCCGCCAAGCCCCCATCTACGATCCAGCCTCCGGTGTTATTTTCCCGTGAGGCAACGCGAGTTTCATTCGACTCGTTCGGTTTGCAGCCTAAGCTCCGTTTCATGTCCAGATTTCTCCTTCCACTGATCGCGGTGGTCGCCGTCGGCACATTCCCCGCTTGCGCCCACCGCAAACCAAACACCGCGCCGCATGTGTACGAAGGAAACGCTCCGACGATCCGCTTTAGTCAGGAGCCAGAAAAAGCCGGCGGCCAGGTTAATGCGTACTAAATAGTGGACCAAGCCGGACCGCGAGCATTCAGCGTCCGCGCGCGCGAGCTTTTGTTTTTTTGCTCAAGCCTTCGCTGGCACCACCAGCACAGGGCAGGCGGAACCCTTGATCACTCCCTGCGTGACGCTGCCAACCAGCAGTTCGTAGAGTGCGCCGTGGCCGTGGGATCCCATAATGATTAGTTCGGCGTGTTGTTCCTCGGCTTCGTGCTGAATTTTTTCCACCGTTGGCCCCTGGATATGGAGCGCGATGGCTTCGGCTCCTGAGGAAGTGAGTTGGGTTTTGAGTTCGTCCAGCCGCTGGCGCTCGGCCTTGAAATCGCGGGCGACACTCATCCGGACGGTTGGAGGACCGGCTTCGAAACCGACGAAATCGGGCTCGGGTTCGGCGACATTCAGCAAGACAACGCGGCTGCCAAAGGCCGCGGCAAATGTTCGCGCGGTCTCGACGAGGCGCGCGGTGACATCGGAAAAATCGACGGGAACAAGAATGGTTTTCATGGGTTAGCCTCCGGTTTCGTTATCGTATCGCAGTTTACTCCTACGCGTGCTGATCGTCGCGTCTTTCCCTAGTATTCACCAGTCGTCAATTTGCCGGATGGAAGTTAGCGTCACGCCGTGCCCGATCTGTTTTCCGCGCAGCCTCCCACTGCTTCCGATCCCGCGGCCAGTGCTCCACTGGCCCAGCGGATGCGCCCGCGCACACTCGACGAGTATGCCGGTCAGGACCACATCCTCGCTCCGGGCAAGCTGCTACGACGCGCGATCGAGGCCGACCGCATTTCGTCAATCATTCTCTTCGGTCCACCAGGGACGGGAAAGACGACGCTGGCGGAGATCATCGCCAGCGCCACTCAGTCGCGCTTCGAGCGCCTGAGCGGAGTCGAAAGCAATGTCGCAGACCTGCGCCGCGTCATTGCCAGCGCCGCGAATCGTCTCGAAAACAAGGGCGACAAAACGATCCTGTTTATCGACGAAATCCACCGCTGGAACAAAGCACAGCAGGACGTGCTGCTGCCGGATGTCGAGCGCGGCACGGTGCGGCTGATCGGCGCGACGACGCACAATCCCTTCTTCTATATCAATAGCCCGCTCGTCTCGCGCTCGCAGGTTTTTCAACTCGAACCGCTGACGCCCGCGAATCTCGTTGCGCTCCAAAAGCGCGCGCTGACAGATGAGTCGCGTGGTTTTGGAAAAATGAAAATCGAGATCGCGGAAGACGCGCTGACGCATCTCGCAACGACGTCCGATGGCGATGCTCGGAGATGTTTGAACGCGCTGGAAATCGCGGTCGTTACCACGCCGCCGGGCGCTGATGGTGTGATCCTCATCGACCGGGGGATCGCCGAGGAGTCGATCCAGAAAAAGGCGATCGTCTATGACGGCGACGGCGACCAGCACTACGACACGATCAGCGCGTTCATCAAATCCATGCGCGGCAGCGATCCCGACGCCGCGCTCTATTGGCTGGCAAAGATGCTCTATGCCGGTGAGGAGATCCGATTCATTGCGCGGCGCATCGTCATATGCGCGAGTGAAGATGTCGGCATGGCTGATCCGCAGGCGCTGGTCATCGCAGTCGCCGCGCAACAGGCTGTCGAGTTTGTCGGCTTGCCCGAGGCGCAGATTCCCCTCGCCCACGCCGCCGTCTATGTGGCCACCGCGCCGAAAAGTAATCGCGCCTACGCCGCCCTGCTCGCGGCAAAAAAAGAAGTGCAGGAAGGCGTTACCCTCGCGGTTCCGCGTCATCTACGCGACACGAGCAGCGAGCGCGCAAAGAAGGCGCTCGGCCACGAAGGCTACCAATACAGTCACGACCACGAAGGCGCCTACGTGCCGCAGGCTTACCTGCCGGAAGGCCGTCGTTACTACGAGCCAGGCGATCAAGGCTACGAGAAGCGCGTGAAGGAACGCCTCGATTACTGGCGTGCGCTTTTCGATCAAGCGCAGAAGGACGCGCATTAGCTCTTGGTTACAGTCTAATGTTCCAGATACGGGTCATTCTGAGCGCAGTCGAAGAATCCCGTGAAATCACCAGCGGCAGTCGCACTTGAAAGCGCCGGGATCCTTCGACTTGTATGTGTGGACTTGCCTTCGAGTGCGTCGCGGCAGGAGAAGGGTTGACCGCGCGGTTGCCCCCGCGCGGCCAACGGCGCCGGTGAGCCTGATCTCGACTGGGCCCGTGGGTTTCCACGCGGCCGCAACGCAGCCCAGGCCGCCAGCGCCCTTTGCTCCAAACTCGCACCGTTGAAAGAGCGGCGCCCCAAAGGCTCCCGCTC
>JBBSDS010000479.1:0-3166 GCA_038240495.1 Chthoniobacterales bacterium | reverse complement strand
TCGCGGACGCGCTTCTTCACTTCTTCGAGCCGGGAGATGCCCCCTGCACGATCCAGCGCCGCCATGCTCGCGGAGACATCGATGAGAATCGGCAGCCGATGCGCCCGCGCAGCCTCTCGCGAGAGAAATGGCTGCATCGCCGCGAGCACGAGCAGCGTGAGGATCAGAATTTGCAAAAGCAGCAGGACGTTCCGCTTGAATTTTTGAAACGGCGAATTGACGCGTTGATCGCTGAGCACCTGCCGCCAGAGCACGAGCGACGGGATTTCCAAACGCGGCCGTTTGAGTTTCAGGAAATAGAAAACGACCAGCGGGATCAACAGCAGGAAAAGCCACGCGCTCGCCAGCGAAGTGAAGCTCATACGATCCACCCTTTCCGCCGCATCAGGTCGAAGACCACGCGTTCAAGCGGCTCGCCGGCGCTGATGGATAGGAACTTCCCGGCACGTTGCTGACAGAGCGCGAGGAGCTGCGTCGCGTGGGCCGCACGGTATTCCTGATACAGCGCGAGCAGATCCGCAGCCGACGACACATCCAGATTCCCGAGCGTCTCGCAATCGATCAGGCGCAAGTCGCCCGTGACATCGGGGTCTATCTCGGTCGGCCCGAGAATCTGCACCGCAAAGACTTCGAGCCCTGAGCTATGCACGAGATTGAACGCGCGCCGCAGGTCGCCGTCTGTCAAGAAATCGCTGAGCACGACCGCCGCGCCGCGCCCCGAGTGCTGGCGCAGAAAGGCCTCGATGCCGTGTTCGATCGGCACGTCACCACCACCCTCGATGGATTCGAGAAAAGCACAGAGTTTCCCTTTCGCTCCTCGTCCGCGGCACGGTGCAAGCCGCCGCGTTGCGCCGTCGCCGCCGAGCGCATAGGCGCTGACCTTTTCATTGCCGTGCAAGCCGAGAACGCCAAGTGCGGCGGCAAGCTGGCATGCGAGCCCGAGCTTGTTTTCAAACATCATCGACTTCGATGCATCGACGAGCAGCGCGACGTGCATCTCTTCTTCCTGGTGAAATTGCTTGATGTACGGCCGTTCAATCCGGGCGAAGATATTCCAATCCACGAACCGCACGTCGTCGCCTGGCGTGTAATCGCGGTAGTCGCAAAACTCTGTGCTCGTCCCGCCCTTCGCGGCGAGATGCTCTCCGCGGCTGCGATTCGTGAAGCGTCGCGAGACATTCAACCGCAGTCGCGTGAGCCGATCGAGGTCGCGGTTGCTGAGCAGCGACGTGATCTGCGGCTCAGTCACGGTCAGGCGACGGCTTCTTCCGGTACGACCTTGCCCGCTTCCTCGACGAGCTTTGGCACGCTGAAGTTTTCGGCGAGCCCGTCGTAATTCAGCAGCACGCGGTGTCCGAGAACTTCGGGCACGAAATGGCGCACATCCTCGAAGGCCACGTGCGCGCGACCTTCGGCGAGAGCACGCACGCGAGCCGCGCGGATGAGTGCCTGCACCGCGCGCGGGCTCGCGCCCCATTTCACAAAGCGTTTCACCGCGCCGCTCGACTCGATCGCTTCCGGGTGCGTGGCGAGGACGAGCCGCACGGCGAAGTCGCGAATCGGATCGGCGACGACGACTTTTTCCAGCACGGTTCGCAGTTCCATGATGCGGTCGCCGTCGAGAATCTTCGCCACGTCCACGGCGCCGCCGAGCGTCGTGCGCCGGACCATTTCATTCAGCTCGGTGCGATTCAGGAAAGGCACGTTGAGTTTGAACATGAAGCGGTCGAGCTGCGCCTCGGGCAGCGGATAAGTGCCTTCCTGTTCGAGTGGATTCTGCGTGGCGAGGACGAAGAACGGCTGCTTCAAAATGTGCGTCGTGCCCGCCGCAGTCACGCTGCCTTCCTGCATCGTCTCGAGCAGCGCGGATTGCGTCTTCGGTGTGGCACGATTGATTTCATCCGCGAGCAGGAGCTGGGTGAAAATCGGTCCGCGGCGAAACTCGAAGTTGTAGCGTCCATCAGGACCGGCGGTCATCACGTTCGTCCCGACGATGTCCGCTGGCATGAGGTCCGGCGTGAATTGGATGCGGCGAAAATCAAGATCGAGCACCCGGGCGAGCGTCTTGACGAGTTCCGTCTTGCCGAGTCCGGGCACGCCTTCGAGCAGGACATTGCCGCCCGCGATGATCGCCGTGATTACGCCTTCGACGACGCGCTGTTGCCCGACGATGACCGTGCCGACCGCGTCGCGCAGCTTTTGAAAATCTTCGCGAAAGCGCGCGGCTTCGCTTTGGAGTTCGGTGGGGGTGCTCATGAGGTTCGTTCAGCGCATCAGCTTGCCGATCACTTCGCTGACGTTGTCGGTCGGGAAAGCGAAATGCAGCGCGCGTTTCGCATCTTTCGCATCGGACACAGTGACTTCGATCTTGGTTGGCGATTGCTGCAGCAGCTTCGTGATCGTGATGAAATCGTTCACATCGCGGCTCGCGTCGCCGATGCCGAAGGTGAAGTCGTCAGAGCCTTTTGATGCTGTGGCGCCGGGCTTCTCCGGGCTGTGGAGGAGCCACGCGAGCTGATTGATCCAACCGCCTTGGGTGTAGCGTTTGGTGAATTGATCTTTGCCGGCATCGATCGCGACCGTCGTGAGACGCTTGCCCGCGACCGCGGAGTCCGGCCCTTCAAACGCGAGAAAGTCGAAGCCCTTCACCGACTCGAAGCGATCGACACACAATTCGATGATGATCGGTAACTCCGTGATCTCGCCTTTCTTGACGACCTTCAGCGGCGCGCCGCGGCGATGATGAATCACGAGCGTCACCTTGACTGCGCCCTGCGGTCCGGTGCCGGTGACCGTGCTCGCCGCTGCCTGTTGGCCCGTCTTTGCATCTTCGTGCAGTTCCCATCCGGCCGCGTTTGCGACGGTGGTGAAAAACGTCGCCGCCAGCAGGAGGAAGAATGTGCGCATCGGCGCAGTGAAGCACGCTGGGCGCGGCGAGACGAGCCCGGCGTGATTAGCTACAGTCGCGCGGACCTTCATTTCCAGGTGAGAATCGCGAGGCCGGTGAGCACGAGTCCGCCGCCGAGGGCGATCTTCGGCGTGAACGGTTCCTTCAGCAGCCAAAACGAAAGCAAGAGCGTGACGATGATGCTGCCTTTGTCCACGAGCGAGACAAACGAAACCGTGCCCGTCTTCATCGCGCGGTAGTAGAAAATCCACGAGAGCG
>JBBSDS010000478.1:0-3177 GCA_038240495.1 Chthoniobacterales bacterium | reverse complement strand
GAAGATGCAGTTCTTCGCCTTGGCTGGGAAATGGCCGGCCTTCGGCGCGAGTGGATTGACCTTCTCCGCGGCCTCGGACTGGCGTGCGAGCAGAGCAGTGAAAGCTACACTACCCAGACTCGCGCCAAGACTGTAGATGAACTCGCGGCGCGTCGGAGCGTGCAACGCGCGCGCCCCGGCGCAGGGAAAGAAGCGGTTAATAGACATACGCGAATTCGTTGGAATTGAGCAGCACGAGACAGACGTCGGCGAGGGCGCGGGTGTGCGCGGGGACATCGGCGGGTTGCAGGTCGGCGACGAAGTCGGCGTAAGCGTGCAACTTTTCCTGGAAGGAAAATTTCTCGCCGGTGTTCTCCTCCACGGCATCCCGACGAACTTCGAGCGGGGGCTTAACTAACGCCGGCTTCTCGCTCGTCAGCATTGCCTCGATCGCATGCCAATGATCAAGGCAGCGCCGCACTTCCTCCGCAGTCGGCGGGCGCGAAAAGGCAAGCTCAAAACAACGCGCGATCGCCTGCTCATCCGTCCCGCCGTCTTTGATTACTCGACTCGCCAGGGCAAGCGCACGCGCGTGGCTGGGCTGACCATTGAACAAACTGAAGACCTGCGGCGTGACCGTGGAAGCTTCGCGCCGCTCGCAGGAAAAATCCGGCGCGGGTTCGTTGAAGACTTCGAGGAAAGGGTCGGGCAACCCGCGAATCTTCAACGCATAAATGGATCGGCGATGGCGCTCCTGCGGCAGCGGATTCGGCACCCACGCGGCGGCAAATGTTCCCATGACCTGCCGCGGTTGCAGCGCGGCTTCGAGATTCATTTCGGGACGATTCGGAATGCCACCGAGAGTCGGGTTAAGTTCGCCCGTCGCAGCGAGCATCGAGTCGCGCAATTCCTCGGCGGTCAGTCGGCGCGGTTTGAAAATGGCGTAGCTCGCCGCGGTCGGATCTTTTTCCGCGAGCATCTTTCGGTCGGGATACGTCGTGCTGCGACGATACGCCTCGCTCGTCATGATCAGCCGGTGCAGTTCCTTGAAGCTCCAGCCCTTCTTAACAAACGTCGCCGCGAGCCAGTCGAGCAATTCGGGATGAGTGGGCTTTTTGCCAGTGCTGCCAAAATTATTGGGATTTCCCGCGATGGGTTGGTCGAAATGCCAGAGCCAAATGCGATTGACGATCGCGCGCGTGGTGAGGGGATTCTCCACGCTCGCCACCCACTCCGCGAAGGCCTTGCGCCGGCCCTCAATCGCGTCGGGAATCGGCGTCCTCTGCGCGGCGCCAAGCACGCTGAGCACGCCGGGTGTCACCTTCGCACCCTGCGCAAAAGGGTCGCCGCCCGTATGAATGCACGTTGCCTCGAGTTCGCCATTGATCATCGGATTCACAGGCATCCGCACGGGCGCGAGGACGGCCTTCACATCCGGCGTGCGGCCATCATACACGCCAAACGCGAACGGCTCGTAACGCTCCAGTTCCCACTTCATTCGCTCGAGACCTTTGCGGGCCACGCGTTCACTGCCGTAGTCCTCGGCGCTGAATCCGTAAAGCTTGGGCGGAAACTCATCCTCGGCCACACGCTGTTTCATCATGATATTGCGCGCCCTGTCGAACACGCCCTCAAACGCGCGCCGCTTGTCGCCGCGTTCCTGCGTGCGCACCTGTTCGATAGCGGCATTCCACTTCACCGCATCCACGCCGTTTTCGCGGAACCAGCTTTCCGCCGCCTGCACCGACTTCGCGTCGAGCCGTTTCGAGGTCGCAAGGTAGTCCGCGCGGCGGAGTTCGAGATACTTCTTCTCGTCGAAGCCACTGGTGTTTTCCACCGGGAGAAACGGCGCCGGCCGTTCGGTGAGTTGTGTCGTGGCGAAGACCGCCTGGACCGAATAATAATCCCGCGTCGGAATCGGATCGAACTTGTGGTCGTGGCAGCGCGCGCATTGCAGCGAGTGCGCGAGAAAAGTCTCGCCCACACCGTTGGTCACGTCGTCGAGAAATCGTTGGCGAGCGACTTTGGCGACCTCCATGCTCGTGAGTTCCCACGGACCCATGCGAAGAAAGCCTGTCGCGATCAGCATCTCCGGGTTTTGCGGATCGAGTTCGTCGCCCGCGATTTGCTCGCGCACAAACTGGTCGTAGTGCTTGTCGGTATTGAACGATCGGACGACGTAATCGCGATACCGCCACGCGTTGCCACGCTCATAGTCATTGGCGAAGCCCGAAGAATCGGCATAGCGCACGACGTCGAGCCAGTGCTGCGCCATGCGCTCGCCGTAATGCGGCGATTCCAGTAAGCGATCAATGAGCGCCTGATAAGTCTTGTCCGACCCATGAGTCTTATGGGTCTCATCCACAAATGCCTCCACCTCCTCGGGGGTCGGCGGCAATCCGAGAAGATCGAACGTCGCTCGGCGAATGAACGTGCGCGCATCCGCGGCCGGCGCGGGTTGAAGTCCGGCAGGCATCCTTGCGGCGATGAAGCCATCGATCGGGTTCGCGTGCGACGACGGCGCGACCGGCTTTTTCACCGGCTGATACGCCCACAAACCTTCGGGTTTGTATTTCCGATTGGTCCACTCCGGCGACAAGCCGCCGCTCGTCGTCACCGTCGTGCCATCCTCCACGGACCATTTCTCCGCGTTCGCCTTGGCAATTTCCTTTACCCGCGCATCGTCCGGCCACGGCGCTCCGCCCGCGATCCAGTCTTTGATCCAGCCAACCTGTTCCGCGGAGAGCTTGTCCCCTTCCTTTGGCGGCATTGCCTTCCAATCATCATCGTGCGCGCGCGTGACAGCGAGGTAGAGCGGACTCTCCTCCGACTTGCCAGCGACAGTCGCCGGCTGCTTGCTGTCACCACCCTTCAGCGTGGAAACCCGCGTGCTCATATCCAGCCCGCCTTTGATCTTCTTCTCATCGTCGCCATGACACGCGAGACACTTCTCATGAAACAACGGCGCGATACGCCGCACGAACAACAACTCGGCAAAATCGTCCGCCCCTTTCGCCGATCCCGCGAGACAGCAGAAGAGAGACAACGGGAGAAATGTTCGCGCAAGTTTCATCGTGTTGAGTCGGTCAAGAATACACCACAATCTACACTTCGCTTCGCTGCCGCCCACGCCAACTCGAAACGCCATTGGCAGTCTAGTGAAAAACCTCATCAATGCTCGTCATCCTGAGCGGAGCG
>JBBSDS010000477.1:0-3193 GCA_038240495.1 Chthoniobacterales bacterium | reverse complement strand
GTGAATGCGAGGGCGAGTTCGGTCTTGCCGACGCCGGTGGGGCCGAGGAACAGGAAACTGCCGCGCGGACGGCCGGGAGTGGAAAGGCCGAGTTCGCCGCGGTGCAGGACGGAAACCACGCGCGGGATGACGTGATCCTGTCCGCGGATTTGATCGGAAAGATGGGCTTCGAGTTGGCGGAGATGTTCGAGGCGTTCGCTTGGAATGGTGTGTGGATTCATTCCACGGAGCGTCGCAGCGATCGCGGTGCGCGGTCGCTCTCGTGGTGGAGCAGCGTGCGTCCCGCGGCGCGGTAAAACGTCGGCCTTATGAAACTCACATTCCTCATTCAGCAATCCATCATCCTCGCACAAAGCTCCGGCAGTCTCTCGCAGGGCGCGAGCAAGGCGATGGGCATCGTGATGCTCATCGGGTTCATCTTCGGCACCATCTGTGTCGTGGGTGGCGGCTTCGCCATCCGGCGCGGCGATACCGACTCGGGCAAACTGTCGATCATCGGCGGGCTCATCATCGCGGGTGCGCCGGTGATCGTGAAGGCGCTCTTCACTGCGTTCGGCCTCGGCGGTTCCACCGTGGATGTCGGATCGTTCCAATGAACACGATCAGCGAAACAAAACACGAGCTGCGCCTGACCGAAACGAACAGCGCGGACGACTCCGCCGGCAAGACGTGGGGACTGGAGGGCAACCTCTTCTGGTTTGTCGCCGGCGGAGCGTTCGCGGCGGTGCTGACGCTGCTGCTGCTCTTCAGCGTGTGGCGCTGGACGCTGCTGAGCGCGGTGATTCCGGCGCTCATCCCGCTGGGACTGTCGTTGCTCTACGCGCTCGCGCTGCGCCAGGGAAAACCGCGCGGCTACGACACCGATCTCTTCGAGCTGTGGCTGCGCGGCCCCGGCTTCGGTCCGCAACCAACGCGCACTTCACCGCAACCAACCTCTGCTTCCACCGACCATGTTTGAATCCGCACCGAACGGCTATTTCCTCCGCGACCTCATCGTCTTCGACGGCCTGCGCAAAGGCTGTCATGTCTCCAAAGGCTTCCTCATCGAGCCCGCGGACTTGAGCGCCGCGGCACCCGAGCATCTCAACGCATTCCAGGATCAGCTCACGCTGCTGCTCGCGTGTCTCCACGAGAAACTGCGCGTGCAGGTGCAGTGGTTCTGCGATTCGGACTACCGCGCCGAGTTGCTGCGCTACCACGAGCACACGCAGAAGGCGGCGAATGTGTGGACGCGCCGCAGCCGCAACGAACGCTTCGCGCGCTACTGGCAGGCGATGCTCGATCGCCGACTGCGCCGTCAGCGGCTCGTGCTCTTCTTCTCTCGGCAGATCGACACGTCGCCCGCGGTGCTCGCCACCACGGACGGACAGCACGCGCATCACGATGCGCTGCTCCAGCAGATGACGACGGAATTTGAACAGCTCCGGCAGATGCTCGCCAACGTCTTCCCCGGCGCGCGCATCACGCCGATGAACGACGCGGATCATTACCGGCATTGCACGACCTTTCTCAATCCATCGCTCGCGGAGCGCTTCAACTACGACCCGCTCGACACCTTCGATCCGCAGCTCTCGATTCAGGAAAATTGCTGGCACAGCGAGGCTCAGGGACTGGCGGGTGAGTCCGGTTTCTGGATGGATGGATTTTACCACGCAGTGCTCGTCGTGAGCCGCTGGCCGAAGGTCACGCATCCCGGCCTCGTGCAGCGCCTCACCGCACTCCCGTTGCTCGACTACAACGTCACCGTGAATATCGAACCGCTCTCGTCGCGCTCGGAAATAGAGCGCGAGGAAAAGGCGCACGACCGGCTGGCAGGGGTTTACACGAGCGAAAAGCGGCTCTCGCTGCTCACCGCGATGGAGAAAAAGCAGCGGAAAATCGCCGCGCTCATGCAGGGGCACACGCTGCCTTTCAATGTCGAATACATCGTGCGCGCGTGGGACCAGACCCGCGAAGGGCTCGCGGCGAAAGTAGCGGCGATCAAGAATGCCATCAACGGCATGAACGGCGCGCAGTATCTCACGTGCGCGCTCCCGACCACGGCGCGGAAGGTGTTCTTTCAAAGCTGGCCCGGATTTCCGTGGGGCCGCTACCCGCATCGCAAGCTCTACGCGGAGACGCGCTATCTCGCCGACATGCTGCCGTTCAGCGCCACATTCACCGGGCATCTCGCGCAGGCCGAGGCGCTCTACGAGGGCAACGCGGGCAACCTCGTCGGCGTGACGACATTCGCCGGATCGCGTGGGAACGAAACCCCGCAGCACGCCGTGCTGCTCGGCATGAGCGGCGCGGGCAAGAGCGTGACCGTGTGCGATCTGCTTTCGCAGACCGAGGCGTTCTACGACTACACGGTGATCATCGAGGAGGGGCTCTCGTATGCGGTCTACACGCGCACCGTGGAGCCGGGCGCGCGCCCGATCATCATCCAGCCCGATGGCGACCTGACCATCAACTACCTCGACACGCACGGCCTGCCGCTCACCGCCGAGCACCTTGCCTCGGCGACGGCGCTCGTCGCCACCATCGTCGGAGTGAGCCGCGACGAGGACAGGCAACTTTCCCGCGAGGCGCAGATCGCAAAATACGTCGCGCAACTCTACGACGACGTTTTCGAGGAATGGAGCCGTCGCAATTCCAGTCGCCTGATGGAAATCGCGCGGCACGCCTGCACGCTCGCGCGGCTGCATCGTGGCAGTCCCGGCTCGACGAACCTCGACGCCTTCGTGGACTTCCGCGACCGGATGTGCGCAGCGCCCGAAGCCGCCTCCGCGCAACTCGCCGAGGCCACGGAAGACGATGTGCTCCGTTTTTTGAAAGAGCCAAACACCCGGCGCGAAGTCCGCAACCTCGCCTTCGCCCACTTCGCGCCGCACGAATATCCGACGCACCGGATGCTCCAGGAATTGATCCAGCTCGACGGCTCCGATGCCGCCGCGGGCGACCTCGCCACGCGCCTGCTGCCGTGGTGCGCAGGCGGCAATTACGGATGCCTGCTCGATGGCGCGAGCAACGTCTCGCTCACCGGAAAAATCGCGCACTTTGAACTCGGCTACATCCCCGAAGCCGCAAAGCTGCTCCGCGCCGTCGCCGGATTCCTCATCACCAACTACACGCGCCAGCACATCATCACCATGCCGCGCGCGCTGCGGAAACGGAACGTCTATGAGGAAGTCGCGCGCCTGCTCGACATCCC
>JBBSDS010000476.1:0-3193 GCA_038240495.1 Chthoniobacterales bacterium | reverse complement strand
GCGAGCAGCATCTCGATCGACCAGGAGATCAAAAACTTCCTCCAGAGCCAGGCCGCGACGCGCACCCGCTTCGGCTCGCTGGAATTTGGCGTGGCCGTGCCGGACCGCGCCGATCCCTGGACGCGCATGAGCTACGCGGGTGCGAATCAACCCGTCGCACCGGTGGACAATCCGTATCAGATGTTCGGCAAGCTTTATGGTCGGATGAAAGATCGCGACAGCCTGGTGAGCATCCTCGACGACGTGCGCGACGATCTCACGCGTGTCTCCGCCAAACTCAGCGCGCGTGACAAGACGTTGCTCGAACAGCACGTCACGCTCGTTTGCAATTTGGAGAAGGAACTTTCCAGCACCGACACGGACAAGAAGCTCCCGCACCCGATGCCGGAACTCGACCCGAGCGTCGAACTGGTGAATGACAACACGCCGCAGATTTCGCGCATGCAGATCGATCTGCTCGTGAACGCGCTCGCCAACGATATGACGCGCGTCGCGACGCTTCAGTACATGCGTAGCGTCGGACAGGCGCAGATGCGCTGGCTGGGCATCGAGGAAGGTCACCACTCGCTCTCCCACGAGCCCGACAACAACACGACGGCCTACGAAAAGCTGCGCAAGATCAACACATGGTTCGCCGGCGAAGTCGCCTATCTCGCGAAGCGTCTCGCCGAAACGCCCGAGCCCGCTGGCGAGGGCAGCATGCTCGATCACACGCTGATCGTCTGGACGAACGAGCTGGGGAAAGGCAACTCCCACACGCTCGACAACATTCCATGTGTCCTGCTCGGAGGCGCACCGGGCTTCAAGATGGGCCGCAGTCTCAAGCTCGACAAAGCCGCGCACAACCGGCTCTGGCTCGCCGTCGCGAACGCGATGGGTCACGACATCCAGACCTTCGGCAAAGCGGAACTCTGCGAGAGCGGCGCGCTGAACCTCGCGTAGCCCCGCCGCGTTTTCGCTCGCGCTCTCCGAGACTGTCGGGGATAGCGATTTAGATGAAAATCCGAGCATTCAATTCTGATGACGAGAGTGCAGTCGTCGATCTCATGGATACGGTGCGGACTCGTAGCGCCGCAGAACAACCCACGAACGGACATCCAGCGTAAGCTCCAGGTTGCACCCGAGTTGTTTCTCGTCGGCACGCTGGACGACGAGATCGTCGCCACCGTCATGGCAGGCTATGACGGGCATCGCGGCTGGATCAACTACCTCGCCGTCGCGCCGAAATTTCAAAAGTCTGGATATGGGCGACAGATCATGGAATACGCCGAAGGCCTTCTGCGCGAACGCGGCTGTCCTAAAATCAACTTCCAAGTCCGTTCAACGAATAAGCAAGTCATCGAGTTTTACCAACGCATCGGTTTTTCATTCGATGACGTTCTGAGCATGGGAAAACGCCTTGTGACTGATGAGCCATTCAATCCATGAATCATGAAACCGCACTTCGCGAGCAGCACTGCGCCGCGGTTAATCGTCCCTCCGGGATGCACGCGATTAGCGGCTACATCTTTTCTTGGAAGGTGGACCACGAGGGACGCGCGCCATCGCAGCCGCAGGCTGCCCTTCCCCACAGCGGGCGCGGACTTTCGACACACCTCATTTAAACCGCACTAAGCAGCCAAAAATACGCCACTCACGCCAGCAAGCGTTCCCATTCATCCTCGCGAAAACCGACTACTCCGGCTCTCGACGTGAGGGCGAATGGGCGTTTCACAAGGTTGCCGTTCGAGGCGAGCAGAGCGAGCGCTTCTTCCACGGAAAGCTTGGGCAGGCGCGCTTTCATGTTGAGCGCTTGGTAGTCGCGGCCCGACGTGTTGAAGAGCTTGCGTAAGTCACCGCCCACATGGGCGAGCATCGTGCGGAGTTCCGCGACCGACGGCGGTTGGGCACGAATCGCGATCACCTCATGCGCGGCTTTTTTCCCGGCGAGAAACTTCAGCGCCTTCCGGCAGGTGTCGCAGTTCTCGTAGGCGTACACTCGCAGACTCATTTCGGAGCGAGACCGAGATTGCGGGCGATCTGCACCGTCGAGTGCGCTTTGTTCAAGGTGTAGAAGTGCAGACCCGCAACGCCGTATTCGAGCAGCGAGGCGCATTGCTGGGTTGCATATTCGATGCCGTAGGCGGTGACGGCGGCATCATCATCGCCGAGTTCGTCCAGGCGGCGAAGAAAAGGCGCAGGGAGTTTCGAGCCACACATCGCGACGAACCGTTTCGTCTGGCCGGCGGAAAGGATGGGCATGATTCCGGGAACGAGCGGCACCGTGACGCCGAGTTTGCCGACGAGGTGGTCGTGGAACTCGTAAAAATCCGCGTTGTCGAAAAAGAGCTGCGTGATGACAAAGTCCGCGCCGGCCTGGACCTTTTCGGCGAGATATTCCCAGTCCTGAATTTTTCCGTCTTTGCAGGCGATGTGGCCTTCGGGGAAGCCGGCGGTGCCGATGGAAAAACCGCCCTTTTCCCGCACAAATGCGACCAACTCGCGCGAGAACTCGAAGCCGCCCTCGGTTTTCACAAAGTCGCCCCCACTCGGCGGATCACCGCGCAGGGCCAGAATATTGCGAACGTCGCGAGCCCCAGCAGCATCGAGGACCGCGCCGAGTTCCTCCTGGGTCGAGTTCACGCACGTGAGGTGCATCATCGCGGTGAGGCCGTGCTGACGCTGGATGTTGTCCACGATGCCGAGCGTCTTGTCGCGTGTGCTGCCGCCGGCGCCGTAGGTCACGGAGCAAAAGTCCGGACGGATCGCCAGCAACGCCGGGATCGTCTTTTCCAAAAGGTTGCGCTCGCCTTCGTCGGTTTTGGTCGGAAAAAACTCGACGGAAACCACCGGGCGACCGGCGATTCGGGCGTTATGATAAATGTCGCGAATAAACTGCATGGGCGCGGAGTGTGCCCGCGACTTACGGCGAGGACAAGCGCGCGGGCGTCTTGCTGAGCAGAAAGTCGGAGACCTCACGCCACCACGGAGCGGTTGCTTCAAAGTTGAGCGTATTATGCCCTGCGCCGGGTTGGACCCAGAGGCGCTTCGGCGAAGGACAATGGTCAAACAGCACGCGAGACTGTGTGAAAAGTATTTCGCTGAGCCCATGCTGGTTTAAGTAGCAAAAAGGGCCTTGGGCTGGCAATCTCCAATTCCAGCATGAACTACGTCGCTGGAGCCAGCCGTGAGCAGAGCCTGCTCTTTCCCGAAG
>JBBSDS010000475.1:0-3199 GCA_038240495.1 Chthoniobacterales bacterium | reverse complement strand
ACGCTGGCTCGTCTCCCAACGCGGGCCGATTTCAGCACGCTCGAAGTCGTCGGAGAAAAGCAGCGCGCCTTTTTTGGCCAGCGGTTGGTCGGGAATATCGGCGGCCGAGCAAATGGTGGCGGCAAAAACGAGGAGGAGAGCGATGGCCTTCATGCGTATCGATTTTCGTGGCGTGGGATTCAAACGTGGTGTTCGCCGCGCCACTCGCCTGACGCGACGCCGGGCCTTCTGCCGCCCCTGCGATCAAGGACCTGACTTCACCGGCGAGCATCGATCCCGCAGCCATCGCCGCAGAGTCCGCGAGGAAAACGCGGCGGGTGATTGTTCGTTGGGGGCGTTTCATGGTGGCGGGTTTGCGGCTGGCTTCAGATAGCCGAGTGAAACAAGAAATCTGTCCGCTTCGGCCAGCGTCTCGGCGTAGCGCGCGGTGTTGAAAAATCCGTGCGGCTGGCTTTCGTAGCCGACGAGTTCGCAACGATTGCCGGCCTTTTTCATCTCCGCCGTAAACGCTTCGGCGCTGGCAAACGGCACGGTCGAATCAGCGCGCCCGTGCAGGATCAGCGTCGGAGGCAGATGATCGCGCACATGGTGGATCGGCGAAATTTCATTCGGCTCGCAGCCGAAACGCTCCGCGGAAACCCGGCTCTCGAAGCCCTTCAATTCCAGCCCCGGAAACGGCGCGAGCACCAGCACGGGATTAAAAAGCACGACCGCGTTGGGCACCGCGCTGACCCTCGAATCCTCACCCGCTTCATCCAGCCCCGGCAACGTCGCCGTTGCCGCAGCCAGATGACCGCCCGCCGAGCCGCCAGACGCGACAATTCGATTCGGATCGATGCCGAGCCGCTCGGCATTTCGGCGCACCCAGCGAAGGCACGACTTCGCATCGGCGACACACGCCGCCGGCTTCACCTGCTGACGCGTGCTGACCCGGTAATCCGCGGTGATCGCGACCATGCCGCGAGACGCAAAGTGCCGGCACTGCCGCTCGAATTGCGCGGGCGATCCTGCCGACCAGCCACCGCCGAAAAAGAATAGAATCACCGGCCGTTTCTCGCCGGGCGCTGGCTTTTGTTCGGGCTGAACAATCCAGACGTTGAGCTTCGCGCCGTTTGCCTCCTTGTAAGTCTCGACGGTCGCGCCTTCGAATGATGGTGGATACGGAAAGCCGCTTCGCGGTTTCGTTTCCTGAGCGTGCGTGAGCGTCGCGGCCGCGGCGAGTGAGACGATGATAGGAATGAGACGAGGCATAAAAAAGTGAGTGATGTTCTAAAGTTTCGGAGCTGTCGCAGGCGCTTCGCCAGGTTTCGGAAAAACGTGCGTGCGCTGTGCCCACGCTTCCCATTTTGCGCTGAGTTCTTTCACGCGCCCGGCCTCACGCGCAGCGAGATCGTGCATCTCCACGCGATCGACCTCGAGGTCGTAGAGTTCCCACGGCTTGCCCGCGAGAGACACGAGCTTCCACCGGCCTTCGCGGACCGCGCGATTGCCTTCATGTTCCCAAAAGAGCGGACGCGGCGACGCGGACAAGCTCAGCGTCGGATCGGAAAGCAGCGGACGCAAACTCACTCCTTCCATTGGCAGGATCGGTTCGCCATTCCATTCTCTGGGATAAGTCGCACCCGCGAGATCGACACACGTCGCCATAAGATCGATGAGGTGCGCCGGTTCGCGACTGACGCTGCCCCGAACCGCACCGCCCGTCATCACTGCGGGCCAGCTCGCGATGCACGCTGTGGAGATGCCGCCCTCATGGCCGTAGTGTTTGTAGAGTCGCCACGGAGTGTTGCAGGCGTTCGCCCACGCGGAGCCATAGCTCAGCAACGAACCAGGACCACCCATTCCCGCGAGTTCGTCGGCGCGATGGAGTTTGTTCGGAAGCGATTGCGTGCCTTGATTGATGCCGCTGCCGGGTCGGGGATTCGGCTCCGCATTCATCTGGAAACCGAACGGCTCCCACTCGGCACACGCACCGTTGTCGCTGAGGAAAAAGATGAGCGTGTTCTCGAGCTGCGCGCTCGCGAGTAATTCGGAAATGAGCCGCCCGATATTGCGATCCATGCCGGTGACCATCCCGGCATACACCGCCATCCTCTGCGCGAGATCGGCGCGCCGATCGGCAGGCAGCGAATCCCACGAAGGATTGTCGCCGTCGGGCGTCATCGAGCCCACCCGCGTGGCTGCCGCCGGATGCGGAATCCGGCTGCGTGGAGTCAGCGCGGTGCCTTTCGGAACGAGGCCCAGCTTGATCTGCCGCGCAAGGCGCTGCTCGCGAATCTTGTCCCAACCTTGCGCGTAAATCTCCGCGTAGCCCTCCATGTCCTCACGCTTCGACTGCACGGGAAAATGCGCGGCCTGATACCCCACGTAGAGCAGCCAGGGAGCGCCGCTGTCGCGCATCTCGGTGAGAAAATCGAGCGTGTGATCCGTGATCGCGTCGGTGGCGAAAAACTCACCTGCCGCATAGCTGTGCTGCGGCTTGCCTTCAGGGAGGCGCGTCATCATCCGCGGCTCCCACGAGTCCACCGCGTAGCCGCTCACAAATCCGTAAAAATCATCGAAGCCGCGCGCCGTCGGCAACTCGCGGTCGCCCACATGCCATTTGCCGAATGCAGCCGTGCGGTAGCCCGCCGTCTTCAAGACTTGCGCGATCGTCACGCAACTCGAATTCAGCGAACCGCGATAGCCCGGAAACGCGACGCCTTGATCCCCCGCGCCGGGAAACTTCGCAGCCTTATCCGACGTCATCAGCCCGACGCCCGCCTGATGCGGATACAGCCCCGTGAGCAGCGACGCCCGCGCCGGACAGCAGCGCGCGCAGTTGTAGAATTGCGTGAAGCGCACGCCGCCATTCGCGAGCACGTCGAGAGTCGGCGTGCGAATTTCTCCGCCATAACATCCGAGATCCGACCAGCCGAGATCGTCGGCGAGAATGATGAGGATGTTCGGCCTTGGCGCGGCCGCGTGGCAGGGCTCCGCGGCGCGCAGCAGGAGCAGCAGCGCGCCAAGACAGCGAACGCTTTGTCTGAGGTCTGGCATCAACACGTTCCGGTCATCACAGCGCGATCGTCGTGCCCGGCATCGCGACGGGATAGAAGCCATTCGCATCCGGCAGCACCGGCGGCTCGGCGTCCCACGCGAACTTCGCCGGCATGAGGTCGAGCTTCGAATTGAACGCTTCATCCCACTCGATCAGCTT
>JBBSDS010000474.1:0-3210 GCA_038240495.1 Chthoniobacterales bacterium | reverse complement strand
GAGGCGCGGGGCGGCAGGCGAAGCCCCGGCGTTGTTCTTCAAGCAACGCTCGCGGATGTGTGTGGCCAGCCACGCCTGGCGGCTGGTTTCATTGCGAAATTGCGCGAGTTGCGACTCCACAGCGGCGAGAGTCTCCGCCATGACACGCTCCGCGCTGGCCGGGTTGCCAGTGAGGAGCAAGGCGAAACGGTAGAATTCGGCGAGGGTGGCGCTGGGGAAGGGAGCGGTTTGCAACGGTCAGAGCATAGGGGAGCGATGGGCGCGGGCTCAAGCTAGGAATGCGGGAAGGCGAGGATAAATCCGGCGCTTTCGCGACCAACCGCCCGGTCATCGTGAGGAACACAAACACGCTTCGCGGAATTCACGCCATCGCCGGCTTTCGTCCTCGTCCTCGAATGGTGGGGAACGAGGACGATCCGCTCCGGCTGACTCGCCTTTTTCAAACTGACGCACCCCCAGCCGCCCCACCGCGTTGACTTGCCTGGCGCCCATCCCTATTTTCCCGTCTCTTCCACTCTTCACGCGTGAAACACGTCCTCTTCGTCTGCACCGGCAATATCTGTCGCAGCCCCATGGCTGAAGGGCTTTTTCGCGCCGCGGTGAAAAATGTCTCCGACATCGAAGTCAGTTCCGCCGGTGTGGCCACGGGCTACGGGCAGCCGCCCAGCCCGCATGCGGTCGAAGTCCTGCGCCCGTATGGTGTGGACATCGCCTCGCTGCGCAGCCAGCCCGTCACGGAGGATCTCGTGGAAAACGCCACGCACATCTTCGTCATGACTCGCGGCCATCTGGAAGCCCTCCAGATGTATTTCCCCGAAGCCGCAGACAAGACCTACCTCTTCCGCGAATTCGACGAGACCGCGCGGAATGGAAATATCGATGTGCCAGATCCCATCGGCCTCGGCATCGACGCCTACTACGAGTGCCGCGACACGCTCAAACGCGCCATCCCCGGCATCGTCCGTTTCCTGAACCATTCTTCCACCATGACGACACCCGAACCCACGACCACCACACCAGCCGCGCCCGCCACCCGGACTCTCCGCATCGCTCTGGGCGCCGATCACGGCGGCATCGAACTCAAGCAAGCCGTCCACACCCACCTCACCAAAAAAGGCTACGTCGTCTCCGACTTTGGCGCGCATTCGCACGAGTCCGTCGATTATCCCGACTATGCGGAAACGGTCTCCCGCCGGATGATCGCCGGCGAAGCCGACTTCGGCATCCTCGTCTGCAAGAGCGGCATCGGCATGAGCATCGCGGCCAACCGCTTTCCACAAATCCGTGCCGCTCTTCTCGACAATGCGGAAGACGCGAAAGTCACGCGGTTGCACAACAATTCCAACGTCCTCTGCCTCTCGGCGAACCATGTGGAAACTGCCGCCGTCGGCCGAATCGTCGATGCCTTCCTCGGCACCGCGTTTGAAGGCGGACGCCACGAGCGCCGCGTGGAAAAGCTCGACCATCTCGGCACGTCGAACGCCTCGCATCCGTCGCTCGAACAAGCCGATCCGGAGATTTTTAAAGCCGTCGAAGCGGAGAAACTGCGGCAGTTTGAAAACATCGAACTGATCGCCAGCGAAAATTTCACGAGCCGCGCCGTCATGGAAGCCCAGGGCTCGTGCCTGACCAATAAATACGCCGAAGGCTATCCCGGCCGCCGCTGGTACGGCGGATGCGAACACGTCGATGTCGTCGAGCAACTCGCTATCGACCGCGTGAAGCAGCTCTTCGGCGGCGACCACGTCAACGTCCAGCCGCATTCCGGTTCGCAGGCCAATACCGCCGTGTATTTTTCCGCGCTCCAGCTCGGCGACAAAATCCTCACCATGGATCTCGCCCACGGCGGACACCTCACGCACGGCCACAAGGCAAATTTTTCCGGCCGCTTCTACGCCGTCACGCACTACGGCGTGAGCCAGGCCGACGAGCGGATCGACTACGACGCGCTCGCCAAACTCGCCGCCGAAGTGCAGCCAAAAATGATCACCGCCGGTGCCAGCGCCTATCCGCGCATCAT
This sequence comes from Chthoniobacterales bacterium, assembly GCA_038240495.1. GTDB lineage: Bacteria > Verrucomicrobiota > Verrucomicrobiia > Chthoniobacterales > Chthoniobacteraceae > Chthoniobacter. The sequence continues at coordinate 1,190 of JBBSDS010000474.1, read as the reverse complement.
CGATTTTCAGCGCATGCGCGAAATCGCCGACAGCGTGGGCGCGCTGCTCTTTGTCGATATGGCGCATATCGCCGGTCTCGTCGCCGCGGGCGTCCATCCGAGTCCCGTGCCGCTCGCCGATTTCGTCACCACGACCACGCACAAGAGTCTGCGCGGCCCGCGCGGCGGCATCATCATTTGCCGGGAAAAATACGCGAAAGGCATCGACAGCCAGGTCTTCCCCGGCATCCAGGGCGGACCGCTCCAGCACGTCATCGCTGCGAAGGCCGTCTGCTTCCACGAAGCCCTCCAACCTTCATTCAAAGCCTACGCCGCACAAATCGTGAGCAATGCCAAGGCGCTCGCCGCTGGCCTCGCGAAAAGCGGTTACCGCATCGTCAGCGGCGGCACCGACAACCACCTCATGCTCGTCGATCTCCGCCCCGCCGGGCTGAATGGAAAAATGGCCAGCGACACCCTCGATCACGCCGGCATCACTGTGAACAAAAACGGCATCCCCTTCGACACCGAACCGATCAGCAAAGGCGGCGGCATCCGCGTCGGCACGCCCGCCGTGACCACGCGCGGAATGAAGGAAGAAGAGATGATGGAAATCGCCGACCTCATGCACCGCGCGCTGTCCCACAAAGACGACGCCGGCGAAATCGCCAAAGTCCGCGCCGAAGTCCGCGCACTCACCGCGCGTTATCCGCTGCCGGGATGAAATGAAGTCGGAAAGTCGGTGAAAGAGACGGGGGAAGTGCCGGTTCCTATCTCAACGGAAAATTTGGAAAAGCCGCCGCAGCTGCGACGCGGTGTTTTGAAATTCCGAACGTGGGAAGATCACGACCGCTGGCTGTCAGAAAATCGGCGGAGTTAGCCGGGCCAGAAGTCTAGTGCGCCGGAACTTTTCAGCGCCTCGGACAATCACAAAGAGAACCGCCGAAAATAGAAGCGCGGGATTGAGCAATCTCAGGCCTCGCGAGAAAGGGGGTGGACTTGCGGTTCAGGCGAGTCAGAACAACGGCGTAAACACACAAAATCGTGCGCCTACCCACGAGCGTCATCATCACGATGAAAACATTTCACTTCGCGCCATCCGGGCGCGAAGTTAAAATCCGTCCGATTTGAACGCGACCACTTCTCCAACCGCCAACCCTCTCCGCGAGGGCCTTTCCAGCCGGCCGCTGCCGCAGCCATGCAGCGTCGTG
>JBBSDS010000473.1:0-3213 GCA_038240495.1 Chthoniobacterales bacterium | reverse complement strand
TACGTCTCGCTCTACTGGCGCGCGCGTGCAGGCACCAATGGCCTTGCGCGCACGCACTACCTCACCCCGCGCTACCAGCAGGTCGCCGTCGTTTACGAAGACGTAAAGTTCGAGCCGAGCGGTAAGACGTTGAAGCGGCCGAACTGGACCAACTTCGGCTTCGCCAATGGCGGCCCGCGCTATCCCGTGAAGCTCGACTCCGCGCACGCTGGCGAGGAACTCCCGATCGCGAAATATCCCGCCGACGTGCCCTTCGTTCCAGCCAAGGAAACGCCGTTCGCCGGTCGCGCAGAATTCTACCAACTCCGCTACGGCCCGTATCTTATCGCGATGAATACGACGAAGGAAAAGACCTTCGAGCTGGCCCCGCCCGCCGGCGTGAAACAGGCGCCCGATCTCGTCAGCGGGAAGACCGTCGCGCTCGACGCACCGCTAAGAGTCGGTCCTCGCAGCACCGTCGTGCTTTTCCTCGACTCCAAAACCGCCAAGTAAGACCTCACCCATTTCTATCAAACCAACCCCAACCCCACTCCACACATCATGAGCACACGCAAACTGAACATCGCAGTCGTCGGCCTCGGCTTCGGCGCCGAGTTCATCCCGCTTTGGCAAAAGCATCCGCACACGGACTGTTACGCCATCTGCCAGCGCAACCCTGACAAGCTCAAGGAAGTCGGCGATCACTGGGGAGTGGAGAAGCGCTACACGAGTTACGAGGAACTGCTGAAGGATCCGAACGTCGATGCGGTGCACATCAACTCGCCGATCCCGAATCACGGCGAACAATCGATCGCCGCGCTCAAGGCCGGCAAACACGTCGCCTGCACGGTGCCGATGGCGACGAGCGTTGAGGAGTGCCTCGAAATCATCCGCCTCACTGAGCAGACCGGGCTCACTTACATGATGATGGAGACGGTCGTGTATGCGCGGGAATACCTCTTCATGAAACAACTCCGCGACTCGGGAGAGCTGGGCAAAATCCAATACGTTCAAGGCAGTCATCAGCAGGACATGGACGGCTGGCCAAACTACTGGCCCGGCCTTCCGCCGATGCACTACGCCACGCATTGCGTCGGGCCGGTGCTAGGGCTCGCGGGCGGCGACGCGGAATACGTGAGCTGCTTTGGCTCCGGCACGATCCGCGAGGAGCTGATCAAGAACTACGGCTCGCCGTTCGCCGTCGAGACCGCGCACATCAAGGTCCGCAACTCGGACCTCAGCGCGCGTGTCATCCGCAGCCTCTTCGACACCGCGCGGCAGTATCGCGAATCGATCGACATCTACGGCTCGAAGAAATCCGTCGAGTGGCCGCTCATCGAGCACGAGTCGCTCGTCATCCACACCGCGAAGAAGCCCGAGCCGGAGATTCCCGAAAAGGTGAAATCACCCGACTTCGCGAGCCGTCTGCCTGAGCCGCTCCAGCGCTACACGACCAAGGGCGTTTACGACGCCGACGAATCGACGCACCTCAGCTTCACTCAAGGCGCCGGCCACGGCGGCAGCCATCCGCACCTCGCACACGAGTTCGCGATGGCGCTCGTGGAAAAGCGCCAGCCCTTCCCGAATGCCCGGCAAAGCGCCAACTGGACCTGCACCGGCATCCTTGCCCACCAGAGCGCGATGGAAGGCGGAGCGATCAAACACCTTCCAAAAGAGACCTTCAGTTAGAACGAATTGATTTAAACGGTAGCCAAAAAGAAGCGGTGTCATCACGAGCGAAGTCGAGGGATCGGGAAGGTCCGCGGGAGCTCCGGCCCGCCACCGACCTGATCCCTCGACTTCGTTCCGTCCCGCCTGCGCCCACAGCGGAACTCCGCTCGAGATGACCACCGTATTCCTGCAACGCTGCCTCACTCCGGCGGTCAGCTTTTGACATTTCCGGCGCACCGATCACACTGCCGCTACTCATCTATGAGCTTAATCATCATCTGGGTTGGACTGACGGTTGCAGTATTCTTCATCGCTCTGTGGATTGTCGGACTTCGTTACATCCCGCATCAGCGCGTAGGCGTGATCGAAAAGCTGTGGTCACCGCGAGGCTCGCTGACGGAAGGGCGCATCGTGGCGCTCAATGGCGAAGCCGGCTTTCAGACCGAAGTCCTGCGCGGCGGATTGCAGTTCTGGTTTTTTCCGTGGCAATTTCGCATTCACGAGGTGCCGCTCGTTACCGTCTCCGAGGGCCGCATCGGCTACGTCTATGCCCGCGACGGCGAACCGCTGCCGCCCACGCAAACGCTCGGCTCCGTCGTGGACTCGAATCATTTTCAGGACGCCGCACTTTTCATCCGCAATGGCGGCCAGCGCGGACGCCAGCGCGCGATCCTGCGCGAGGGCGTATTCGCGATCAATCCCGCGCTCTTCGTCGTCATCACCGAGGACCGCGTCTATGGCGGACTCGGCAGCGACAAACCCGAAGTCTATGCGCTCTGGCAGGAGGAGTTGCAGTCCTTCGATGGCTTCCGGCCGGTGCTCATTGGCGCGGGGAAAGCGACGCCCGCACGTCCGCCGGTCTTGCCGACCGCCCCCGCACAACCTGCTCCGGCTGGCACGGGCGAGTTGCTGCCCACCGACACGATCGGCGTCGTCGCCGTCCACGACGGACCGACCATCGCGTCCGGTGAAATCATCGCGCCGGAAATCGTCGCGCCGGCTGGCGAGACTGATCACAACTACTTTCAGGACACGGAACGCTTTCTCCAGCTCGGGGGAAAACGAGGCCGCCAGTTGCAGGTGCTCACCGACGGCACGTTCTTCATCAACCGCTGGTTCGCGACAGTCGAACTCAAGCCGAAGACGCTGATCCCGATTGGCTTCGTCGGCGTCGTCGTCAGCTACTACGGCGCGCCTGGGGAGGACACGACCGGCGCGTCTTTCCGCTACGGCGAGTAGGTCGATCCCGGCTCGCGCGGCGTGTGGAAACGCGCGATCACACCCGGCAAATACGCGCTCAATCCATACGCGCTTAAAGTCGAAGTTGTGCCGACCGTGAACTTCGTTCTGCGCTGGATCACCGGTCAGACCGAGGCGCACCAATACGACAAGGAACTCGCGAGCATCGAGATGATCACCGCCGATGGCTACGAGCCCCTGCTGCCGCTCTCACTCGTGCTCCACATCGACTACCAAAAAGCGCCCAGCGTCATCCAGCGCTTCGGCGACGTGAAGCGCCTCATCACGCAAACGCTCGACCCCGTGCTCACCGCCTACTTCCGC
>JBBSDS010000472.1:0-3259 GCA_038240495.1 Chthoniobacterales bacterium | reverse complement strand
TCGACGTAAAAATCGGCGACGATCCGACGACGGCGAATTTGCACAAGCACATCATCCGCGCGGTCCTGATCGAGTATGCCTATCGCGATGCGGGCGTGACCGGCGGCATGCCCGTCGTGCAACCTCCTTGGTGGATCGTGGAGGGCCTGATCGAAATGAACCGCCGCCGGGAAGCTGGTGCGGATGCCGAACTCTTTCGGCGTCTCGTCAAAACGAATCGTCTGCCGCCGATTGAAAGCTTTCTGGGTGAGAAGCCGGACGAACTCGGCCCGACCGCACTCGCCGTCGATCGGGCGCTGGCGATGTGTCTGCTGCAACTGCTCGTCGAACAGCCGGCTGGCCGCCAGAAGCTCGCCAGCTTCGTCCGCGCCGCGCCGCAGAGCAACGGCGATCCCGTGGCCTCGCTCACCAAGGAATTTACCGTTTTTGGAAAAGGCGGACAGAGTTTGCAGAAATGGTGGACGATCAATCTCGCGCGCTTCGCCGCGGTCGATCGCTATCGGGGTTTGAGCGTCGAAGAGACGGACAAGGCGCTGACTCGGCTGCTGCAAATCGAGATGGCCGTCGACAAAGGTGGGGACAAGAAAACTTTCGATGTGGCGGAGTTCGACCAGTATCTCAAGGTGTCGGCGAGCCGCGCGGCGCTGTCCACGACGCGAGGAGAATTGGTCGAGCTCAGCACCCGCGCGAGCGCGCTCTTTCGTCCGGTACTGACGGATTACGTGCAGATTTTTTCGCTGCTTGCTCGTGGCAAATCGCACGGGGTGCATGATCGCCTGGTCAAGGCCGAGCAATACCGCAGCTTCGTCCTCCACCGGTGTTCCGACATCGCTGACTACTTGAATTGGTTTGAAGGAACCCAGATGGGATCAAAAAGCGACACCTTCGCCAACTACCTCAAAACGGCGAACGAGATTTTGGAACAGGATCGAAAGCAAAAGAATCCGATCGCGCGCTACCTCGACGAGTTCGAGTTGGAATTCTGAGAGGGTGCTGAAAGTCACAAGTGGCGCGCGACATCGCAGCCGCAGGCTGCCCTTCCCCTGTCATCCTGAGCTTGCTGAAGAACCTCCATCTATTTGCGGGCAGCGGTGGAGCGGAGCCGCCTGACTGCGCAGAGGGTCGAACGATCAAGCTCGCGGCCCTCACCGAATGGCGCGCAGCTCTTCCTGACGCCTTTCTTCTCCGCGGCCTCTGCGTCTCTGCGTTTTCAAAAATCCGTGATCTACTCGAGATGACTCGCGCGCGGGCGGTTCACGGCAGCAGTTTTTCCGCTTTGCTCTCTCGCGAAAGTTTCATTTCGTCACCTTCTCCTGATCGATGAAAGTTTCCGACCTGCGCGGCATTCTCCAGTACATCCCCCGGTTTCGGGAACGAATCTTCGTGGTCGCCATCGACGGCGAAATCATCGCGTCGCCGAATTTTGCGAACATCCTCCTCGACCTGGCAGTGCTGCGCTCGCTGAGCATCAAGGTGATCCTCGTGCATGGTTCGGGCTCGCAAATCGCGCAGCTTGCCGCCGAGCGCGGCGTTACGATTTCCAATTCGGACGGCACCGGCATCACCGACGAGGCAACGCTCAAGATCAGCCTCGAAGCGGCGACGAACGTGATGAACGAGATCATGCAGGGGCTCACCTCCGTCGATCTCCGGGCCGCGTATTCCAATGCGATCATCGCTCATCCAGCGGGCATTCTCGGTGGCGTCGATTTTCTGAATACTGGCCGGGTCGAGCGCGTGGATACGAAGTCGCTCCACCTCTTTCTCAATGAAGGCATCATCCCGCTCGTTCCGCCGATCGGCTACGACGGCGAAGGCCGGACGTTCCGCGTCAATTCCGACGCCATTGCGCTCGAAATCGCTGAGGCGATGCAGGCGATGAAGATTCTTTTTCTCTCCTCGAGCGAAGGCGTCGTCGTGAACGGTGAAATCGTTGGCCAGCTCTCGATTGCGGAGGCGGAGGATTTTGTCAAAAAGAAGCGGGGCGGCTACGACGCAAATCTGCTCTCGAAACTCGACCACGCCGCGCGGGCCTGCCGACTCGGCGTGGCGCGCGTGCATCTGCTCAACGGCCTCCGCGACGAGGCGCTGCTCAGCGAGGTGTTCAGCCAGGAAGGCATCGGCACGATGGTTTACTCGAATGAGTACCAGCAGATTCGTCGTGTTTTCAAAAAGGACGTGCGGGCTGTGATGACGCTCATCCGCCAGTCGGTGGACAATGAAGAACTCGTGAAGCGCACGCGGGCCGACATCGTCGCGCACCTCGAAGATTACTGGGTGCTGGAACTCGATCGCAATCTCGTGGGCTGCGTGGCGCTGCACCTCTTTCCCGAGCACCAGATGGCCGAACTCGCCTGCCTCTACGTCCACAAGAATTACGAAGGCGAAGGCTATGGGAAGAAGCTCATGACCTTTGTCGAGCAGCTCGCCGCCGAGAAAGGCGCGAAGCAAATAGTCGCCCTGTCCACGCAGGCTTTTAACTACTTCCAGCAAAAAGGCGGCTATGCCGAAGTGACGCCCGACGTGCTCCCGCCGGAGCGGCGCAAGAAGTACGATGCGAGCGCCCGCAAATCGAAGATCATGATCAAAGCGGCTGTGCAAGCTGTGGCCTCGGATACGCCGCGCGCCTGACGGTTCGCGCGGCTGCTCGGCGGTCGATTTTCTTCTCGCGTGACGGTGAAAAGATAGGCCTGCTCATGGGGCCATTTCTATGCACAACCCCTGGCTCATCGACGGTCTCGTCATCCTCGTCTACTTCGTCGTCGTCATTTCCATCGGCCTGTACAAAGGGCGCGGCGAGACTTCGATGGAAGGCTTCGCTGTCGGCGATCGGAACATCCCGTGGTGGGCAGTTCTGGCGTCGATCATGGCTGCGGAAGTCAGCGCGGGCACCTTCCTCGGCACGCCCGGCGAGGGCTACGGCCTGCGCAATTTCACCTACGGCCAGCTTGCCATCGGCACGGTGCTCGCGCGCATCGTCGTCGCGTATCTTTTCATCGGGACTTTCTATCGGCTGCGGGTCGTTTCGATCTATGAATTCCTCGAAACGCGCTTCGGCCGCTCGACGAAACTCACGTCGTCCGCGGTCTTCCTCGTCACTCGCATGCTCGCCAGTGGCTCGCGCATGTTCGTGCCCGCGATTCTGCTCGTCGGCGCGTGGGAGCTGATCAAGGACGTGCATCCAAATGGCGCGGAGACGCTCTGGCTCTACGTCGGCGCAGTGGGCTTCATCGTGTTCATCACCGCGATCTATACGACG
>JBBSDS010000471.1:0-3268 GCA_038240495.1 Chthoniobacterales bacterium | reverse complement strand
GGATGCCGAAGCCCGAGCACTTCCACAAAACATCGCCGTGCCGTGACGAACTGCCGCGCGATGTCCTGAATCTTATCCGGCACGCCGTCGTGATCGCTGTCCGCCTGATCCGCCACCGGCAGGGCAGCGGTTCCAGTGAGTGCGAAATGGATACGAAACTCTTCGACCGCGAAGTGCCGGTCCAGCGCGACGCGGCTCTGCTGCCACTTGGGCCAGCTTTGCGCCTGTTCCGTGGCGTGGAGCGCCGCCAGCGGAGCGAGCATCAATGCGATGAGAGTGAGGATGGAGTTGTGTTTCACGACGGCGGATTTGAAGACCTGACCACGAATTTCCTTTGGGATGACTCCTTTTCGAGCGAATGTGCTGGTTCAGTGCGCCGGCGGTTTTGGGAAGCGCACGGTGCAATGCAGATCTGTCCACGAGGCGGCCCTGGCCTTCTCGCCGAGAGTCAACTCCACTTCGTTCGCGCCGGATTTCAGATCCTTCGGCGCGACTTGGAACTCCAGCCAGTTGTCGCTCACGGTGGCTGCGGGCAACGCGGAACCGTTGAGTTTCGCGCTCAACTCGGCGGGCGGCACAGCGGTCTTGAATTGCAGTCGCAAGGTCACCGCCACGCCGTCCGCACCTCGCGGGGAGAGATCGGCGCCGACGTTGAACGAGACCTGCGCTGATAATCCGGCTTTCAGCGCGATCGGCCGTGCGGGATTGAGCTGCGGGATGCGGATGAAATTGGCGTGCGGAAAGGTGCCGCCAGCCGCGGCCCCGAGTCCGCGTATGCTGGCGAAATAATCCTGATCGAGCGACGAAAGCGTCGCGGGTGAGCCGAGTTCATGCCAGATGGCGCTCTTTGGATTGAAGGAATTGAACAGGTAGAGACCGTCGGCTCCGGCGCGCCAGGCGTCGAGGGCGCGACCACGATAGGCCGCCACCGACGAGCGCAACTTGCGCGCCGCGTCGTCGCGCACGCGGGATTCGTCGAGCGATGGATAGACTTTTACGCCATGTTTGTGACCAAGGCTGACGCTGTAACTCCAGTCATTGAGCTGAAAGTAACCGCCGGCCACCAGCAGATCGAGCTGACCGTCCGCAAGCCACCGGTCAAGATCGAGTCCAATCGCGCGGCAGAACTCCACGGAGTCCGGCACGCGCGCAGCCACGAGAATGGGGCGTCCGCGCTTCATGCCTTCCGCCTCGGTCATCACGCGGATGCGATGCACCAGGTCCGTCATCCACTGCCGTTCCTCGTCATTGCACTCGGATCCCGAGACGGCGGCGCGTTTAAAAAAGACCGGGTGACGGAAAAAATCCAGCTCTACGCCGTCCACTTCGTAGTTCTGGCAGACCTCCTCCACATAGCGAAAGGCCAGGTCGCGAACCTCCGCGCGGGTGAAATCCACCGCCGACCATGCGCCGAACTTTGGCTTCGCGGTCGGCGTGCCGATGAGCCAGTCGGGATGCTCCTGCTTGAGCCGGTTCGCGCGAAACATAAGTGGGCCGTAGTCGGTGGCGCTGCCATCGTGGGTGTCGTTCACGCGAAACGACCAGAAGACCTCCATGTCGTGCTGGCGTCCGAAGTCCGTCATCACGCGCAGCGGATCGGTGCCAGCCGCCAGCATCTCAGTCGTCAGATTTTTCGAAAACAAACCCTCTTTCGTGGCAAACACTCCGCCGACCTTCGTCCCGTGCGTGAAGAGGCCGAAGCCCGAACTCCAGGTGCAGTAAAAGATGCTGTCTACCTGCGAACCGGCCAGCGGTGCTGTGCGATGGCTGAGCAGTTCATCCGGCGTGGTGTTCTTGCAAAGGTAAACCGGCTCGTTGCCGTCGTTGTTGAAGATCACGCGGCGCTGGCGGTCGGCCGCCTGTTTGCGAAGCGCACGCAATTCATCGAGCGACGCAATCGGCTTCCGGTTTTCCGCAGCATGCAGCACGGCCGTGGATACGAGCAACAGGGCGGTGAGAATCGTTGTTTTCATGAGCGGGGTCACTGGCTCGATGCGCTGACGATGAACTTCATGGTTCGGATTCACGATTACTTCACCGGCTTCAACAAACCTTCGCGCGTGGACGACAGCAGCGGAGGGATGCCTTGGAGCTGCACGTAACAATCTTCGAGCACGCCGGCAGAGGGTTTGTCGAGCTGCAGGCTCCAGATTTCGCCGTGCGCGGCATCCTTCGGCACCGCAACGAATTGGTGCGCCTGGGCGATGTTGTCCTTCTCTTCGACGGCGTTGCCGGCCGGATCGAACAGGGCCGCCTTCACGCTCTCGGCGGAGCCCTCGCCCGACACCTTGATGGCGAACTCCTTCGTGCCGGGCGGCACCCAGAAGAAATAACGGCCGGTCGTGCCGAGGAAATGAACGAGCGAATTCGGCGCGTAAAGACAGACGCGGCTGGTTGCGGAGTTCACGTTGCCGGCGCAATTCTGCGGTTCGCAGACGATCTTGTAAGCACCGCGCTCAGTCGCCTTGAACTCATACTTCTTTTTCTCGGCGTTTTGGGCGACCGGCAGTTTCGTCCGCTTTCCGGAAGGCAAGATAAGGCTCACGGGCACCGGTCTGGCCTCGCCTTTGCCGACGGGCCGGATGAACACGGTGAACGACACTTGCTCGTCTGCGTCGGCCCACAGCAGCCATTCCGAAAGGCCGCGCTGGCGAGCGATGGAGTGCTGGGCCGCTTCGGGCTTGCTATCCGGCAGCGCGGGCTCATAGCCGGAGTCCTTCGCGGAATATGGCGCGATCTTCTTGAAGGTCCGATGCGGCATCCATTCGGCGATCAGCCCCGGCGTGAGTTCGTGCGTCGTCCACTGGCCACCGCGCTTCACCATGAGCGTGCCGGTGATGTCGCTCAAGCCGACTCCCGCCGAGCCCTCTTGATACGACATCGGCAGCCGATCTTGTCGATCCGTAATCGTGCAATCGCTGAACCGGACGCCGCCGATCGTATCCACGCAGTTGGCGCGGCTCGCGAAGGTGATCGCCGTCATCGTCGGCCGGGTGGCCGCAGAGTTGATGATCTCGCAATTCACGAAGCTCACCTGGGCGCCGGTCACCGGCTTGTCGCGGATGAAGACTCCCTCGTTCTCGCTGGCTTCGAAGCGGCAGTGGGTGAACTCCACTGCGCCTTTTACTGCGGCGGTATCGGTTTCGTTCCCGATGGTCAGAGCCACCGAACTCCGGCAGCCGACGGCGCGGCAGTTTTCCAACTTGATCGACAGCGGCTTCGACTCGACGCGCAGCTTCGGCAGGTAAAACGCGTAGGCGCTGCCCCG
>JBBSDS010000470.1:0-3286 GCA_038240495.1 Chthoniobacterales bacterium | reverse complement strand
GGGAAAGGAAAGCGCCACGCCGATGATCGGATCGCCAGTCGGGTCGAGTCCCGTCGGCTCCGCAGCGCGCCCTTCTTTCTCCTTCGCCGGAACTTTGTCTGGAGGCAGCACGGGGTAGATGAGCAGCAGCCCGTGCGTCCGCCGGCGCAGCGCGCGCAGCACCCGGCCATTCGCCCGCTTCGTTTCACCGCGTAGCGGCTTCTTGATTCTCGGCGGCTCAGTCTGCTGCCAGCGCAAGGTCAGCTCCAGCGCGACATCGTCGGCATCGCGCCCGACTTGTTCTCGCAGCCAGCCGAGATCGCGGGAGAGATCCGGTTTGTCCGCCACCGCCACGAACCATTCCAAGTCAAATTTCCGATCTTCGATGAAGTCGCGCGCCTCGTCCGCCGGGTTCAGGATGTTCGACTTAATCAGCGTCCACGCCGCCCCGGTTTGGCTCTCCGGTGTCCGCTCGATGAGCCCGATGCCCTCCTGCCCGGCAACGGTGCGCCGCTGCGCCGCCTGCGTGTTCGACACGAGCGCCACGGTCCACCGCGTCAGCTCCGCCGGCTGCTTGCCCGCCTGCTGGCGGATAAAGGCCGCCAGTTGCGGCCCGCTCGCCCGCGCGGATTCCGGCGGGAATTTCAGCGACTCGATGAACTTCGCAACCGCCGCCGCCGGCACCTCGCGCCACACGCGCGTCTCGCGCTCGGCACCGGCGTCCGGCGTGCCCAAGCCCGCGAGCAGCGCCGTGGTCGCCGCAAGGTTCGCCGCGATCCGTCCGTCCTTTGGCAATTGCGTCGTCTGCACCAGCACGCCCGCCCAGGAAAGCTCCAGCTTCTGGCTGTGGCACATCTTGTTGAGCGCCGTCACGATCATCCCCTCCGGATGCGTCCGCACGCGCAGCCCGTAATCGAGCGGCGTGAGCTTCGCGCCGACCATGTAGTCGAACTCCCGGCGCAGTTCCGCCTCCGCCAGCGCGATGTGCCGATACCAGCCGATGAGCGTGCTCGTGGTGAAAAGCCGGCACAGATCGAGGTAGCCTGGCCGGTAGCCAAACCAGCGCCCCATCTGCATCAGCGTGTCATACATTTTCGAGGTCCGCAGGAAGTAGCTCACCGAAAGCCCCTCCAGCGTGAGCCCGCGCGAGAGCTTGTCGCCGCCCACCGCGATGACGCTGCGCCCCTCAGCCTCGTGTTCTTTGTAATCCAGCGGTGTCCCCGCGGTGCTGTTGACCGTCAGCACGGTGATCTTCGCCGCCGCCGCATGCAGCTCCGCATCCACGTCCTCCCAAGTCAGCGGCGCTCCCGCTTCGCCCGCCATCGCCTGCGAGACGGGGACAAACTCACGTTCCCAAAGCTCGCGCAGTTCCTCGCGCACCGTGGGCCGACGCGCGCCATCGTGCATCTCGATCCGTTTTTGCAAACCGACCAGCTCATCGCGCAGCAATCGCGCGGCGTGCTCCTGCACCGCTTGGAAGCGCGTCACGTGGACGAGCATCGAGTTGTGTTTTCGTTCCTGTCCCCGCGCCCTGCGCGCGGCGCACGTCAGGATGAAGCAGCGCAGTGCTTCCTTGAGCGAATGAGGCAGCGCGACCGGCACATGCGTGATCTTGTGCGGCTGGGGAAATGCCTCCACGGCCATGTAATCCGCTGCGTAAGATTTGCCGTGCAGGTCACGGACGATGGGAAGCGCCTCGTGCGCCTCGATGCCAGCATCCACGTCGCCATCCAGACCGAAGACCTTGGCCGGCCCGACGTAGTTCGTCGGCGCTTTGACGTTGATGATGAAGCTGCGCGGAAAAATGTCCTCGCCGTGTTTCTCCGTCTGCGCGGCGGGGTTGATGAAGATGTTCGCAAACGGCGTGGCCGTGTAGCCGACATACGCCGACTTCTCGAAAGCACTGAGGATTTCGCGAATCTTGCCGTTGATGGCGGAAACACTATCGCTGTCCGGATCCGCGTCGCGCCGCTCCTTCACGTTGATGGAGGCGTTGTCCGCTTCGTCGTCGATCAGCAGGAGCGGAATGCTCGGGATCGTCTTGAGCCCGGAGTCTTCATGGCCCGCGACCGCCAGCACCCACTTGATGAGGTTTCCAAGCAGCCTCGAGTTCTTCTTCACGACCAGCACCACCGGATCGCCGCCGAGCATGACGCTCATCGATTCCGCGACCGGCTTGCTGAAATCGCCTTTCTCCGCGCTGCTCGTAAGTGAGTGAACAACGAGCCGATCTCCGGGAAGTTTCCCCACTCCCATCCATCGGCTGTCTCCGCTGAGCGTGCGGTTTTTCTGGGTATCGAAGCCGAGCACGCCTTCATCCAGTCGAAGCTGGGTTTGCGAACGCAGGTTGCTGTGGATGCCGGCGAGAATGATCACCAGTTTGTAGCCTGCATCGATCGCCTTGTTGATAAGCCCGATGTAGTTCGCGGTCTTGCCGGACTGGACAGAGCCGACAACCATCCCGCGCCGATCCCACGGGCCGTCGCGCTGCGGTTCTTCAAGTCGCTCGAGAATCTTGTCGGTCAGATCGTGGAGGTTGTTGACCACATCCGGCGGCATCCCGAAATCGCGTTCGAGGTACGTGACATAACGATTCCAAAATCTCCATTTGATCTCCGCCCGTCTGCTCGGAAGCCATGGTACATGGCCTTTCGGATCGTCGTCGTCGAGGATCGTCACATCGCCTGCACGAACAGAAAAAAGATGCAGCAATTCCGCCGTGAGAATCTCCACGTCGATCGAGACGCTCGCTGCGAATATCGTCGCGGCCTGCACAGCCTTGGTCGCGACTTCGCCGATCATCTCCGGCGTGCGGTTCTTTTCTCCCCGCAAAATATCGACCGCGAGGTTCCGGGCATTGACGTAGGCGGCAGCGGTTTCAGACATGGTATTTCGATTCAGCGAGGGTTTGCAGCAGGGCGGGGAAGAGCTCGAACGGCCACACCGTGCGCAGGCGATTGACGGCCTCTTTCGGCCCGTAGCCCGTGGCGGTAAGTGAGTGGAACGCCTGTTCCATCACTTCCCGAATCTGGCTCTCCTGCGCGTGCTCGAAGGGCGTCGCGATGGACTCCGGACGCTCGGAATTCTCGATGGCGATGTGCGGGAACGGGACCGTTTCCTCGATTAGTCGGAGCAGTGCTTTCAGCGCCTCGCGATTCCCCGAGCCCTCCATCGCGCCCTTGAGCAGCGGGTGCTCGCGGTTGAGACGATAGAACGTCTTGTTGTGCTTAGCGTTCGGCTCCCAAAGAAGGACCCGCTCCTGGTCGGCACGCGGCGTGAGCTTCGCGCCGCGATGGCTGAAGACGCG
>JBBSDS010000469.1:0-3321 GCA_038240495.1 Chthoniobacterales bacterium | reverse complement strand
GTTCAGATCGGTCACAACGTTGTCATCGGAAAGCACTGCATCCTCTGCGGCGGCACCGGCGTGGCGGGCAGCACGAAGATCGGCAATTTCGTGACTTTAGCGGGTCAGGTTGGCACTGTCGGCCACGTTCAAATCGGCGACCACGCCATCGTGGGCGCGCAGTCTGGCGTGAGCAAATCTCTCCAGGCCAATGGCATTTACATGGGAAGCCCGGCCGTTCAATCGCGCGAATGGAAGGAGCAGGTGGCGGCAATCCACAGCCTCCGCAAACTCCGCGCCAGAATGGCGCGCGCAGAGCAGCTTTTAGGCGAAGTCGGGAAATCTCCGGCCGACGAGACGTAGCACTTGTGATCCGGGGGTGCGCGCCTACCGTTTCGGCCAATCCACGGCCCATGACCAAGCGCACCAAACACCGCAAGTCCCCTTCCCCCCGGACATCGAAGGCCGCCGCGAAGGCGCGCACTCTCGCCCGCAAGCGCCATCTCGCGACCGTTCGCACGCCGGTTCAGCGTCAGTTTGAATTCGCCACGGAAGGCCGGTATTTCGACCTCCGCGCGATCTTCGATAAAATGAACGCGCGCTATTTTCGGAACCGTCTCCGCAATTACCACATCGCGTGGGGCCAGCGCCGTCGCGAACGGCCGAAGAACTACATCGTCTTCGGCAGCATCCAGGAAGCCGACCGCATCATCCGCATTCACCCGCTGCTCGATCGCCAGTTCGTGCCGCAGTGGTATGTCGAGTACGTGGTCTTTCATGAGATGCTCCACGCGTTCGTCCCCGATCGGTACGACAGCGCGGGACGGCGGATCGTGCATCACGAGGGCTTCGTGGAAAAGGAGCGCCGGTTCCGCCACTACCGCCGCTCGATCGAGTGGGAGCAGGATAATCTCGGGCGCTTTCTGCGCTGACCGGCTCGCGTGCGACGCGCACCTTTCCTCGCGAATGGTCCGCGTGATCGGGGTGCGTGCGCGAGGCGGCGCACCGCGATCATCGGCATGAAATTTCACCGCATTTTTCGCGACTTCCGCAGCACGCAGGCGGCAGCCTTTTCTGTTCCCACTCCCGCAGCCTTCGGGTAAACGACACGCCATTCGATGCCATCTTCGTCCCTCATCCGCCTGCTCGTCCTGCTCTGCGCCGCCGCGCTCACGGCCTGCTCCGGCACGGGCTCGAGGGCGAATTCCGGAGTCGCGGCCCGCGCCGGAGATGGCGGCTACGCCACGCGGCCCGCGCGGAACATCAGCACGACGGCATCGCACTTCATGTATGTGCGCACGACGGCCTACCATCATTCCGAACCCGGTGGTCGCGCGACGGCCGTCGGCGGCTACCTGAAGCCCGTCCACAGCGCCGCCGCCGACTGGAGCTGGCTGCCGGCCGGCACCCGTTTCCGCATCGTCGGGACGGGCGAGGAATACACCGTCGAGGACTACGGCAGCGCGCTCGTGGGCAAGTACACGATCGACCTCTACAAGAGCACGCGCGCCGAGATGAACCGCTGGGGCGTCCGCTACGTGGAGATCGAAGTGCTCCAGCTCGGCAGTTATCCGGTCAGCCTCGCGGTGCTGATCCCGCGGCAAAAATTCGCGCATGTCCGCGCGATGGTGGTCGGGCTTCAGAAGAAAGCGCGGAGCTAGGCCGCGCCAAGACCGTGGGATCCAACGCCCGTTCCACCGCGCACCGCCTGCTCACCGACTGGGAGCGCAAGCGCCCGCACGCCGATGATCTCCTCCACGAGCGCCTCGCCGCCTCGCCGCTCGCCGACCGCGACCGAGCGCTCGTCACCGAACTTTTTTACGGCGTCCTGCGGCGGCTGAGCGAACTCGATTTCCTCATCGCCCGCCTGCGCGATGGCGAGGTGGACGACGACACGCGCGCGGTCCTGCGCCTCGGGCTCTACCAGCTTTTCCACACGCGCATGCCCGCCTTTGCGATCGTGAAGGAGACCGTCTCCCTCTCGCGCCGCGCCGGCGGACTCGTGAACGCCATCCTCCGCCGCGCCGATCGCGAGCGCGACGCACTCCTCGCCGCGCTCGCCGCCGCCCCGCTCGCCGTGCGGACGAGCCATCCCGATTTTCTCCTGGAAAAATGGACGGCGAACTTCGGAGCCGACGCCGCGCGTGCGCTGGCCGAATGGAACAACACGCCCGCGCCCGTCGTCCTCCGCGCGAACACCCTCCGCACCACGCGCGACGAACTCCTCGCCGCGCTGCCTAGAGCCGCGCCGCATCCATTTCATCCGCTCGCGCTCACCGCTCCGCGCATCCCCGCCGAATGGCTCGAGCGCGGCCTCTGCTACGTGCAGGACCCGAGCACGCTCGCCGCCTGCGACCTGCTCGATCCGCAGCCCGGCGAGACGATCCTCGACGCCTGCGCCGCGCCCGGCGGCAAGACGACCGCGCTCGCCGCGCTCATGCGCAACGAGGGCACGATCATCGCCGCCGATCTTTGGGAAAGCCGCATCGCGCGCCTGCGCGAAAATTGCGAACGCCTCGGCACGCGCAACGTCCGCGCGCTCGTCCTCGACACGATGAAGGAATCCGACGCACTTGCACCGCACACTTTCGATCGCATCCTCGTGGACGCGCCGTGCAGCAACACCGGCGTCATCCGCCGCCGCGTGGACGTGCGCTGGCGACTGAGCGAGGAGGATTTTCTCCGCATGCCCGCGCAGCAGCTCGCGCTCCTCCGCCGCTGCGCCGGACTTTTGAAAAGCGGCGGTACGCTCGTCTATTCCACCTGCTCGCTCGAGCCGGAGGAAAATGAACGCGTCGCCGAAGAAGCCGCGCGCACGATCCCCGGCCTGCGCCTCGAAGTCACGCGCCACATCCGCCCGTGGATCGACGCCGTGGATGGCGCCTTCTGCGCAAGTTTCATCGCGGCGTAAATGTGGCGCCGGCCCGCCCGTCGGCAAGGCGCTCTAGCCCCCGATCTTTGCGAGCGCCAGCGAAAGCGGCGTGCACAAAAAACGTCCGTGCTCATGCATGGCGCCTTCGGGTCCGAATGCTTTGGCCCGACGAGTTGTCGGCCCTTCGCCGTCCCGCCACCGTGCGTTCGCTCTACCCCGCGCGATTCACCGCGCTGAGCACGGCTTTGATCGCGGCGAGTTCCACATTCGTATCCACGCCTGCGCCCCATTTTTTGCGGCCGTCGGCGAGCTTGATTTGGATGTAGGCAATCGCGCTCGCCTCGTTGCCGGAGCTGAGCGACTGCTCGCGGTAATTTGCGACCTCGAACGCCGCCGCGCCCGCGCCGATGAGCGCGTGGACGAATGCCGCGATCGGGCCGTTGCCGTCGCCGTTGGCCACGGTGCTTTGG
>JBBSDS010000468.1:0-3308 GCA_038240495.1 Chthoniobacterales bacterium | reverse complement strand
ACCAACCGGTCGCCGACGGTCTTCTCGCGTGGCTGGCGGGCGAGCCGAACGTTTCGGCCGCCGCAAAGCGCGGCGCGCTGCTCAAGGGCGATGTCGATCACTTCGGCGCACTGGCTTTTCTCCAAGGACTGCTACTGCTCCTCCGCGACTCCGGCCACGCTGGACTCGTGCTCGTGCTCGATGAAGTCGAGACGCTTCAGCGCGTCCGTACCGACACGCGTGAACGTGGACTGAACGCGCTGCGGCAATTCATTGATGAAATTGACGCAGGACGTTTTCCCGGCCTTTTCCTCGTTATCACTGGCACGCCCGCATTTTTCGACGGCCCGCAAGGTGTGCAACGCCTGGCTCCACTCGCGCAGCGGCTGCATACAGATTTCCAGACCGAGGCGCGTTTCGACAACCCCCGTGCGGTGCAGATTCGCCTACCTGGCTTCTCGCGGGACTCACTCCGAGAAGTGGGGCGCAGGGTTCGCGACATCTTCGTCGATGGCGCGGTGCAATCGGTCCGCGTGCAACAACTCGCCATGGATGCTCTACTCGACCGTCTTGCGGAAGGTGTGGCGGGGAAACTCGGCGGAAAAGTCGGCATCGCTCCGCGGCTCTTTCTCAAGAAGCTCGTCGCGGACGTTCTCGACCGCATTGACCAGTTTTCCGACTTCGACCCCGCTCAGCACTACGCGCTGACGCTCGACCAAACCGAACTCACCGAGGAAGAGCGCAACGCCGTGCCCGCAACGTCGGTGGACGACATTCCGCTTCGGTTGTGAACGCTTTTGACCGGCTGCACCCGTCCCTCCAGCACCACGTCGTGAACACGCTGGGCTGGTCGGGACTACGCCCGCTGCAAGAAACCAGCATCCCGCCGATCCTCGAAGGTCACCACGCGCTAGTCATCGCTCCTACCGCCGGGGGTAAAACGGAATCGGCGGTTCTTCCCGTGCTCTCTCAGGTGCTCACCGAACGCTGGCGTGGTGTGAGCGTGATCTATGTCTGCCCGCTAAAGGCACTGCTGAACAACCTCGCCGAGCGGCTTGAGAAGTATTTCGGCATGGTCGGTGAACGCTGCGCGGTCTGGCACGGAGACATCCCGCAGTCCGAAAAAGATCGCATCCGCCGGTCGCCTCCGACCTGCCTGCTCACCACGCCCGAGTCGCTCGAAGTGCTGCTTATTTCCTCGAACCCAGCTTCGCGCGAACTGCTCACGTCGGCGCGAGTGGTGATCGTTGACGAAGTGCATGCTTTCGCGCGCGATGACCGAGGCTGGCATCTGCTTGCCGTGCTCGAACGCATCACGCGACTCGCGGGGCACGAACTCCAGCGCATCGGACTCTCTGCGACCGTGGGTAACCCCGAGGCATTGCTCGGCTGGCTCGCCGGCCATTGCTCTGGGGAGCGCACCGTCGTGCGCGGGGAGAGTGCGGGCACTGTTGCCACGGACGTTCAACTCGACTTTGTGGGCACGCTCGACAACGCCGCAACTGTCATTGCGCGGCTTTACGGCGACGAAAAGCGACTCGTCTTTTGCGACAGCCGGAGTCGGGTCGAGCGGCTCGCGACATTGCTCGATGAGCGCGGTGTTGAGGCATTTGTCTCGCACAGTTCGTTGAGCGCGACGCAGCGCCGGGAGGCCGAACAAGCGTTCGCTCACGGTGATGCGTGCGTCATCCTCGCCACCAGCACGCTCGAACTTGGAATCGATGTCGGCGACCTCGATCGCGTGATCCAAATCGACGCTCCTCCGAGCGTCGCGTCCTTCCTCCAAAGACTGGGCCGCACCGGCCGCCGCGCTGGGACGACCAGAAATTGTTTGTTCCTCGTGACCGATGAACTTGCGCTGCTGCGATGCGCTGCCGTCCTCGCGCTTTGGGAGCGTGGGTTCGTCGAACCGATTCTCCCGCCGCGCGAACCGCTCCATCTTTTCAGCCAGCAACTCATGGCCCTCGCGTTGCAAGAGCGAGGCATCGGTGTAAACGACTGGCCTGCGTGGATCGGCCGACTGCCTCCTTTCCGTCGGATGCCGCCCGAAGAAACCGCGGCCATCGTGGCGCATCTCCAAGCTCAAAGCATCTTGTTCAACGATGGAGGCATTTTGTCTTTCGCCGCTGAAGGCGAAGCAAAATACGGTCGCAAACATTTTCTTGAACTCGTTTCCATTTTCACCAGCCCGCCGGTTTTCTCCGTCCTCCATGGACGCGACGAAATTGGCATGGTCGAACAGTGCTCGCTGACCGCGCAGCCCGATCGCCCAGCCGTGCTCGCTCTCGCCGGTAGGAATTGGGAAGTCACGCATGTGGACTGGGCTCGTCGAATCGCATATGTGCGCGCGACCACCTCGCGGGGGAAAAGTCGCTGGCTGGGTGCGCGCTCGGGCATGAGCTTTGAGCAGGCACGCAGCGTCAGTGCGCTGCTGGCAGGCAGTGATGTCTCACCCCGCTGGTCGCGGCGAGCCTGTGACGCACTGGCGGTTTTGCGCGCGGACGCCATCGCGCGCGAAACCTCGACACCGACCGTAACGCGGAATCCTGACGACGAAGACCTCGAATGGTGGACGTATGCCGGTTTCAGCACAAACCGTCTGATCGCTGACGCCGCTTCCCAACTGATCCATGCGGAAGCCGTCGCTGATGACTTCAAAATAACTTTCTCGCGGGTGATGGCGGTCCAGCAGCTCCACGACTTTTGGCAGTCTCTTCTCGCGGAAAAAAATCTCCAACAACTTTTGCTCGTGCCCGCGAACGCCCTCGCAGCAATCAAGTTCGCCGAGGCTTTGCCGCCGTGGCTGGCCGTCCGTGTCTATCGGGACAGAGTGCTCGAACACGATGCCATACTGGCTGTTTTATTGGAATTTACGGAGTTGATTCCCGGTATGAACCCAATCAGAAGTGTCATTGATACGTAGGCATTCTCGTTCGCACCGCACCGTTTCTTCGCGCACACAGGTGATAGTTGTGGACTCAATCGTCACCGCGCCAACGCATGACTTCGTTTTGACCCTTAGCGCGTTGATTCCAACAGCTTCCTGATTTGCATACGAACCGGCTTTTTGGGGTCGATAGCTGGGAGGAGGTCTCTTGCGTCAACGCTAAGGACGTGCATCAGGCAAAGCAGTTGATAGTCACTGATTTTGATGAATCGAGATTCAATTTTTGAAACTCCAGCACGGTCGAGCTGCCAGCCTGCCCAACTCCAATCGTGCCGCAAGTTCCTTCTGTTTCAGTTTTTTCTCCCAACGAATTTTTCTGACTCGCGGGCCTACTAGGTTCTTATGTCCTTCATTCCGACATAACTTTAGCAGGACTCATGCG
>JBBSDS010000467.1:0-3340 GCA_038240495.1 Chthoniobacterales bacterium | reverse complement strand
ACTTTCACTCCAATCGGGTCGAGGACACGGCGTTTCAAATAAGCCTCAAACGTCTCGCTGCCCAGCTTCCGCTCCAGGGCGTAGGCGAAGGTGTTGACATGATAGGCGCCGTATTCGAACTGCCCGCTGGGCGTGCCCGTCATGGGCTTGCCCGCGATCTCCTTCCACGCGGGCGCCTTCACGGCGTTGCCGCGCTCGCCGGGAGTGAGGCCGCTGGTCAGCGTCAGGAGCTGCCGATAAGTGATCGCGGCTTTCTTCGCGTCGCCCTTCCATTCGGTGATGCTCGCGCTCGCGGGGTCGTCGAGTTTCAGCACCTCGTCCTGCACCGCCGCGACGGCTGCGACGCCGACGAAGCTTTTGCTCCCGCTGGCGAGCATCTGCACTTTGTCCGCCGCGCCGCCGTTGTCGTAGCGCTCGAAGACTACCTTGCCGTCGAACATGACGACGATGGCCTGGCCGTGTTGCGAGCGACTGTAGTCGGCGGCTGATTCCATCCTGGCCTGCTCCGGCGGCGCAGCGATGAGCTTGGCGCCGGCGAATAGTGAAACAAGGGCGATGATGTGTGTGTGGTGCATGATCGGAGGTGTTGCAGTTTGCGTTCAGCGGTTGGTGTCAGGCGAAGTTCCATTCCTGGCGCTGCCCAGGACCAGTTGAAGAAAGTCTGCCAGCGCCTGCCCGCGTTTGCCCGGCGCGGAGTGGCGGTCGTAAATTTCGTTCTGTTGGGAAAGATGCCCGGCCAGCGTGTAGCTGGACTCGTCGTGCAGACTTGATTCGACGAGCGTGAACACGACCGGCACTGGTGAGCGGCCAGGGACCACGCGATGCACCACAACGCGGCTCAGCACACTGCTCGTCGAGTCCACTTCCAACAGCGCTGCATGGTAGCGCGTGTGCGTGTGCCCTGGCTTAAGTTCCGCGTGGATGACATGACTCCCCCCGGTGTCCGGCTCCCGGCGCAGATCGAAATCCACCAGCAGCGTGTGCAGCAGTGCTTCCGGCTGGAGGCTGCGCAGTTCGCAAACCTGCGCGAGACGCTCGGGGACTTCGTCGGCCTCAAACCAAGCCCCGACATTCGGAGAAGAAGTAAACCAAACACGCCCTTGCTCATCACGCCCCCACGCTGCGGATTTTTCGCCGACTCTGCTCTCGACCCAGAAACGATCCCCGCGTGTCCAGAGCAGGATTTCACGCGTGGCCGACGGCAGTCCAGCCTGCCTGCGCGGTGCGAATTCCTCACTTGCGCTTACCCGATAACAGCGGTCGAGCGCCGCCGCGTGGACTTTGAGCGCTTGGCGCACCAACGCCGCAGCGCTAACTTGGGGCAGGAACAAGACCGCGAGAAAACCGGCGAGCAACACGCTCGCCACCGCTGCCGTCGTGAGCGGACGCCATTGGAATCCCCTGCGCCGGATGGCGGGTGCGGTGAGCAAGGTCCGTGTGGCCTCGGTGGTCGTAGCCTGCGCTTCCAACGCCACGTCGAGGTTCATATAGCGGAGATAAAGGCTGGCGAACGCATCGTCTCGTTTCAACGAGTCCTGGAGCAGCCCGGCTTCCTCCTCCGTGGTGATGCCAGCCATGTGGCGCTGGATGATATCGTGCCAGTCGGTGCTCATGCGGTTTCCTCCCTGGCGAGCGTGCGCTCCACGCAGTCCAGTAGCGACTGACGGATGCGGTGGAGCAGTTTGTAGAGAGACATCGGCGTCTGCCCTCGCCGCCCGGCGAGATCATCCATGCGAGTGCCCTTGGTGTAGGCCGTGAGCACCAGTTCGCGCTGAGACGCCGGCAGTTTTTGCAGGCAGCTCTCCAAAGCCTCGCGCTCGGCGAGGTGCCGCGGCTCCTGCGCCACCGCGAGGTCCGCGAGTCGGTTCACCAGTTCATCATCAAACACATGCCGGTCGCGCTTGCGCTTACGCAGATGAATCAGCGCCTGATTTCGGGCCACGCCGAAAGCCCAGGGCCGGAACTCCGCCGCCGCATCCGCCCCGCGCCACAGCGCCACCATGACCTCCTGCATCACCTCCGCCGCATCCTCGCGCGTCGGCAGCAGCGAGCGGACAAACGTGTGCAACGCCACTTCATGCTCCGCATACAGGCGAAAGAAGCGCTCGTTTGGGACTGGCTCGGAGGTTTGCGACATGAAGCTGCTACTATCTCCTTGCCGCCCGCCGCGTCATTTGCCGAAAAAACTTTGGGAAACTGCGCACAGGGCCCGTGAGATGGCTTGTGCGCGTTTGATCCATGGACAAGAGGCAAGGCGCGGAACAATTCCGCCGAACGCCCGGTGTCACCGCGCCGCGAAGAAATCCGCGAGGCCGGCGACGAAAAGCCGCGTGATGGTCTCGTGATAACCGGCGGTGTCTGTGTTGGCCGTGCCCACGGCTTCTTTGTGCCGTCGGATCTTCCTGCGCAGCAACTCGAGCACGCGTGCTCGCGGATGATGGAGCAAATACCAATGACCAACGGTGAGTTGCGCCTGATGCGTCCATGCCTCCTTCGGCAACCGCCCTCTCTCGAATTCAGCGACAAATGCACGCATCCCCTGAGCGGTGTGAACGACGGTTTTCATCGTCCAGCTTTGAAGTTTGGGATCACGGCAGGCGCCGCGCAATGCATGTCGTTCAGTCTGCAATCACCGGGCGCACCTTAACCCCGTCGAGCTTGTTCGATTTCACGCGTTCCAACCACTTGACGAGCAGCGACTTCATGTGCTCCACCTCGACGCGATGCTGCTCGCGATCGGGATCGTGGCCGATGAGATTGTGCAGCTCGTGCGGATCGGATTGCAAATCATAGAGTGCGTCGAGTGAGCGTGCTTCGCGCGAATCTCCGAACATGAGCTTCCAGCGGCCGTCGGTCACCATAAATGCCGGCTGGCGTCCGCCATGCCACTCGGAAACGGCAAAGCGTGTGGAGTCGTCGCCCTTGCCTTCGACAAGGGGGCGCAGACTGTTGCCATCCGAGGCGGGGCCGCGGAGGCCGCAGTAGTCCAGAATAGTGGCGAAGAGATCGATCTGCGCGACGGGAGCGTTCACCACGGTGCCCGCTGGAATCACCTTCGGCAGTCGCATGATGAGCGGAATGTGAACAGAGCCTTCGTAGAAAACGAATTTGCTATACATACCGTGGTCGCCCAGCATTTCGCCGTGGTCGGCAGTAAAGACGACAAGTGTGTTGTTCGCGAGACCGAGTTCGTCGAGCCGCTCCAAAATGCGTCCGATCCAGGCGTCATCCTCCGTAATCATGCCGTAGTAATCGGACATCATTTGACGGATGTTGGCCTCGTCGCGATACGAATTCAGCGCGCTCGGAAATGGCGAATACGGCGAGTTCGCGCGCGGGT
>JBBSDS010000466.1:0-3345 GCA_038240495.1 Chthoniobacterales bacterium | reverse complement strand
TTCCTGTCTAACCCGGGGCCGGGGTGGAGTTTGTGTACACCGATTTTGGTGGCGCCGCGGGGGGGCCCCTGCGGGGGGCGGCGGTTGTTTCGGTCGCGGTTGGGGCGGCGTGTGGCGCCCACGTCGGCATACCAGCCGCCGGCAAACGTCGTGGCATAGACGCCGAGCTTGCCGCCATTGACGAGGATGCTGCCGCCCTTGGTCAGGTCCGCGCCGGTGCCGGCGTAGCCCGCGAGCACGCCGACGGCAAAGTTTGGGCATACCTTGTAGTCCACGCCGACGGTGAAGCCGCCCGTGGTGATGTCGTAACCGCGCGCGTTGCCGGTGCCGTCCACGTCCACCCATTCGCCGACGCCGGTGAGGAAAGCGCCCCAGCGAGTGTCCACGGGCGCGACTTCTTTCATTTCCTTGGATTCCTTGCCGTCGCGGAGTCCTGTCGGACCAGCCGCGCCAGTGCGGAACTGCACCGGCCCGCTGAAGCCCGGTCCGGTCCCGTTCATCGCGAGGCCCGCCGCGCTGAAGCCGCCCGCCCCGCTGCGGATGTCATCGGTGCGCCGCTGGACGTTGAGCGACTGCACCTGCGCCAGCGCCACGCCGGTCATGAAAATCGAAGTCAGTTCCTCTGGCGCGATCTTGTCGAAGTCGCCCGGCAGTTGGTCCAGGTAGCGCCCGTAAAGGTGGTTGATAAGTTTGCTTGCCCGGTCGTCGTAGAGCACCTCATCGAGCACATGCGACACCGCACGCTGGTTCTCCGTCAGCCCCGGCAGCGCTTCAAAGGAGTTGATCACCGTTTTCAGATACACCCGGTTGCGGTCATAAAAGGCCGCAGCGTCAGCCAATCCCACACCGGCGCGTTGACCTCGTCGAATTCCCCCGACACCCCGCCGTTCGCGGTCAGAAAGGTGAACTTCCTGCCCTTCTTCGGGTGATAGCCACCGAGCAGCGAGACATCCAGCGTGCCGTCGAGCTTCGCCTTGTTGCCAACCGCCAGCCGGTCAAAATTGTCCGCCGACGCGATCTCGACCTGCAGATGCCCGGTCTTGGTCTGCTTGTAGGTTCCCCCCTACATGCAGCGTCCCCGGCGAATTCCCCGGTGCAACGGTCGCCTGGTTGATGAGGTTCCCCGACACGAAGCCTGAGCCGCCGAAAGTGCCTTCCTGCACCAGCACGTTGGCATTGATCGCGGGTAGAGCTCCAACGACATTCGGGCCGCTGCCGAGGATCAGCGTACCCCCACCCAGCTTCGTGAGCTGTCCGCTCAACACGTTGACCGTGATGTCTAGGATCGCGATCTTGCTTTCGGCCACCGTCACATTGCCAGTGTTCAGACGCAAAGGAGTTACGGCAGTAGGCGTAGCAGCACCAAATCCCACGGCGGTTATTTTCGAAGACAATTTGTAACTATTGAGAAACGTGAGGTTGTTCGCGACAGGGTTGCCACCGAAAGAATCAATCAAGATTTCGCTCCCATCGGTCCGTAGCCCGTTGGCGCCAGCCCCAGCCGCCCCACCTGCAGCCGGCGGAATCACGGCAGGAAAAATCGCATTGTCGGTCAGATTGGGAACGCCAACAGGGTTCCAGTTGGTTGGCGAAGCACCATCCCAAATTGGCGGAAAACCGAAACCGAAATAGAACCCGCCAGTCCAAATCTTATCCACCGCATGGCTCGCAGGCGCTAGCGCAAAGACGCCCGCGGCGAGCAAGGAAAGACGGATGGAGTTCAGAAAGCGGGAGGAAGTAGCTTTTTTCATGAAGGAAGGCGTGCTGCTGGCTGGATTGAGCAAGGCAGGACACGCATTCGCGCCCGTCGGGCGTCGTCTGTAATGGAAACCGGCTCCGTAAGGCAAGCCATTCGACGAAACAACTCTCCCTCGCGCCCATGCGCGAAGCTCAAAGCTCAAAAGAGGAGTTCACGGCGGAGCCTTTGAACTTTGAGCTTTTCCCCGCGTCTTACGCCGCGACGGCGATGCGGCGCAGTTTGCCGATGACCTTCGGCAGAATCTCCAGCGCATGTTCCACCTCGGCGCTCGTGTTGAAGCGGCTGAAGGAGAAGCGCAGGCTGGCGCGGGCGCGTTCGTCGGAGAAGCCCATCGCTTTCAAGACGTGCGAGGCGTGGACGGACCCTGTGGTGCAGGCGCTGCCGCTGGAACAGCAGATGTGGTGCTGGTCGAGGAGCATGAGCGCGCCTTCGGAATCGATGCCATCGAAGGAAAGATTGGATGTGTTGGGCAGCCGGTGGTCGGCGTCGCCATTGACCAGCGTGCCTTCCACGCGCTCGAGCACGCCGTTTTCAAACGCGTCGCGGAAACCGCGGACGACGGTCGTCTCGTGCTCCATGAATTGGCCGGCGACCTCGCACGCTTTGCCGAGCCCGACGATGCCCGTGACGTTTTGCGTGCCGGCGCGTTTGCCGTTCTCCTGGCCGCCGCCGATGAGATACGGCGCGAACTTTGTGCGGCGGTTGACGTAGAGCACGCCGACGCCTTTCGGGCAGTGCAGCTTGTGGCCGGAGAGCGAGAGGAAATTGATCTTCGCGTGGTCGAGATTGATCGGGATTTTGCCGACCGCCTGCACGGCGTCGGTGTGAAAGAGCGCGTGCTTTTTGCGGACGATCTCGGCGATGTCGTGGATGGGAAAGAGGACGCCGGTTTCGTTGTTCGCCCACATCACGGTGACGATCGCGGTGTCGGGACGGATCGATTTTTCCAGTTCGCCGAGATCGATCTGGCCGTGTTCATCGACGTGCAGCCACGTCACTTCGTACCCGCGCTTGGCCAGCGTCTCGCAGTGCTTGAGCGTGGCACTGTGCTCGACTCGCGTGGTCACGATATGCTGCCGGTCGCGGTCCATGAGCAGCGCGGAATTGATCGCCGCATTCGTCGATTCCGTGCCGCAACTCGTGAAAAGAATCTCGCCCGGCGTGCAACCGAGCAGCGCGGCGACCCGCTCCCGCGCTTGATCCAGCGCCTTGCCGACTTGCTGACCGAAACGGTAGCCGCTTGAGGGATTGCCGTAAAATTCGGTGAGATATGGCAGCATCTCCTCGACCACGGCAGGGTCCACTTTCGTGGTCGCGTTGTTGTCGAAGTAGATGATGTCGGAAGCTTTCATGGCGGCGGCAAGGACGCGGAGAATAGCGCAGCGGCATGCCCGCGCCAACGGAAGATTCTGTCATATCCGGCGCTCGCAGACGCTGCAGAATCGCGCTCGCCTCGCCCGCGCGATCTTCTTAAATTGTCCCCGCGGCCCCATGGAATGTTCCCGCTGCCATTTTCTCAACCCGGATGGTTTTCGCTATTGCGGATCCTGCGGCACTCTTTTGCTCGCGCCTGCTGACGGCGACGA
>JBBSDS010000465.1:0-3352 GCA_038240495.1 Chthoniobacterales bacterium | reverse complement strand
GTCGAGCTTTGCCCACTAAAAGGTGAACACGATTCTGCCGTAAAATGATAGGGGTGAGATATAGGCTGCGGGGGTTCCTCCCATTTCGGAGAAAGACTCTACTGAATAGTTACGGCTAAGCACTTTATGTTGCTCGTGGCACTCGTAACCCAAGCTTTCGATTAACGTGCGATTCAAACACAATTTTCTCCCAACCTTGGCGAAGTACGCCGATGCAGGGTGAGAAACATCACCGAGATTAGGAGGCCTTTCAGAAATTGCAAGAATTATTTCAAACTTTTTAGCTCGCGCAGGTCGTGCGTTCGTAGGTTTGTTTTGTGCCCGAAGGCCACTGGAGTGTTCGGGACCGTTCGGGCGGCAACGATGGTTCCGAGATCTGATCCACGCCATGTGTGCATCCTCCGAACCCGCCCGGAATAAAAGCCACATCGCGGGCCAGGGTCGGTTTTCAACCGTAGATCGAGAGAGAGCAGCCGGCTTTTCCTGGCCATTCGCTAATCCGGATCCAGCGAGTGCACAACCAGGCCAAATGTTGTTCTGGGTTCGAAATACGTTTCAGCAATGCGCGCCTCACCAAGGATTTGTCGGGCCACAAATGAATGCGATCGGCAATCCGTAATTCTCCGGCCAGCCGCTCGACGGTCTTCAACGAATTGATGGCATAGTTTTCCCAGAGATCCGGACTCGCGAAAACGTCCGTGCGCAAAGCGATGCCCAGCTTCGCAGCCTCCGCTTAACCGTTCTGGTGAAAAACCACGACTATCACCACATTTGGAACTGATTCCTACTGCCAACTTAGGGATGCACCGCGCTCTCTCCCGCGGTTGGGACAGAGCCGCACTCCCACGCCGTGTGCGGCGCATTTTGAGCAAGCCGTTTCTTCCTCTCCTGAGCATTCATGACGAGTCCAGCGGCGGCAACCGCTGAGTTATGGCCAGCGACGACGCGCCACTCGAACAATTCGCGCGTAGTCCATGCCCCGCGCTGAATTCGCCGCAATCAGAAATCCGGGGTTGTCGGCAAGTCAACTTCAACTTAAACTTGAACACGATGAAGACCGTGACCATGCTCGAATTCCGCCAGGACGCCGAGGGCGTGTTGCGCCGCGTCGCCAGGGGCGAGCGCTTCGTGCTCTCCCACCGGGGCAAACCCGCCGCCCGCCTGGAACCGTTGACCGCCCGGCCGCCCATCGACCCGGCCAGCGATCCCTTCCTGGGCATCGCCCGCCGCGCCAAATCCAGCCGCAAGGGCAAAACCAAACACGAAGACATCGACCGCATCCTCTATGGCCGCCGCTGACGTGTTCATGGACAGCGCCGGCTTTTTAGCCTTGTGGGATGCGGGTGATGAACACCACGCCGCCGCCATCCGGCTCCAGGAGGAACTGGCCCGCAAACGGCGCCGCTTCTTCACCACGGAATACGTCGTGGATGAAACTGTCACGTTGCTGCTCGTGCATTGTGGCCCGTTTGGTTCAGGAATAGCACACTCCAATTCACGATTCACGGCCCGAGCCCCCTACGGACGCTGACCCATACCCGCTGCTTTCCTTCCCACCTCCTTTCTGCTTCCATCCCACCATGCGCTACGCCTGCTTGTTGTTCATCGCCTTGGCCGGATTGTTGTCCGCCCAGGAACCGCCTTACACCAACGCCCCTGCCGTGCAGCCACCTTACTATCGCGTGCGCTACGAGGCTTCCGCGCAACCGGGCGCGCTCGTCTTTCCCGTCAGCTACACGATTTGGATTCCGCCCGGCGTTAAGACATTGCGCGGCGTGGTCGTGCATCA
Organism: Chthoniobacterales bacterium; assembly: GCA_038240495.1. Taxonomy (GTDB): domain Bacteria; phylum Verrucomicrobiota; class Verrucomicrobiia; order Chthoniobacterales; family Chthoniobacteraceae; genus Chthoniobacter. The sequence goes on along the minus strand of JBBSDS010000465.1, from coordinate 1,563 downwards.
ACACGGCTGCGGCGAAGGCTCGTGCAGGTCGGGCCTGACCGGCGCGTTCGATCTGCACTGGCAGGCGCTCGCCAAGAGGCGCCTCAGCGCCCTGCTCTCGCCGGTTTATGAGCAGCCCGAGAAGGCCAACTGCCAGCTCTGGTGCGACCCGCGCAACGGCTCGGACGCCGCGTTTCAAAAATCACTCACCGATCTCGGCGCACAGTCCGGCCACCCGGAACTCGCCACCGTCCCGTGGGCGTTGTGGGGACACAGCGGCGGCGGATTTTGGGCCGGCGGCATGGTGCTGCTCCATCCGGACCGCGTCGCGGCGGCGTGGCTGCGCTCGGGAGTTCCTTCACTCAAGGTCGCTACGAATAAGCCCGCGCCCTACACGATTCCGAACACCGCGCTCGAGGTGCCAGTCATGTGCAATCTCGGCGCCAAGGAAGGCGTGACCGCCAAATCCAACCAGTTCGCCGGCGTGTGGCCGGGCAATGAAGCGTTCTTCACCGAGGTGCGCGGGCGCGGCGGACTCATCGGCATCGCCATCGATCCGCTGTCGAGCCATGAATGCGGCAACTCTCGTTACCTCGCCATTCCGTGGCTCGACGCGTGCCTGTCCGCGCGCCTGCCCCGGCGAAATGGCCAGCCGCTCAAGCCCATGCCGGAAAAGTCCGCGTGGCTTGCCCCGCTGAACGGGGGTGCGCCCGTGCCAGTTGCGAAATTCTCCGGCGCGCGCGAACAATCCATCTGGCTGCCCAACGCCCCCATCGCCCAAGCGTGGGCGCAATACGTCAAGGACACCGCCATCACCGACACCACGCCGCCGCCCGCGCCATTCAACGTGCGTATCGCCGGCCACCAACTCACCTGGGAAGCCGGAGCCGATCTCGAAAGCGGACTCGCCCATTTCATCATCGAGCGCGACGGACAAGTGCTCGCCACCGTGCCCGAGCAGGGCAGGAATCCCTTCGGTCGTCCCCTCTTCCAAAACCTGCAATACAGCGACACCCCAGCGCAGCCGCTGGTGCCGATGCGTTTCACCGACACGACCGCGCAGCCCGGCCAGAAGCATCGTTACCGGGTGATTGCTGTGAACACAGTCGGATTGAAGTCGAAGTGAGGCGGGAAAGAATCTTTTGCAGCAAGCGCGCCTCGTTTTTTCGGGCCAGTTCGTGCTCCCAAATCCGCAGCACGCGCCAGCCTTTACCCCGCAGCGTCCGCGTCACCTAACGGGGCGCACTCCGGGGCTGTCCGCGCTGCGCGACACTTTGTCAATGGCCCTGGCTCCCCAGACGGCGCACTCAAAAAATCTTGGGCGGCGCAGGAGGTGTTTCCAGCGCCCCTTGCCGGGGTGCGGCCTCGGTCGGGCCGCGTTTTCCGGGGGCTGCGCGGACTTGCCCCCGGCTAATTTCCGTCAACCCTCCGGGTTTTGATTGAATCCCTCAATCGTGCATTTTGCACGAACTCAGGGCGTTGGGTAGCCCTACCTTTAACTGCCCTTCGCAGCGATCCGAGGTAAACCGAGGTAAACCGAGGTAAACCGAGCCTTCCACGATTTTTCTTTTTTCACAGCCCCTC
>JBBSDS010000464.1:0-3352 GCA_038240495.1 Chthoniobacterales bacterium | reverse complement strand
CGTGCCTTCCCCGCCGTCATACGAGTCCAGTATCCGTTCACGCAGATCCAAGGAGAGTGTTTTCACCTCACTACTTTAACCTACTCCCCAAAAACGGCTACAGTTTTATGTAAACTGCTCTAGAATCAGGACTTCCGGTACATACTCTAAGATTGCATATACGGCGCGCTGAGATACCCTTTCCGTCAGTAGCGGCTGAGGAAATGGAAGTTTCTCGGAACTCCAGCAAGAAGTCGCTGGCGTTCGAAGTGGTAAACTTAGAGTATGGTGATCGATCAACTCGCGGAATACAGCGTGTCCGGCCAGATAATTGGACACGGCTCGCTCTGGCACGAAGCTCATCAATGCCGATGCGCCTGTCGGTAGCATCACAGATTCGGCGATTCAGAAGCAGCTAAAGAAGTGGATCAAGGCCAAAACGGTGCCGAAGACGACAAAGAACTCGCTTTATTTCATCTATCTCGATTCGGATAATCACATTCCACAATGGGCGGCAGCCGTTCGTGCCAGAGCTACTACGGCTATCACAATGATACCGGGAAGGATTACTACGCCGTGATGCCGTATCCGACGTGCAGTGGGCTGCCTTGGCGGGAAACAAGCGTTTGACGCGCTTACCGGCACGAGCTCACGTGAGTTGTGCGAGGCGATCACCGATCCGCTCTCTGGCGCAGGCTGGTATGACGATACGAAGAGCGAGATCGGCGACATCTGTGCCTGGAACTTCAAGCAAGTTGCCGGCTACAACGTGCAACTGGAGTGGTCGAACCAACAGAATAAGTGCGTTCGAAGCAGAGCCCAGCCCGACCCAGCCCAATACCAATTCCGGCGCGCTAGAAAGCACCACCGCTGATCTGCCATTCCTCGACCAGTGCCTTTGGCACTTCGGCGAGGAAACGTGAGGGGCGCTGGAGCATTTCGCCGTAGCCGGCGTTGAGGCGCAGGTGTGGGTAGGTGAGGTATAGCTCGTCTTTGGCGCGCGTCACGGCGACGTAGAAGAGGCGGCGCTCTTCCTCGATAGTGTCATCCCTTTCCAACGAGCGAGACGACGGGAACATTCCGTCAGTCATCCAGATGATGAACACGACTTTCCATTCGAGACCCTTGGCTTGGTGGACGCTGGAAAGTGTCAGCATCTCGGTGTCGTCGCCTGCCGCGGTCACTTCGTTGTCGAGGCTCGTGAGGAGCGCGAGTTGATCGAGGAAATCGCCGGCGCTCTCGTACTGCTTTGCAAAATTGGCGAGCGTGTTCAGGTCTTCGCGGCGCTGGTCGTAGTTCGGAAATTTGGCTTTAAGATAGTCGTCGTACACCGCTTCGATGACGCTGTGGATCATTTCGGAAGGCGGATTTGGCTTTCCGCCCGGCGCGATTTCTTTGAGCGTGTGCGCGAGTTGCTGCCACGCTTTCGCCGACTTTGCCGGGACTTTTAGCGGCATGAGCAAATCGTAGAAATTCACGGCGCTCTCCGGAGCTGGCGCTTCGCTGTCTGGGGAGGGCGAGCGTCCAGGCGAGCTTCGACCGTCCGCAAGGATGGGCTCGCGAAGACGCTCGCCCTCCCGCCCTTGGAGTCGGGCACTGGCCTGTTCCCAAAGCTGCTCCGCCGAGCGTGCGCCAATGCCGGGCAGCAGTCGGACCATGCGCTTGAAGGCCACTTCGTCTCGTGGATTGACCACGAATTTTAAGAACGCGGCAACGTCTTTGACATGCGCCTGCTCGAAGAAGCGCAAGCCGCTCGTAATCTGAAACGGAATGCCGTGGCGCGTCAGTTCCATCTGGACTTCCATCGAGTGATAGTGCGCGCGGTAAAGCACGGCGATCTCGTGCAGCTCCAGCCCTTCCTCGCGCAGGTCGAGGATGCGCTGGGCGATGAAGAGTGCCTGCTGATTTGAGTCACCGAGCGGCACCAGCGCGGGCTTCATCGGCGCGGCGGCGCGGGCGGCGACGAGCTCTTTGCGAAACTGATTTACATTGCCGGCAATCGCCGCGTTGGCCACTTCGAGAATGTCCGGAACACTGCGATAGTTCGTCTCGATTTTGTAAACTTTGGCCTGCGGATAACGCTTCGGAAAATCGAGGATGTTTTTGAAGTTCGCTCCGCGCCACGAGTAGATCGATTGCGCGTCGTCGCCGACCACCATGACGTTGCCATGATGCTTCGCGAGAATGTCGATGAAGTCCGCCTGGATGCGATTCGTGTCCTGGTATTCATCGACGAGCACGAACTGGAATTGCCGTTGGTAGTGCTCGGCGATGGCCGTATTACCTTGCAGGAGGAGCAATGTCTTTTCGAGCAGGTCGTCGAAATCGAGCGAGTTGGCCGACTTCTTTTTCGTCTCGTACTTCTTCTGCATCGCGGCGATTTTTTCGCTGAACTCGAGGAAGTGCGGATACTTCTCGACGAGCACCTGATCGATGGAGCGGCCGGTATTGATCGCAAAACTGAAGACATCCGCGAGCACTTCGCCTTTGGGAAAGCGCTTGTCTTTCGGATCGATGCCCGAGCCGGCGATGACCGCGTCGAGCAAGTCCTGCTGATCCTCGCGATCCATGATCGAGAAGCCCGGCGCGAAGCCCGCGGCCTCGGCGTGCCGGCGCAGGATGCGGTTGCCGACGGAGTGAAAAGTGCCGCCCCACAAGCCGGAGATGTCGCTGGGCAAAAGATTCGCGACGCGGTCGAGCATCTCGCGCGCGGCTTTGTTTGTGAAGGTGAGGAGAAGAATGTTTGAGGGCGAGACGCCATTCTCGATCAGGTAGGCGACGCGATAGGTAAGGGTGCGCGTCTTGCCGCTGCCCGCACCCGCGATGACCAGCGCCGGACCCGGTGGCGCCGTCACGGCGGCGTGCTGCTGCGGATTGAGTTCAGCAGCGAAATCGATGCGGGGTCCAGCGACTGCGGCGTGTCGCTGAAGCGTGTATTGGCGGGCCATGCGCGCAGTCAACCGCGCCGCCTGCGACCTTGCCAAGCGCCGAGTGGGCGGGCCGCGGGACTACGGCGCGAGCAACGCATTCAAGAGCGCACCGAGACGGTATCCGGCAAGCGCGATACGGCGGTTGGCGATCAGATGGGCGTCGTGAACAAATTCGGGAGTGAGTTCTCGAACCTCCACGTTCTCCGGCGGGTCGCCCGGCGGGTAGGCGGACTTGCAGCCCACGGTGTAGGTTTCCTTGGCCCATGCCAGCGCCTCGGCGGGGCCGGCAAGCTCGGGCAATTTTTCCTGCGGAAATTCCGTCATGATTTTTTGGGCCGGCTCGGCGATGATCCCCTCGCCCGGCGCTTTCGGTCGCTCGGCGACACCGGGGACGACCCACGTCTCCACGATCTTGTCGTCCGCACCGTCGAAGTGGAAAGCCT
>JBBSDS010000463.1:0-3362 GCA_038240495.1 Chthoniobacterales bacterium | reverse complement strand
GTATCCCAGCGAAGCTTGCCCGCATCAACCAATACCCCAATCAATGTGGCGGTCATGCTCTTGGTGCAGGAGCCGAGGTGCCAGATGTCTGCGGTGGTCACGCGGACTTCGCGATCCGCGCGCCGCAATCCGCTCGCCCCAATCGCCGTGACCTGGCCATTCTCGATGACAGCCGAGGCGCACGCCGGGAGCTTGTATTTCGCGCGGACGACTTCCAGTTCCGAAGAAATGTCACGTGGCTCTATGGAAATCGCGGACACGGTGAGAGCGAGGAGTGGGAGCAGCTTGAGCAGCACGGAAGACGAATCAAAACGGACTTGCTGCAAAACGCGGATATTCAGCTCGACGTTTTCAGAACTCCAGGCGCACCACGCCACGCCCCTTCTCGATCCGCCCGATGACGCGGCCTTTCGTCCATTTGAGCGTCTTTGTGCAGTCCGTCGAGGAGACGACAACTGCCATCCCGATGCCCATGTTGAAGACCTGATACATCTCGGTCGGGTCCACTTTTCCGCCAGTCTGGATCGCCTGGAAGATCGCGGGAACTTTCCACGATTTGGTGTCGATCAGGGCATCGGTCGTCTTCGGCAGAATGCGCGGCAAATTGTCGAGCAGGCCACCGCCGGTGATGTGCGCGAGACCTTTGACCACGCCTGCGGGGAGCTTCGCGAGGAGCGGCTGGTAATTTCTGTGAACGCGCAGAAGTTCTTCGCCGATGGTCTTCGCGACACCGGGCAGCCTGTCGGAAAGCGCGAGGCCGAGTTGATCGAAAAGAACTTTGCGCGCCAGCGAATAGCCGTTGGTGTGCAGACCGTTCGAGGCGAGCCCGATGATCACGTCACCGACTTTGATGCGCGAACCATCGAGCGCCTTTGTGCGATCCACCACACCGACGATCGTGCCCGCGAGATCGTATTCCCCGCGCTGGTACATTCCCGGCATCTGTGCGGTTTCGCCACCGATGAGCGCGCAGCCCGCCTCCTTGCACGCTTTGGCGAAGCCCTTGATCAAATGCGCGAAGACCGGCGGGTCGAGCCTTTCAGCGCCGATGTAATCGAGAAAAAAAAGCGGTCGGGCGCCGACGACGGCAATGTCGTTGACGCAATGATTCACGAGATCCTGGCCCACGGTGTCATGCCGATTCATGGCGAAGGCGAGCTTCAGTTTCGTCCCCACGCCATCGACACTCGAGACGAGCACCGGGTCTTTCATTCCTTTGAAATCCGCGCGGAACAGTCCGCCGAATCCGCCAATTTTCCCGAGCACTTCCGGTCCGTGGGTGCCTTTGACGAGCGCATGGATGCCGCTCTTCACGCGATTGCCGAGGTCCACGTCCACACCCGCGGCGGCGTAGGCTTTTTTCGATGGCTGCACTTTCTTCATCGCTGCGTCTCTGGCGCCTCTGCGCTTCAAAATACCTTGTCGAAAAGTTCGGGATGCTCGTCTTCGGCAGCGAGCAGATTCACGCGATGCTGGCGGCGCTCCATGACGAATTTGTCGAGATGCGGATCGACCGCCACGGGGTACTCGCCGTTGAAACACGCGAGGCAAAATTCATTCTGGGGCTGCCCTGTCGCGCGGACCATGCCGTCCACATCGAGATAGCCGATGGAGTCAGCGCCGAGATACTCGCGGATTTGTTCGAGCGTGCATTGATTCGCGAGCAGCTTTTCCGGATCGGGAAAATCAATGCCGTAATGGCAGGCATTCTTGTGCGGCGGACACGAGATGCGCATGTGAACTTCCTTCGCGCCGGCTTCGCGCATATTCACCACGCGCGCCCGCGCCGTCGTCCCGCGGACGATCGAATCGTCCACGACCACGACCCGTTTCCCGGCGACGGCTTCCTTGATCAGGTTGAGTTTCACCCGCACGTTGAAATCGCGGATGAGCTGCGTCGGCTGAAGAAAAGTGCGCCCGATGTAGTGATTGCGGACAAAGGCGTGATTGTACGGGATGCCCAATTCCTCCGCGAAACCAAGCGCGGCATAATTGCCGGAGTCGGGCACGGGCACGACGAGGTCCGCTTCGACCGGATGCAGCCGCGCCAGTTCCCGGCCCATCTCGGTGCGCACGCGCGCCACATTGATATTGCTGATGATCGAATCGGGCCGCGCAAAGTAAACGTACTCAAACATGCAGAACGCTCGCTTCTCCACATTGAACGGGAACTCGGAGCGGATGCCGGTTTCATTGATGATCACGACCTCGCCGGGCTCGATCTCACGGATGAATTCCGCGTGGATGAGATCGAACGCGCACGTTTCCGAGGAAAGAACATAGGCGCCATCGAGCTTGCCGAGAGACAGGGGACGAAAACCGAATGGATCGCGCACGCCGATGATCTCGCGCTCGCTCATCATCACGAGCGAAAATGCGCCTTCGATTTTGCGCAATGCCGCGAGCACGCCGCTCGTCTCGACCGGCTGCGCCAGCAGATGCAGGATGATTTCGCTATCGACCGTGGTTTGAAAAATGGAACCGCGCCGTTCCAGTTCATCGCGGAGCACGGCCGCGTTGGTCAGATTGCCATTGTGCCCGATCGCGAGCTGGCCGCGCGCGCAGTCCACCATCAGCGGCTGCGCGTTTTTCAAATTGCTCGATCCCGTCGTCGAATAGCGCACGTGGCCGATCGCGCGATTGCCCTTGAGCCGCTCGAGATCTGGCGGTGTAAAGACCTGCGAAACGAGCCCCATGTCCACATGCCGGTTGAAGAGCGTATTGGGTCCGCTGGCCGTGACGATGCCGGCGCTTTCCTGCCCGCGATGCTGCAAGGCGAAGAGGCCGTAGTAGGTCAGGACTGCGGCGTTCGGGTGGCCGAAGACGGCGAAAACGCCGCATTCATGGGTAGGTTTGTGGTGCTTCACGCGGGTCGGGCGAAGCGCGAGACTAGCGAGATGCGAAAGACGGTCAAGCGACACGCCGCGGAAAAGCTTTTCGAAAAAATGTAACGTCGCATTTGAGCCGTCAGACGTGATCCAAAGTTCACCTTTTCGTCTCGCGTTCCCGCGCTGTGGCTGCTAGCTGTCACCGCCTTATGGCACCAGAGTCGCTTCAGTCACTTAGCATGGCCGCCGTCTTCGTCGGGCTCTTCTTTGCTACGCTCGGCGGGTTCGGGGCATTTCATTTCGGAAGGCAGGCGGCGCTTGCTGAAAAACGGGAGCATTCGGACGCCGTTCAGACGATGGGCGACAGTCTCGCTTTGCTGGAACTGGAAAACCGCGGATTGCGCGAGCGGGTTGCGACTGCGGAGAAGGAAGTTTCTACGCCTCCGCCGCAGATTGCCGTTCTGCCTTCGCCGGAGAAAATGCCCGCCTCTGCGCCCACGCCCGCAGCTCCGATCCTGCCGCCCGCCAGCGCTT
>JBBSDS010000462.1:0-3365 GCA_038240495.1 Chthoniobacterales bacterium | reverse complement strand
TTATCTCACGCTGCGTACTAAATTTAGTCTTTATGACGACTTTCGCCGCTGCGCAAGAACCCAAAAACTTACAGGATGCGTTGGTTTCCTTCAATTGGTCCTGGAGTAATCCAAAGGCAAAGAAGGGTAGTTGGAGTGAGGTAATATTCAGGCCGGATGGCTCCATGATCGCAGTTAAGGGCGTTGGCGAATTTCCGAAGACTGCACAATGGCGGACGCTCGATTCGTCGACGATTGAAGTGGATGGCAACAAAACACTGAAGTTTAATGAAACATTCACCTCATTTACAGGATCAAGTCCACTGACCTCGGAAATAACCGGTGTTCGAAAAGATTCGAGCAGTCTTACTTCCGTCGTGAGCACCACAACCACGGGGCCGGCTACTGTTCCGCCGGATAGAGGCACCGCTCCGAGCCCAATAGCTTACAAACCCGACCAAAGCCCGATCGAGATCTTGAAGGAACAAGGGCCGAATGTAAGTGCGTGGGTCTCCTCCACGCTGGATACGCCCATTCCAGAAGCCATCTGGGAGAATCTGACCTTTCTTAAGGAAGCCTTGCGCGATGAAGTGGCGGCGAAGCCCAAGGCTAGTTCCATCGCGTATAGCTATGCCCTGCGCCTGTGCGCCTTGATGATCGACGACCTCGCCGAACGAAAGGTCGTATTAACCAAAGCGGGCGGCGACGCGGTCCTCCACCAAAGCTCGCAACTCACCGAATCGCGCCGCGATCATCTGACCTGGCCGATGTATGCCCTCGAACGCGACGAGCGTGGCGACCGCAAGCAATGGGCGGCCAAACACACCGGGGAAATGGTGGACTGGGCCAAGCGGACCAACGAAATGCGCTACGACCTTGGTGTCTGGTATGACAAGTTCCGCGAAGCGCTTCGGAAAGGTCCGCAACCGAAATAACCAAAACGCGCGGCGAGTCCGAAGCGCTCGTGTCGCTCGTGGGATCACTGCGCCGCGAGCATCTCGGGCGTGGCCGGCTTGTTCTCGCGCATCAAGTGCCGGATCTCCTGTGGAGTGAGCGCTGCATCTGCGAGAAACAGTTCGTCCAGTTCACCGTGAAATTGATCCGTCGCTTTGCGGCCAGGCCCGCGCCCGATCCACAAATATCCGTCCGACGCGCCGGCCAGTAATTCGCCGCCTTTGGCCGCCTTGACGCGTTTCGCGAAGCGTCGGTCCGACTGGCTTTCGAGCCGCCCGTCCACGTATTGCCGCACCTGCATCGCTGCCTCGGATTTCGGTTTCGGCGAAAAGACAACGGCAACGTGATGCCAGCGTCCGTCGCGCAGCGAGGTGCTGCCGACGACGAAACCGCGACCCGCTTCCGTGCGCAGCGCCCCGAGCGGACCCTGGTTCGGATTGCGATTCCAATCGATCTCGATGCCCCGCCCCGCCCCGCCCACGGGCCACGCGAGAATCGTGCCGGCATCAGGCAGCGGCGCCTCGGCGGCGATATTGACCCAAAAGGCCACGGTCCGAGCGGTCCGTTTGTGAATTCCGGGGACGGCGGCCCTGGCAAAAATCTGACCGTCAAGTTGCAGTCCGCCCTGCCGGTATCCGGCGGCGTGAGCCGCATCCAGTGAATTTTCCTCGGTTGATTCGAGCCGGGCCTCGCAGCCGGGAACGCTGGCTGCGGCAAGGTTCCCGGTCGTTTCGTCGAACGACCAATGGACGTAATTCGTCGCGAGTGTGGCACGATCGAGCGCGACCTTGCGCATGAACCTGGCGAGCTTGACCTCGCGGTCGCCCACTTCGGATGCGCCGGCCCGGGCGAACCGGCGAGCCTGCTTTTCCCGCAGCACGACAGGACGCCCCTCGTTGCCAGCCGCGTCGCGCGCCGCGGCTTCGACCGCGCCTTTCAAGACGAACACCTCGGTCGCGCCGTGCTCATCGGCGACCATGCTGAATTCCGTGCCGAGATCGACGACATTCACGCTCGCGTTTGACACGCGAAAACCGATCGCTTCGGGCGGGACGCTGGCCTTGAGCGTGCCGCGATGGAGGACCGCATCCCACGCCGAATGTAACTCGAGCGAAGCCGGTCCTTCCAGCGTCACCTGTGCGCCGCAGTCGAACGTGATCTCCGCGAAGCCGCTTGCCAGCTCGATCCGCTGGCCGCGGTGCAATTCCTCGCCGGGCTGGAGCGCCGTGCCGGACCAGCGGGATTCTTTTGCGCCGGAGAGACGGGCGATGGACTCCTCGCTGTCCTGAGTCGCACTCGCGATTTCGTCCGCATCCTTGCGCTGCTCGGCGCCCCCGAGCCAAAACGCGAGCACGATGGCTGCCGCTGCGGCGAGCGAACCAATCGTCCACCACCACGCGGCGGGACGAATGATCTGAGCTTCAACCGGCGGCGCGTCAGGCGCCTCGGATTGCATCTCGCTGGCGTAGTCGAACAGGCTCGCGGAGAGCGCCATGGAGCGGATATAAAAGCGGCGCGCCTCTTCGGAAGTCGCGAGGCAGTGCTCGAGCCGCGCCCGCTGAACGTCGGTGATGACGCCATCCACGAGCGCATTGGAGAGCTCATTGAGCTCGAGTCGATCGTCGTCGGTGAAAGTCATGTCGCGCTTTCCAGTGAAAGGTGGTTGGTCACGCAATCGAGGAGCAGCTTGCGAATGCGGCCGAGTGCTTTGTAGGCGGCCTCCAGCGAGCGACCGGAACGTTGCGCGGCGAGCTCGACACCACAGCCTGGTTCGTAACGCGTGAGCACGAGTTCACGGTCGCGGGCATGGAGCTTTTGCAGGCACTGCGCGAGAGCCTCGTGTCGCGCGCTGACTTCCACGGTCATCTCAGCGGCAGTCTGCGCGACGGCATCCACGACCTCTTGATTGAACACGACCTTCGAGCGCGCGTATTTCTGCCGCGCGCGGCGCACTTCCCAATAGGCGATCTGACACGCCCACGCCACGAAGTCCGAACCCGGCCGGAATTGATCGAACTTCTCGCAAATCACGACACTGGTTTCCTGGAGGATGTCCTCGGCGTCATGGCGGTCGGGCACGAGCGTGTAGATGTATCCGAAGACGCGGCGCTGATGCTGCGTTATCAGCCGCATCAATTGCTTGCTGCGGTCGAGACTGGAAAGCGGGTCAGGCTCGCGGTTCATGCATTCCCCTGGTTGACGGCGAGGACGAGGATGGAGGAAAATTTCACGACGTTAATGTTAATGGGCTGGCGAGATTCATGCATTAACAGCACAAAGAGCGGCCAATTCGGACAATGCGTCCGGCATTTTCGCCGCAACCCTGTTTCGGTGAAAGGGTTGATAGGCATAAATCTCCCGCTGTGAAAATACGCTCACTTCTTCCTTTTCTCGCAGGTCTGATGACGACGACCGCTGCCTTCGCCGCTCTC
>JBBSDS010000461.1:0-3366 GCA_038240495.1 Chthoniobacterales bacterium | reverse complement strand
TGTATTTCCAGTATATCTTTCACTTGATTTCGTTTCCTTCACGCGCCATCCTTTCGCACCAACGAAAATCAGCGCCTACTCAGATTTTTCACTCCGAGTGCTCGTGCATGCGGCTTTGAGCAGCCCTGCGCGGAGCACGGTGGATGAAGTGGCCCAAATCTATGGGATTTCGCGTCATCATCTGGTCAAGATCGTGCATGGCCTCGGTCGCAGCGGCTATCTGGCTACGCAGCGCGGGATTGGCGGCGGATTCACTCTCGCCCGGCCGCCCGGCCGCCCGGGGAGCTTCTGGAGATCTGATCCCAGCAACGGGTGAGCCCCCCACTCGCAGTGCACTTACTGACCGGGGACAAGGGACTCCTCTATGTCCCGGTATTGCAAGTGACCTGAACCTTCACAAAAGCAATTCGTGCATGCTCGCAGTCAGCAATAACTTTCGTTTTCCAAACGTAACGTAGGAACCATCCGCATCCGAATGAACTTCTCAATCTTGAAACTCATCGCCCTCCTCACTCTCGCTGCGCTGATCGTTTGCAGTCCGGCATCTGCGCAGGATGCGCTGAAGCCGCTGCGGGCGGGCATCATCGGTCTCGATACTTCGCATGTGCCGGCGTTCACGAAGCTCTTCAACAATCCGAAGGCCGATGGCGATCTCGCGGGCATCAAGGTCGTGGCGGACTATCCCGGCGGCACCGATATGCGGGCGAGCGCGACCCGCGTGGAGAAGTTCACGGCGCAGTTGCGTGAGATGGGCGTGGAGATCGTCGATACGATTCCGAAGCTGCTGGAGAAGGTCGATGTGGTGCTGATCGAGAGCGTCGATGGCCGAATCCATCTGAAGGAAGCGAGCGAGGTCTTCAAGTCGGGCAAGCCGGTCTATATTGACAAGCCGCTCGCCGGCACGCTCGCCGAGGCCATCACGATTTTTGATCTCGCGAAGAAGCACAACGTGCGCACGTGCGTGATGCCGAAGGAGTCGGAAATTTGAGCCATGAAAAATCTACTGTTTGCCGCGCTTTTAATGCTGCTGGTGTCACGTGCATCTGCGGGTGAAGTGTTCGTCGAGGCAGAAAGCTTCACCAGCACCGGCGGATGGTCGGTCATCGAAGGTCCGTCCACCAAGGCGGCCTCCGGCTTGATGATGCTGGGTGGTGCCAGCGGTCAGAAGGATGGTGTGGCGGTGGCGCACGTCAGCATCAAGGACGCTGGGCGCTATCACGTCTGGGTGCGCTACATCAGCCACCCTAGCTGGCGCGGGCCGTTTCATGTCTCCGCCTTGAGCGGCGGTCGCATGCTGGCGGATGCGTTGTTTGACGCCGAATTCGAAGGCAAAAACGCGCGAGACTCGCAGGTGTGGCGGTCGTTTGAAGCCGATCTGCCCGAGGGCGAGATCACGCTGCAGCTCAGCAAGCATGAGGGCAAAAATTCCAGCGGCCCGTCGCGGCAGGTGGACTGTCTGCTGCTGACGATGGATGACAAACTGGTGCCGAACCACCTCGCCTACGGCGCGCAGACCTATCTGCGCGTGACTTTGGGCGAAGGTTACGACCGACCCGCCTACATCCATATCTTAGCGGATCATTTTCATGCACCGTGGTATCAGCACTACTCGCTCGGCAAATCCGGTGCGGTGCCTGGAGTCTCGGCGAAAAAGAGCGGCCTGCTCGTCTCCGGTGAGAACACCGGCTGGTGCAATCTCACCCCCATGATCTACCAGGACAGCGGCGCGATGCTGCGCGTCACCGCGCGACATGGCTACACGGATTATGCGGACGGCCTGCGGGCCACGCTCGAGTTTGCCACCGCGCCTGACGAGAAATCCATCGTGCGCACGATCAAACTGGATAATCAGCCCGGCTCCGTCGCCATCTTCATGCCGCCGAATTTGCTCACGCCGGAGAATCTGGCTCTGCTGAAGACGGATCGTCAAATCGCCGAGGCCAGCGGCCAGCTCGCGGATGCACACGCGTGGCCGACCCATGGCAAACGACCGCAGAAGTTCCCGTTCTTCGTCTCCGAGAGTATCAGCAACAAGTTCACGCCGACGGACGAAACCGTCCGCGCACGCGAGCAGAAGACACTCGACTACTTCGGCTTCACCGACAACCACCTGCGCCACATCGGCGGCGCGTGGTTGATGAAAGACAGGTCCTTTTGCCTGCCCGAGATCGACAAGATGCGCGACAAGTTCACCGCGGCCGCGGCGGAGTTCAAACGGGACGGCGGCAAGGTGGAGGACATCGTGTTCTGCGAACTCACCGACGAGCCGACCGGGCAGCCGCTCGATTTTGCGGCGAAGGCGCCATCCTATGTGGAGCCGTTCCGTGCATGGTTGAAAATGCTGGGCAAAACACCCGCGGACCTGCTGTTGAAATCGTGGGACGAGGTGAAGATCGTCACCAGCGCACAACGCGACGAGTTCCCCGCGCTGTATTATTTCTCCCAGCTCTTCCGCACGCGTGCACTGGGCGATTTCATGGCCGTGCAGGCCAAACTGGCGAAGGAAATCTACGGCGGCAATTTCCCCGTGCTCGCGAACTTCAGCGATGGCGCGGTGTATGGCGCGAACTTCTGCATTCAGGGCGTGGACTACTTTGAGTTGCTCGATTCGCCGGATCAAAACGCGATTTGGAGCGAGGACTGGTCGAACGGTGCGTCGTCGTATCAGTGCGCGTCGTTCAATGTCGATCTCATGCGCGGCGCGGCGCGTGAGCGCGGGCAAGTGATCGCGCATCACCTCGTCGCACATGCGAACCGCAAGGCCTGGGACATCAAGCTGAAGGCCACGAGCGAGGTCGCGCGCGGCGTGAAGATTTTCAACAACTTCAGTTACGGTCCCACCTGGGCCACGCACGAAGGCGGACCCTACTGGCGTTCGCATGTCTGGCAGGGCAAGCCCGAGACGTGGACGGCGATTGCGGCGATCACCCGCGAGATTGGTGCCGTCGAGGACATGCTGCTCACGGCGATGCCAGCGCCCGCGCAAGTGGCGCTGCTTTACAGCACGGCCAGCGATGTGTGGACGGTGAATCGCACCTTCGCGTTTGGTTTTGACCGCATGCACACTTGGATGGCGCTCGCTCACGCGCAGGTGCCGGTGGATGTCGTGGCAGAGCGGCAGGTGGAGCGCGGCATGCTCGACAAATATAAAGTCTGCTATCTCAGCGGACCGAATCTCACGCGTGCCGCCGCAGTCAAACTCAAAGCATGGGTGCAAAACGGCGGCACGCTCTGGCTCAGTGCCAGCGCAGCCTCGCGCGATGAATTCAACAGTCCGCTGCATGTGCTGGATGAGATCCTGCCCGTCCGGCGAGGTGAAGCGACCGAGTTGCAGAAGTTTCAGGCATCGGGACGCTACCTCTCGAC
>JBBSDS010000460.1:0-3374 GCA_038240495.1 Chthoniobacterales bacterium | reverse complement strand
TGCCGCCCGCCAGCGCTTTGCCCCCGATCGCGGAAGGTCCGACGAAAGTCGAAAAAAGCGACCCGCTAGAAACGCTCTCAGGAGCCAAACCGCCAGTCGCCAAAGGTGCGGCCCTCGGCGCACAACAGCGGGCGACGCTCGTCAAACGCCTCAGTGTCCATCGTCGTCACCGCCTGGCCATCCACGCCCTCGAAGGCGATCCACAGGCTCTTGAAATTGCCTCCGCGCTTGAGGCAGCGTTTCGCGAGGCTCGCTGGGAAGTGCAGCGCGTCCAGACCGTCACCGATCATCCGCCAGCTTCTGGTCTCACGCTTTCCACGAACGTCTTCCCGCCACGCGAGGAATTCGTCGCTGCCTACAGCGCCCTCGAACGTGCCGGCTTCCTCGTCACCAGTAATCTCGATCCCAGTCAAACCGGCCAGGACGTAGTCCTTTTTGTCGGCCCAAAACACTAAGCCGACGCCGGAATCGTTCTTATTCCGTCATCGCCCGGGCAATGGTGTCATACCAGGCCGTGTGCAACTCAGGTAACGGCCACGCAAGGACTTCGCCGAGCGCGTTGATTTTTAAAAGATCGCCGCCGACCGTGCCAATCCTTCGCGCGGGGATGTCGCGAAGTTCGAGGAGCAACAAAACGGCGCCAGCGTGCGTCGCGGAAACGCTGAGGACGATTCGGCCCTGTGATTCATTGAAAAGAAGCTGATCGAGACGCACGTCGGGGCTGCCGAAGTCGATTGTCGCGCCGAGTTGCTTCGTCGGATTTGCCAGGCATGACTCGGCGAGTGCCACCCCCAGACCGCCTTCGCTGCAATCGTGCGCGCTCTTCACAAGTCGTGACTGGATGAGCGCACGCACGGCGTCGTGCGTCGCGACTTCCCGCGCAAAATCCAAGCGCGGCACCGGGCCGATTTTTTGGCCATGGATGATCTTGAGGAAGTGGGAGGCGCCAAGTTCATCGCCAAGTCCGCCAACAAGCAGGATGGCGTCGCCTGCCGTCTTGAAGTGCGAAGTTGTGACATGCCTTTCATCGGCAATAAGGCCGACCATCCCGACCGTCGGAGTTGGGTCGATCGCCCCGGCGGGGCTTTCATTGTAGAGGCTGACGTTGCCGCCGGTGACGGGCGTATTGAAAGCACGGCAGCCTTCGGCCAATCCCTCGACGCTCTCACGGAGCTGCCAGAAATTTTCTGGTTTGTAGGGATTGCCGAAGTTCAGATTGTCCGTAACCGCGAGCGGCACGGCGCCGCTGCACGCCAGATTCCGCGCGGCTTCCGCGATCGCAATGCGTGCGCCCTGGCGCGGGTCGAGTGCACAGTAGAGCGCGTTGCAATCGCTCGTCGCGGCGAGGATTTTTCCGGCCTCGCGGACGAGAAAGACCGCCGCATCGGAGCCGGGCAGGACCATCGTGCCGGCGCGAACCATGTGGTCGTACTGGCGATAGACCCAGTTCTTCGAGGCGATGCTGGGATGCGCAAGCAGGGTGAGCAGTGCGGCGCAGCAGTCGACAACTGGCACCACGATTGGAAAGGATTTGCCAAGGCCGTTCATCTCCGGTGTCACATCGATGGCGAACTGCAGCGGCGCGGTTTTCGCTTTGGCTACGCGCTCGTAGAGCGGGGCTTCATCGGCGAGCTGACGCGCGGGAATTTCGGCGACGATTTCGCCGTTGTTGAGCACGCGCATCATGCCGTCGTCTTTGACTACGCCGACTTCCGCGTAGGGCAGATCCCATTTTTCAAAAATGTCGCAGACCGTCTGCTCGTGGCCTTTCTTGACGATGATGAGCATCCGCTCCTGCGACTCGCTGAGCATGATCTCGTAAGGCGTCATGCCAGTCTCGCGCTTCGGCACTTTCGCGAGGTCGATTTCGACGCCAGTGCCGCCGCGACTCGCGGTCTCGCAAGTCGAGCATGTGAGACCGGCTGCACCCATGTCTTGAATGCCGGCGACGGCGTCGGTCGCGAGCAATTCGAGGCAGGCTTCAAGGAGGAGCTTTTCTTTAAAAGGATCGCCGACCTGCACCGCGGGCCGGTCCTGCTTCGATTCCTCGGTGAGTTCGCGCGAGGCAAAGGCCGCACCTGCGAGTCCGTCGCGTCCCGTCTCCGCACCGACGTAGAAGACCGGATTGCCAATGCCGCGCGCCGCTCCGCGCGCGATTTGCTCGTGGCGGAGGATGCCGAGATTGAAGACATTGACCAGTGGGTTGCCCTCGTAGCTTTCGTCGAAATAGACTTCGCCGCCGATGGTCGGAATGCCGATGCAGTTTCCGTAGTGCGCGATCCCCGAGACGACTCCCGCAAACAGGCGGCGATTGGTTTTCACATTCGCGCCGTCGCCGGTGATCGGGCCGAAGCGCAGCGAATTGAGCGAGAAAACGGGTCGCGCGCCCATCGTGAAAATATCGCGAATGATTCCACCCACACCCGTCGCCGCGCCTTGAAACGGCTCGATCGCGCTCGGGTGATTATGGCTCTCCATTTTAAAGGCGATTCCCCAGCCGCCGCCGATGTCGATCACGCCCGCATTTTCCTCACCCGCCTTGACCAGCACCGAAGGACCCGTAGTCGGAAATTTCCGCAGCTCGCGCTTCGAGTTTTTGTAGGAGCAGTGCTCGCTCCACATCACCGAAAAGATCCCGAGTTCGGTGAAGTTCGGCGCCCGGCCGAGGATCTTCAAGATGCGCTCATACTCCTCAGGCGTGAGGCCGTGTTTGGCGATGAGTTCGGGTGTGATCGCGGGCTCGGTCATAAAAATGGAGCGCGCACACTACCCGGCCCGGCGCGGCGAATCCAAGCGAGGAACGCGCTGGTCGCCGGAAAAATTTGATTCCGCGCGGAGAGCCGGTCTCCGCTCCCTCCCGCTACCCGAGGCGATAGACGATGCGCGCCTTATTCAAATCGTAAGACGACATCTCGATCTTCACGCGGTCGCCCGTCGTCAGACGAATGAAGCGCTTGCGCATTTTGCCCGAGATATGGGCGAGCACGAGGTGCTTGTTCTCGAGTTCGACACGGAACATCGTCCCGGCGAGCACAGAGGTAATTTTTCCTTCGGTTTCAATAGTATCATCTACACGCATAAGGGAACAACTGACGGCTCCGCGCAGGGCGGGCGAACTGACAAGGCGAGGACCGACCTCCACCGAATGACACGCTTTCCAGGAAGCGGCTCCGCGCGGCATCTTGCCGGGCGGAGGGACGCCGACAGTCTCTTGTTTTGCGCCGAATGCAAGGAATACCTCCGTTGCGGCGGAAAGATTCACCCAAAAGCCACGGACATGACGTGTTAAGAAGGTGTATCGAAGGTCCGCGCCTCTTGTGGCCGAAGGCCACCCTTCCAAACCGTCATCCTGAGCTTGCCGAAGAACCTCTCAC
>JBBSDS010000459.1:0-3455 GCA_038240495.1 Chthoniobacterales bacterium | reverse complement strand
TGAGCGGACGTAAAGCGTGCGAACCTTCTCGGCTTCATTGCGTTCCTCAATTCGCAACCGAACCATCACCGGAATCAAATGGTCGCCCTCACGCATTTCGGTGACTTTCAAGCCGGAGAACGCGGCCTGCGCGAGCTGGCCAATCTGGGAATTATTTATCGCCAGTGTGTTCGCGCGTTCCTGGTCAATATCAATTTGCAGAGTGGGGGTGCGGCGGCCCAGGGTGTCGTGGACTTTGTAGCCATTGGCATCGCGCAAGTCGTGGGCGATTTCATCAGCCTTGCTTCGCAGAACGTCGAGGTTGTCGCCAGCAACCCGGATTTGTATCGGTGCTTCGACAGCCGGGCCTTGTTCGAGTTGCTTCACCACGCAACGAGCGCCGGCAATTTCGCGGTCAAGCCCGTCCCGCAGTTTCACGATGAGCGCAGGCACGTCCTCGGCGCGGCGTGTATTGACGACGACTTGCGCGAGATAACTGGCTTGCTGGCGGGGAACGACGTTGTAGTAAACACGCGGCGCGCTGCCGCCGGAGAAAATGGCGGCGCTGGTGATGGCGTCTTGCTGCTTCAGAATGGCGGCGACCTGTCGGCAGACGCCGCGCGTTTGGAGCAGTGAAGCCGACTCCGGCAATTCAACATCAATCAGAAGCTGATTGCGCTCCGCAGGCGGGAAGAATTGTTGGCCGAAGAAAAACGTCAGCCCGAAGCTGGCCACGAGCACACTGTAAGCGAGAAGGACGGTGCGCCA
Source organism: Chthoniobacterales bacterium (assembly GCA_038240495.1). Lineage (GTDB taxonomy): Bacteria > Verrucomicrobiota > Verrucomicrobiia > Chthoniobacterales > Chthoniobacteraceae > Chthoniobacter. The sequence continues at coordinate 2,708 of JBBSDS010000459.1, read as the reverse complement.
CGGATGTTGCAGGGCGGTTTGGAGCAGTCGTTTGTAGCGGGGCAATGCCGCGGCGAGGAGCTTGTCCACGGGCTTGAACAGGATGAAGGAGCGCACTTCCCCGCCGGCTTCCAGTCCCTTTTGACCGCGCAGCAGATAGAAAGCGAGCAGCGGGATAAAAGTCATCGAGACGATTCGGGAGGAAATCAGCGCCAGCGTCACAACAACGGGCAGTGCATACATGAACGCGCCTTTGTCGCCTGGCAGCAAGGCCAGCGGCAGGAACGCTACGATGTTGATGACCGTGGCGAAAAGAATGGCGCGACGCAGTTTGTGCGGCCCAAGCCACGCCGCGACGTCGCGCGGTTGGCCGTGGGCGAGTTCACGGTTGATGCCGTCGGAGGCCACGACCGGGTCGTCCACCAACATGCCGAGCGCGATGATGAGTGCGGCGATGGAAATCTGGTGCAACGGCACGCCCGCGAGTGCCATGCCGCCAAAGGTCATTGAGACCGTGAGCGGGATGGCCATGGCGACGACAAGCGCAGAGCGCCAGTCCATAAGGAACAGTGCCACCAGCACCACCACCACCACCGCCTCGATGAAGCAGCGCATGAAATGTTGGATGCGATGTGCCACCGCCTCCGGCTGGTCGGAGAGGGTGAGGATTTCCACCCCTTCTGGCAGGCGCGACCTGGCTTGGTCGAGAACGGCACGCACCGAATCGTCAAACTGGCTGATGATATTGCCCTCCTTCATCTCGACGGCGAGAAGCACCGAGCGGGCTGCTTGTAATTCTCCGCCCTCGCGAGCGCGGCGGAGGACATCCACGCTGTAAGGAATGGGATTCTGGTAGCCGCGCCGCACCTCAAACAAATCGCGGAGGTAAAGCGGCGCGCCCTGTTTGGTCACGCCCACAATCGTGCCGAGCATCTCATCCTCGTTTTGAAATTCGCCGGAGAGTTGCACGGGAAAATTCTGTCCTTCGGCGCGGAACGTGCCGCCCGGTAGGATGGTATTGCGCGAAGATATGGCGTTCAGCACTTCCGCGACGCTGAAATTGACGCCGTTCAGGACGGGAATGGAGAAGAGCAAATCCACTTCCTCACCCACGTTGCCAACCTTGCGGACGCGACCGACACTCGCGACCTGCTTCAACTCGTCTTCCAAAACCTCGGCGCTCTTCTCCAACTCACGGTAGCTGTAGCGAGGCATCGTGCCAGCGCGAAGCGGCGGGAGCGGGTCTTCGCCGCCCATCAGAACCACGGGCGGGCCGAAGTCTGGATGCAGTTCTCCTTCCGTCCCTGCCAGCTCACGGGTAAAGCGCTGAAGGAACTGCAGAAGCTGCTCGCGGCTGGCCGCCGTTTTGAAATCGGCGAGGATGAAGGACCTTCCTTGAGCTGTTTTGATGTCCAGGCCGAGCTTTTCGCGGGCGAGGGTGGATTCAAATTTCTCGCGCACGACGGCGCGGTAGCTCTCGGCAATGGCTGGTGGATAGAACGCGAACACTGCCGCGCGACCCTCCGAACCTGTCGCATGTCGCAATTCTGCCAGACGCGAACGAATGAGGCTGGCACGCGCAATGGTTTCCGCGTCGCTCGTCGCCGGACTGGTCAGGGCGAACAGCAAGCTGGTCGTGTTTCCGAAATCCGTGTCGAGGTTTGGTGTGCCGCAGCCATCCGGCAGCGCCACCTCGCTCAGCTTGGCCCGGAGCTTGTCCCACCCCTGCTCGACGTGCGCTTTCCGGTCTGGGCGCTGCTTGACGGTGATGACGGAAACGCCCGAGCGGGATTCCGAGGTGATTTCCTCGATGGATTCCAACTCGTTGATTTTTTCCTCCAACTTCTTCGTGACGAGTTGCTCCGCCTTCAGCGCGCTCGCCCCAGGGAATTGTGTCACCAACATTGCGGTGCGTGACGGAATGGTCGGGTCTTCCTGTTGGGGCAACGAATGGTAGGAGATCCAGCCCCACGCGAGCACCGCCACGAGCGCCATCCAGCCAACATCGCGGTGCTCGACAAAATACTGCGCGAGGCCGCCGTGTTGGGCTGGTTTTTCAAGTGAGGTTGACATGACGCAGCGCGTGTTAGAATTGCTCCGCCGGCTTGGCCTCCACAGGTGCGCCATCGTAAAGATTGCCCGCTCCGACGGACACGACTTTCTCGCCGGGCTTCACCCCATCGGTCACGACGATGGAACTGCGCACGATGTCGTCGGTTTTGACCGGCCGCTCGTGCGCCTTGCCATCCGCATCCACAATGAACACAGCAAGCGGGTTGGTCACGCCAGCCTTCGCGGAACTTACCAGCGCGGACAGCGGAACAAGCACCGAGCCAACCGGAAACGCGATGCTGTTGCCGGGTGCGACGGATGCCGTCATGCCCGACTTAAGCAGACCCTGTGGATTGGGGACTTTGATGACAACGCGGAACAACCGTGCGCCTTCCTTCGCTGCTGCGCCAACCTCCGACACGCGCCCGGTAAACGACGAGGCTTCCAATGCGGAAATTTTCATCGCAATATCCTGGCCGACCCGGATTTGTCCGACGAGCCGGTCCGGCACGCCGAGTTCGATGGACATCTGGCGCATATCCGCAACCTTGAGCACCGTTTTGCCCGCGCCGATGGTTTCGCCCGCGTTGGCAAAGCGGGCGAGAATCGTCCCGTCGTAGGCAGCGCGAAGCACGGAATCTTTCAACGCTTGCTCGGCCTGCGCGAGGTCGGCCTCG
>JBBSDS010000458.1:0-3464 GCA_038240495.1 Chthoniobacterales bacterium | reverse complement strand
GCGGCGTGACGACTTCGCGCCAAGGCTTGAGATTGCTCGACGCCGAGCCTTCAATCGCCACGCCCGCGCTCTTGCGCTTCTCGCCGCGCGCTTGCTCATCGAAGCGCAGTCGCAGCAACTCCATCTTCATCGTTTCGACTTCGGCCGCTTGCGGTGCTGAGACGGCCGCCAACAATCGTCCGGCCGAATCGAGCGCGCGGTACGCGTCGTCGCTGGAGAATGCCTCCTGATGAGCCCAGCGGTTACGAACGTCGTTGAGTTCGTGCAGTAGCGTGCGCTCGGCCTTGCCCAGCGTGCGCTTGAAGGTGTCTTCCCATTTGCTGATCATCACCGACAACAGCGCTTGGATGTCCCACTTCAATCCGCCGCCGGCGACCGGCTTGGGCAGTTGATAGTCCACCGCCAGTTCCTCGGTGTCAGAATCGGCCCAGTCCGCCGGCGGCGTCAGCCAGCGGGAACTGACGCTGGCACTGGTCTGGACCACATTCTGGCCATCGACGATGTCGTAAAAGAGGACGTGAATGACGAGGTCGCGCACATCCACCTTGGTCTTGGGGCGGGCCTTGATCGGGAGGTGAATCGTTAACTTTTTTCCGGCGGCTTCATCGGCCAGATTTTCCGTGGTGATCGGAAGCAGCCCGAGAGTCGCGCCCGCTGCGATGCCTTCGATCGCGCCGTTGTCCGGCACGGCCTCCGGGATTTGCTTCACCGCGTCCCTGACCGAGACAGCTTGCGACGCTTTCAACTTCGCCTCGGCAATCGAAAAATAAAGACCGGCGCTATCGCCCATGTCATAGACCCGCTTCCACTGCTCGTCCGCCTTGTCCTGGAGGTGCAATTTTTCATACGTCGCAGCGAGTTCGCAGATGGCGATCGGATTCTTGGGATCCATCCGAATGGCTTCGGTAAACTTGACGATCGCGCCATTCATCTCGCCGCGCTCGCGCAGCGCCTTGCCCTGCACGACCTCTTGTTCATAGAGGTTGATCGGATCCTCGCTCTGTTGTTTCTGCGGCACCGGTGTCGGCTTGGGCGCAACCGGCTGGGAGGTCGTCGTCATCGGCACAGGATCGGCCAGAGGATCGGACGTAAAGTCCTGCATCCGCACGATCACCGGCGGCGGTGTGTTCAGCCGCGCGAGGGTGGGTGATTCCAGTCCGGAATTCGACGGCGCGAGAGCGAGACTGGACTCCTTGACGCGCGTCGCAAATGCCCAACCGACAATCGCGAGTTGCATGACCGCTCCCGTGGTGAGCAGGCTGATCGCGATGGTGAATGTCTTGCCGACGGTCTGTCGGGTAATAGGCGAGGCGGTGAGCATGATCCGGGAAGAGCGCCAGAGTAGGATTGCGGGCGTGGAGTGTCAAACGCGGCCCGGCAGGGAGCGCACTCCTTGCGCGGATTGCTCCTCAAAATGGTTTAATACCACCGCTCACAATTCTTCGGACGTTATGTGAGGAAGGACGGAAGGACGGAATTTTTCTGATTTACGGAATCAATTGGCTGGGCTTTGGATTTCGTCAGTTGGTCAAATTCCGTATTTCCGTCCGCCTTTCCGACTGCGTCTCCTTAATTCCGAAAGTTGGTTTAAGATTCGTTTTCGTGCCGGGTATATGCGAAGTGACTTTCTGACCCCGCTTCCCTTATTACTCCTTCCTCCCCTGCATGATCCGCCTCGCGCGTCTCCTCTTCCTTTTTGTCCCGCTCTCGATCCAGGCCGGTGAAAACGTCTCGCGCCCGACGGTCCTCCGCCTGACTCTCGAGACCGCCATCCAGGCGGCGCTTTCCAAGAATTTTTCGATCCAGGTCCAGCGCTTCGAGCCGAAGATCGCCAAGGAAGGCCTGACCCGCGAACTGGGCCGCTTCGATCCCGTCTTCGACCTCTCCGTGGACCGTGGAGAAACGTCGCGGTCCGATGTTTTCGCCAACAGCATTCACCTCGAGAGCCGCTCGCTCAGCCGGCTCGACCGCTTCAGCGCCGGCTTGAGCGGAGGCACACCCCTCGGCCTGAGCTACGACCTTGGACTCGGCTCCCGCAACACCCTCGGCATCTTCAATAGTTTCACAAACGACTACGTCACCACGGGCAGTCTTACGCTCACGCAACCGCTCCTCCGCAATTTCGGTCCAGCCGCGAATCTCGCGCAGGTGCGGATCGCACGGAATAACGTCCTGGTCTCCGAGTGGGCGCTGCGCAACCGGATCATCGACATCATCACCGAGACCAACTTCGTCTTCAACCAGCTCCACCTCGCGCACGAAAATTTGCTCGTCGCCGAGCGTTCGCGCGGCCTTGCCCAGCAGCTTTTGCGGGACAATGAATCGCGGATGAAAATCGGCGTCATGTCTCCGCTCGATGTCGCCGAGGCGCGCGCGGATGTGGCCGCGCGCGAAGAGGGCGTGATCCTCGCCCAGCGCGCGATCCTCGATAACGAAAACATCTTGAAGCAACTCGTCACGAACGACATGGAGCGGATGCTGGACGTGCGCGTCGAAATCGAGCCGCCGCCCTCGCCGCCGTTTCGCGCAGATGTGCGGGGCGGCATCGGAGATGCCTTGGAACTGCGCCCCGATTACCGGCAAGCCGTCCTCGATATCGAGCGTCGCAATATCACGCTCGCCTTCACGCGCAATCAGGTGCTGCCGCGCTTCGATCTCACCGGCAGCCTCGCGCTGCTGGGGTTTGAGAATGATTTCGGTTCGAGCATCAATCGCGTGCCGCGGCGCGATCAGACGGCGTGGACGGTCGGCGCGATTGTCAGCATTCCCATTCCCAATCGCGAGCGGCGTAGCGAGGCAAACGCCGCCGCCCTCGAAGCCGCCAAGTCGCTCGTGGCGCTCCAGCAACTCGAACAGCAAATCGTCGTCGATGTGGACAACGCCTCTGGTCAGATCATCACTTCACGGGAGCGCATCGCTTCGACGAGCGAAGCGCGCCGACTGGCGAGAGAGAGCCTCGATGCCGGCGAAGAGAAGCTCAAAGCTGGAACGGGCACGACCTTTGTCGTGCTGGACTTGCAGAAAAAACTCACCGAAGCCGAAGCCGCCGAACTCCGCGCCCGCACCGATTACAACAACGCGGTGAGCGAATACTACCGCCGGACCGGCGTCTCGCTACGGGCGCATAATGTGGTGTTGAAGTAGTGGGGAAAGTTATTGGTTATCAGTTCCTGGCTCCTGGTTTTCAGGTCCGAAAACGAAGCGCGCGTTCGTTCCGGAATGACTAATACCAAAGGCATTTGAAAAGCGGACGTTGGAGGGCGGAGCTCCTGCGACGCCCCAACCCACCCGCGCAGCTCTGCCTCGGCGTCGTGGGATCTCCTCCCTCCAGTCGATCGTCCGATGTTCAACTGCGTTTGGTATAAGCGGGTGTCTCGAAAGTCCGCGCTTCCGTGGCCGAAGGCCACCCATCCAAACCGTCATCCTGAGCTTGTCGAAGGACCTCCATCTCTTTGCGGGCAGCG
>JBBSDS010000457.1:0-3466 GCA_038240495.1 Chthoniobacterales bacterium | reverse complement strand
TCGGGAAGTCACTCTCTCGCAGCCTCCTGAGCGGTTTTCTCGAGTTAAATGAGTTCGTCGCAGGGCCGGTCGCCGTCGTGCTGTCCCGTCGCAAAGCGCGCAAAATCAAGCCTCTTCAAGGGACATGAATGGCATTCATTGTATCAATGCAAACGATGAACAGGATTTGTTGCTGCCGCGCCGCATGGTTGGCACGCGCAGAGCTAAAGAGCCCGGCATTGCGGCGAGCACTCACTTCGCTGCACAAAACCAAACATCCACCACGCCTTGAAATTCTCTGATCTCAAAAGCTCCGGTCACTGGCCGACACTTCTCACCGCGTTCCTCTATTTCGACTTCAGCTTCATGGTTTGGACAGTGCTCGGACCACTCGGCGCGCAGATCGGTGAGTCGCTGCATCTTTCGCCGGAGCAGAAGGGATTGATGGTGGCGCTGCCGATTCTTTCCGGAGCGATTCTGCGCATCACGCTCGGCTTGCTCGTGGATCGCATCGGGGCAAAGAACACCGGCGTCATCGCGCAGCTCGTGGTCATCGCGGGCCTCGCGTTCGCCTTTTTCGTCGGCCTGCCGACTTACAAAGCTACGCTGCTCATGGGTCTCGTGCTCGGCTTTGCGGGGGCGAGCTTTGCGGTGGCACTGCCGCAGGCGGGTCGCTGGTATCCGCCGAATATGCAAGGCGTGGTCATGGGCCTCGCCGGGGCGGGGAATGTGGGCGTGGTCATCGACAGCCTGCTCGCGCCGCGCATTGCCGCGGCTTACGGCTGGAAGAGCGTCTTCGGTTTTGCGCTCATCCCAGCCGTGCTGGTGCTCGTGATTTACGTCCTCTTTTCGCGCGAAGCGCAGGTCGAGGTGAAAAAGAAACGCCTCATCGACTACATCACGCTGCTCAAGGACAAGGACGCGCACTGGTTCTGTTTCTATTACACGGTCAGCTTCGGCGGGTTCGTCGGTCTCGCGAGCAGCTACGTGCTCTATTTCAAAAGCGAATACGGCCTCACGCCCGTGCAGGCGGGCGACTTCGCGGCGCTCTGCACTTTTGTTGGCGCGGTGTTGCGGCCGGTCGGCGGTGCGGTCGCAGATCGCATCGGCGGCATCCGCTCGCTCTACACCTTCTACGCGGCCGCGGGCCTCGCGCTCGTCGCCAGTCCATTTGCGCATGTCCTGAGTTTCAATGTCGCCACCTTCCTCCTCGCCTCCGGCGCGCTCGGCATGGCCAATGGTGCGGTCTTCCAACTCCTCCCGCAGCGCTTTGGGAAAGACATCGGCGTGATGACCGGCCTCGTGGGCGCGGGTGGCGGTGTGGGTGGCTTCTATCTCGCCAGCTCGCTTGGTCTGGCGAAAGGGCTCACGGGTTCGTATGCCGCCGGGTTCTTCGTTTTCGCCGCGCTCTGCCTGCTCGCGATCTGCGGCCTCACTCTCGTGAAGACGCGCTGGCGCACCACCTGGGGCGCACTCGCCAGCGCCCGCATCTGACTTCCGCTTGAAAGTAGCGCTCACCAGTTTCGGTCTGCCGCGCGATGGCCTGGAATCGCAAGATTCCTTTGCGGTGAAAGCGTGGGACGAGACGGTGATCGCCGTCCTCGCCGACGGCACCGGCGCGGCGCGGCGCGGGAAGGAAGCCTCGGCCCGCATCGTCGAATCGCTGATCAGCAACTACTCCGCACGCCCGGTTTCATGGAGTCCGGAAAGGGCGCTGACGGAATTCACGCGCCTCATCAATCACACGCTCCATCACGAATCGCTCCGGCGCGATAACTCTCCCGAGATGATCTCGACGCTCTCCGTCGCGGTCATCGAAGGCAGCCGGCTTTACGGCTTGAACGTGGGCGATTCGCGGATCTATCTCGCGCGCGATGGCGGGATTTCCCAGCTCTCCGAGGATCATGTGGACGGTGAGATGAAGCACGTCCTGCAACGCGCGATCGGCCTCGAGCCCGAGGTCGCGCCGCATTGCTTCGAGCGCGAACTGTCCGATGGCGACGTTGCGTTTCTGTGTTCGGATGGCGTTTCCAATCTCCTCAGCGACGAGGATCTCGGCGCCCGCCTCGGGCAGCACTGCGCGGCCCGCGCCATCGTCCAGCACGCCCGCTCCGTCGCCACCGACGACACGCTCGACGACATGAGTGCGATCGTGATCGACATCGCGGAAACTGGTAAGCTGCGCGCCGTGAGCCAGCTCCCCCTCTTGATTCCCGACACGTTGCACAAAGGTGATGTCATCGACGGCTACGAACTCGACCGCCCTTTCCAGCACAGCGATCGCGTCTGGCTCGCCACGCAGGACGGCCAGCGCTGGACGATGAAATTCGCGCCGCTCGAAGCGCGCGACAACGAGGAGGTGCTGAACCAATTCGTCAAGGAAACGTGGAACGCCACGCGGCTGCACGCGGAGTTTTTCGTCGATGCGTTCGTGCCGGAGAAAGCGACCGCGCGCTACTACGTCATGGAGTTTGTCGAGGCGCCGAGCCTCAAGACGCTACTCGCATCGCGGCGGCTCTCGGTCGATGAGGCGGTCGAACTTGGCCGCTTCCTGGTCGATGCGAGCGCGCATTTGCTGCGGCTCGATCTCGTCCACGGCGACATCAAGCCGGAGAATATCCTCGTCGTCAGCCACTACGACCATCTGCGTTTCAAGCTCATCGACCTGGGCAGCGCGACGGAGATTTTTTCGATCACCACCCGCGCCGGGACTGCCAGCTACCTCGCTCCCGAGCGCTTTCACGGTACGCCGATCTCCGAACGCACGGAGATTTTTTCCATTGGCGTCACGCTCTACCAGGCTCTCAGCGGTGCATTTCCCTACGGCGAGATTGAGCGTTTCCAGACACCGGTGTTCGGTCAGGCGAAAGCGCCCACGCGTCTCAATCCGAACATTCCGCCCTGGCTGGAAGCAGTCATCCTTCGCGCCATCGTGGTCGATCCCGAGCGGACGTATCAGCACTATAGCGCACTCGCCTTCGATCTCGCGAACCCGGCGAAAGTCGAGCCGTTCTTTCAGCCCGGCGCATCGCTTTTGGAAAAGAACCCGCTGCTGTTTTACAAGGCGGGTTTCTACGTCCTGCTCGCGCTCGTGCTCGGTCTGCTCGCCAAACTTCTCAGCCACTGACATGAATTCGATCCCGTTTATTCCAGACAATGCTCCGTTCTCCGCGGACCAGCGCCACTGGCTCAACGGATACTTTGCGGGACTCTTTTCCGATACCACCCTCGCGGCCCGCGCGATGGCAGGACTCAGCGCCGCTCCGGCTGCGCCGGCGAAACCGCTTGTCCTGCTGTACGGCAGCCAGACGGGAACTGCCGAAGGACTGGCGAAGAAGACCTCGAAGGAAGCGGAGAAGCGCGGCTTCAAGCCGAAGCTCGTGGACATGGCGAAATACGAGACGGTCGATCTCACAAAGGAGGAAAACGTGCTCGTCATCACCAGCACATATGGCGATGGCGATCCGCCGGACAATGCGCAGGCCTT
>JBBSDS010000456.1:0-3471 GCA_038240495.1 Chthoniobacterales bacterium | reverse complement strand
GGTGTCTCGCTTGCGGACGGGCGCGAGTTTCGCGATGTGGCCGTGCGCATCACCTGCTCAGGTCCTGCCTTTCTGCTTCTGCGCAAGCAGGACAAGACCTATTACGCCACTCACGCGAGCCCCAACGGGAGCGGTCCGGTCGAATACAAGAATGGCGTTCTCGACCCCGCCATCCATCTCCAGCACGCCGACGGCCATGCAATTGCGGGCTTCGACATCACCGCCCTGCACGAGCTGGTCTTCGCGGTGCAGGGCGACAAACTCACCGCCTGGCTCGACGGCGTGGAAAAGGCCATGCTGCGCGATATCGCCCTCGCGACCGGCAAGATCGGCTTCCAAGTCAACGCCGCCGACGCCGACGCCGGCACCGTGCGCATCCGGAAGATCGAATACGCCGAACTGCCCGACAGTGGGCCTGCCGGCGCCCTCCTCTCACTCCCTCCCGAGCCGTGGCAGGACGCGCTCCGCGACCCCGCGATGCTCGTCCTCTCCGGCGGTGTGGAGCGAGTGCCGGAAGGTTTGCGACTCGCCGGTCCCGGAGCGGCCACGCTCCGCTCCAGCCAAGGACCGAAGCGCGACGGCGCGGTGCGGATGAGGGCGACCTTCGATGGATTGCGCGCTCATTTACGCGCCCGGGATACCGCCGGCGCGGGCGCTTATCATCTCATGATCAAGGACGCGAAAGCGCTCCTGCTGAGGCGCTATGACGCCGCTACCAAGCAGTCCTCAATTCTGCGCGAGTTTCCGCTGAACGAGCCTCTCATGCCGGGACAGGACTACGAACTCGAACTGCGCGTCATGGGCCAGACCCTGACCGCGAAGTTCAATGGCGAAATCCTCGGCACCGTCACGGATGAGGCATATGCGGAAGGCCGCTTCGGCGCGGGGACCAGCGATCGCGATGGTGCTCCGGGATTAGTCAAGATCCTCGAAGTGCTCGACCTCGACGCGCCGCCCGCGCGCTAGGCAGTGTTCACGATAACCACTGATGATTGAAACTGTGGATGAGGAAAAAATCACCGCATCGAGGTGCGCGAAGTCAGCGGCGCTGGCAGGGTGCTCGGCCTTGCCGATGGCGTGAAGTAAATTGCCGCAACTGCCGAAAAAATCCCTTTCACAGCTTCGCGCGCTGTGGCATAAAACGCGGCTCTTTTCCCCAAGAGCAAACCACTATCCCCGAGGGCACCTATGGATAACATCATCGCCAGCCGAGAGCTCCAGGTGGAGCGCAAACACTACTACATCGAGTTCCGCGAGAACGAGCGCGGACGCTTCCTGCGCATCACCGAAGAGGCGCATGGACGGCGGAACACGGTGATCGTCCCGAGCACGGGATTGAACGAATTCAACGAGGCCATCGACGCTGTCGTCGTGGCCGCCAATAACGCAACACCCGCAACCGAAGCGGTGCCTTTAACCAACCCCACTCATGGCCACTAAAACCAAATCCGTTAAACTCCCGCCTTCGCGGGTCAAAGCAGCAACCAATGGCGCGGCGAAGTCCGGCAAAGCCACCAAGTACGTTTATACCTGGGGCAATAACAAAGCCGACGGCAACGGCTCGATGAAACCGCTCCTAGGCGGCAAGGGTGCGAACCTCGCCGAGATGACCCGCATCGGCCTGCCGGTGCCTCCCGGCTTCACGATCACGACCGAGGTTTGCACGTACTTCTACGCGAATAAGAAGACCTATCCCGCGACCATGCAGGCCGAGATGGAAAAAGGCGTGGCCAACATGGAGAAGATCATGGGCTACAAGTTCGGCGACTCAGCCGGATTCCCGCTGCTCGTCGCGGTGCGCTCCGGTGCGCGCGATTCCATGCCGGGCATGATGGACACGATCCTCAATCTCGGCCTGAACGACGACACCGTGCTCTCGCTCGCCGCGGCGACGAAGAATGAGCGGTTCGCGTGGGATTGCTACCGCCGCTTCATCCAGATGTATGGCGACGTGGTGCTCGGCGTGCAAAAGACGGAAGGCGAAGATCACGAGCCGTTCGAGGTGGTGATCGAGGAGTTCAAGCACGCGAAGTATCACAAGGACATCGTGGACTCCGACCTCACGGCGGAAGATCAGCAGGAACTGGTAAAGCGTTTCAAGAAACTCGTGAAAGACCGCACGGGCAAAGGCTTCCCGAACGATCCGTGGGAGCAGCTCAAGGGCGCGGCAGGCGCCGTGTTCGGCTCGTGGATGAACGACCGCGCGATCGTCTATCGCCGGAAATACAATATCCCAACCGAGTGGGGCACCGCGGTGAATGTGCAAGCGATGGTCTATGGCAACACCGGCGAAACCTCCGGCAGCGGCGTAGCTTTCACCCGCAATCCGGCGAATGGCGCGAATGAATTCTACGGCGAGTTTTTGATCAACGCGCAGGGCGAAGACGTGGTCGCGGGCGTGCGGACGCCGGAGCCCGTGTCGAAGCTCAAGGCCGCGATGCCAAAGCCATTCGCGGAGCTGATGAAGGTCCGCGCGACTTTGGAGAAACACTTCAAGGATGTGCAGGATGTCGAGTTCACGGTGCAGGAAGGGAAGCTCTTCATGCTCCAGACCCGCAACGGCAAGCGCACCGCGATGGCCGCGCTCAAGTTCTCGATGGACATGCACAAGGAAGGTCTCATCGACTGGGAAACTGCGGTGCTCCGCAATCCCGCCGATCAGCTCGACCAGCTCCTCGCGCCGGTCTTCGATCTCGCGGAGCTCAAGAAAGTCAAAGCTGTTGCGACCGGCCTGCCAGCAGGCCCCGGCGCTGCTTCCGGCAAGATTTATCTCAACGCCGATCGGGCCGCTGCGGCTGCCGAGAAGGGCGAAAAAGTTCTCCTCGTTCGCAACGAAACGTCTCCGGAAGATCTCCGCGGTATGATCGCGGCTGAAGGCATCCTCACCGCGAAAGGCGGCGTCTCTTCCCACGCGGCGCTCGTCGCGCGGCAGATGGGCAAAGTCTGCGTCTGCGGCGCGAGCATGCTGGAGATCGATTACTCCGCCAAGACCGTGAAGGCGTCCGGCCAGACCTTCAAGGAAGGCGACTTCCTCTCGATCGACGGCACCAGCGGCACCGTCTATGGCGGCCAGCTTGCCACCCAGCCGAGCGAGATCATCACCGGGCTGATCCACGGCAACAAAGCGTCGCAGAAGACCGAGAAATTCAAGAGCTTCCTCCAGCTCATGAAGTGGTGTTCGCAGGCCTCGCGCCTCGAGGTCCGCACGAACGCCGACAACCCCGAGCAGACCGAGAACGCGCTCGCGTTCGGTGCCGTCGGCATCGGCCTCACCCGCACCGAGCACATGTTCTTTGAGGGCGACCGCATCGACGCGATGCGCGAGATGATCCTCGCGGACAACCTCACCGACCGCAAAGCCGCGCTCGCCAAGCTCCTGCCTTATCAGCGCGAAGATTTCACCGGCATCTTCAAAGCCCTCAAAGGCTTCCCGGCGACCATCCGCTTCCTCGATCCGCCGCTCCACGAGTT
>JBBSDS010000455.1:0-3473 GCA_038240495.1 Chthoniobacterales bacterium | reverse complement strand
GGAGCCGCATGGGAGCTTGATCCGGCAGAAGTCGCACCGCGCAATCCGCCCACCGCCGCGACCTCGGCGATCGATCCGATCGAGGCCGGCGTCTTCACCGCGAACGGCGTCGATGTCCCGACGTTTCAGAACTACCTCAGCTCGATCAACGCCGCGCTCAGCGTGAGCCGCAACGTGACCAAGCGCGACCTGCACGACCGGCAGCAGCCGTTCAATTTGAAGATCAGTTGGTCCGCCACGCAGACCACCGCGCCCGCGCCGAACAACACGAATGTTTACAACGTCGCCTGGATTCAATTCCTCCAGGCCGACCTCCGCCGCGGCTACAAACTCGGCGGTGTCACGCCCGCACCCGGACGCCGCGTCGTCTCGACTCCGCTGCACGACACGATGGCGGAAAACGTCGCGACCGCCGGCGCGCCGAGCGGCTCTGTGCGGCTCGGCGACGACGGTTCCTTCGCGGCGATTCTGCCCGCCGGAAAAGCGATGACCTGGCACCTCCTCGACAACGACGCCGCGAAGACGAGCCAGGTGAAAGAGCGCTTTTGGGTCACCTTCCAAAAAGGCGAAATCCGCACCTGCGCGAACTGCCACGGCATCAACACCTCCGACCAAACCGGCACCGTGGCGAACCCCGTGACGAAGCCGACCAACCCGCCGCAGGCGCTCGCGACGCTGCTGCAATTTTGGAAAACGAATCACCCGCCCGGCTCGATGCAGCACGCCTCGCCGAGCCTGAGCGCGCTGAAAACTGCAGGCACCGCGGACCTCATTATCACCCGCACCGGCGGCGGGACCGGACCGGTCAGCGTGAATTTTTCCACGGTCAACGGCACCGCCGTCGCCGGCACCGACTTTCAATTTTCCAGCGGCACGCTGACGTGGGCCGACGGCGACACGGCCGCGAAACCGCTCGCCATCACGCTGCTCGGCAACACGCCGATTGGCACGAGCAAGACCTTCAACGTGACGCTCACCTCTCCGCTGAACGGCACCCTAGGCACAACCCCAACATCCGCGGTGACGATCGCCGAGCCGCCGTTCGAGGCGTGGCTTTTCCAAAAGTTCGGAACCAACGCCAACACGCCCGCAATCGCCGGACCCGACATCGACGGCGACTTCGACGGCTACACGAATTTCGCCGAATTCGCCTTCAACTTGAACCCCGCCGCGCCCGATCCCGGCACGCTTTTTCCACCTTTCACCGAACTCGATCCCGGCGACAACAAACTCCACCTTGCGATCCAATTTCGCCGGCGCATTGGCTCGCCCGGCCTCACCTACCACGCGGAACTTTCCACCGCTTTGCCGACTTGGAACGAAGGCGCCGGCTACACGCAACTCTTCCCACCGACCGATGACGGCAACGGCATCACCGAGACCGTAAAAGTTCGCGCCACCGCGCCCCTCGACTCCGCGCCCGCGATGTTCCTCCGCCTCCGCGTGACGAAGCCGTAGTCGAGCACTTCTCACGCTCCTGCGTGGTGCCTGATGAGCGATCACTTCCACCTCGTCATCGAGACACCGCCACCAAACCTCGTGACAGGGATGAAATGGTTACTGGGCTCTGACCCGATCCGTTTCTAGGCGCCGCATTACGTTCGGGGCTACTCTTTGCCGGACGCAACAAGTCGCTCCTGGTCGATGATCGCGCTCGTGCTACGAATTCTCCCTTTCCGGCGCTGACGCCTTTTACGAAGCTCCAATGGATATGAACACTTTTCCAACTCGCCTCCTTGGTTTTGGACTTTGTGCGCTGATTGCGATTTTACTTAGCGGGCTGACGGCGAAGGCCGCGGTGGATCTCGATCGCGATCCGGCCTGGGCCGAGGCTTACAAAGCTGCGCCCATGAATGTCGATGAGACCAAGGCCTTCATGAAGGAACTCGCGCAGTACGTCTTCGATCATCACATGAAGAAGACGGACGGCTCGCCGCAGGGGGGGCATCGTTTACGAATACTTTCACGTCGCGAACGCGGGGAAGCCGGACCAATTCATCCAAGGTGAAGCGCTCGATACCATGCATGATGGCGCGTGGTTTGCGGTCGCGATGGTGCAGGCGTATCGCGCGACGGGGGATGCTTTTTTCAAGGAAGTGCTGACTCAGTGGCAGCTTCCTTTTTACCTTAAGATGCTCAATCACTCGGATGAGCTATTCACCTCGGAGCGCGATGACGGGATTGATGTCGGCTGGACCAAGGGGACCGAGTGGCTTCTGCTCGGCCGCGAGAAAGGCTTTGTGCCTTATTGGTGGGAAGACGGCGCATCGGTGAGTCTCGAAATGGTCGTGCGCAAGACGGAGCATCTGAACTTTCCCGGACGCAATGAGCTGGCGGGCAAGCCGAATCCCGACAAGCGGCTGGTGGGTTATTCGCTCGGCTCCTCGAACCACATGGCGCAGGACCTCGCCATCATGCTCGAACAGTCGTGGCTGCTCCTGCACGAAAGCTCCGACGCCGCGGATCAAAAGCTCGCCGGCGAAGTGGCGGAGGCGGCGCGCAATCTCGCTGACTGCCGCGCCCGACATGGCGTGCCGAACATTCCTGCGGTGCGCGCGGCGCTGGCGGTGACGAGCGGCGATGCCGCGATGCGGAAGACGTTGCCGGAGATGACTTGGAAAGGTCTCGCGACCGGGCGCAGCGATTGGCGGCATGCCGTTGCTGAATTCAAACTGGACGAGCAGGTGAAGGTGCCGACCTTTTGCGATGATCAGGAATACAGCTACTACAGCGGCGTCGCGCGCGATGGCACCTTGACCGACCCGCTGGCGTTTCGACTTACCTACGACGCTTTCACTTTGCCAAAGCTCTACCGCGCTTACTCCGACGACAGCGAAGTCCCGCCGGGGATTGGCATCTTCGAGTATCCTTACTTTTTCGTGAATGGAAAACCGGCCGACACTCGCTCGCAGCGCAAAGGTCCGGCGGGGCGTCCGCGTCCGATCGGCTCGCGTTTCGGCCCGCAGAATATGGTCGTCAGCGGCTGGGCCTTGCAGGCGCTGAAGGCGCATCCGGGCCTGTGGGAGACGGCGAAGAAGGAGATCACGAAGGCGAACTATTTTCCGCCGGAGAGCGAGGCGGAAGTGAGCGCCGCGCTGGAACGCGAACTCGGCGGCGGACTGCGCACCTGGCAGGCGATCTTTAAGTCGAAAGGCTACATCCCCACGGGCATCGGTGCCGGTGGCACGGGCGCTGGTTTCCCATGGGACGACTTCTCCGACACCGGCGGCTATGCCCATCTTATCAGCGCCGCCGCGCAGTGGATATTCCACCTCGAAGGTAAGGCCGACTGGGTGACACAACGCATCGCGGCGGAGGCGAAGACGAATTGATCCTGGCCCGCACCCATTTGTTGGCCGCTTTAAACGCACCAATGCCGCAACGGAGCGAATGTAAATCCCGACGTTCCGCCGAAAGCAGCGGGCTCGGTCTCGGCTCCCACTCGCGCTCGGCCAGCTCGCCATCGTCCCCGT
>JBBSDS010000454.1:0-3477 GCA_038240495.1 Chthoniobacterales bacterium | reverse complement strand
TCGCGTATAGACGTCTTTCTTGAATTGCTCCAATTGCGACTGATCGGTGATGACGACTCCGCTAGCGTCGGGGATCGGTGATGATTCCGGAGTAGGCTGGCCTGTCGGCGTTGGAAGTGTCGGGCTTGGCGGGGCGGCGGAAGTCACTGGCGGCGGCGGTGGTTCCGGAGTCGATCGGGGTGTGGGCGTCGTGCCTGGATCGGGAATGATACCCATGAGTGGCGGATTGGAATTTGCCACCCAATCCGGGCTGTTGGTCATGAAACGAGCCGCTGGGGTCGAACCGGGAATCGGTGTCGTGGGACCGTCCAAATTGGCCTCGTTCTTGCGAAAGAAGAAATGATAGGGGATCGCAAAAACTATCCCTGCCACGGCGAGAACGATGACGAAGACCAGAATCTTTTTTACGATCAGCGGTGACTTTGTTTTCGAACTGGAACCCATATTTCGTTTAAACAATGAGCTGTGCCCGGATCCCGGCATTCCTTCGCGATTCAGCGGAAGTGATGGAGCGCGCAGCACCGCGATCCAAGCGATCTTACGCCTGCTTGTAAAGGCACTTATCGCTGCCACTGCTCCTGCGCGCCGCGCGGGGGACGAGAAAACGCGGGGCGGGATCACGCTGGCAAAAAGCGTTCGGCCTGCTTCAAATCCGCGAGCGAATCGACATCGATCCAATGGCCCTGGATGTAGTGGATCCTCACCTTGCGGCCAGTGGCGACGAAGTGGTTCAGGAGGTCAGTCATCTGCCATTGTGAAAAGGCGGGATCGGCGCGATTCGCGGCGAGAAACTCGCGCGTCCACGCCAGGCCTTGTGCGGAGAGTTTCAGCAGGCCGATCCACTCGCCGTGAAATTCGTCGCGCGGCGTGGCGACCTCCGCGTGTTCGAGAAACACGTCGTCGTCGAGGAAGTCCTCAGCCGAGCCGGGGCGCGTGGCGCGCACGAGGTCGCAGGTGCGTTCGTCACGCGGTTTGTCGCGGAATTTTGTGTCCACGACGATGGCCACGTCGCTGGCATCGCGGACGAGCAGGCCGACGATGTAGCGGCGGAAAATGATGTCGCCGAAGGAGACGAGCGTATCGCCTTTGACGGTGTCGATGGCGGCGGCCAGCGAGACGAGTTCGCCGGTGGTCGCGTGGTCGTCATTGTCCACGCGGCGGATGCCGGGCAGATCGATCATCTCCTTTTTGTAGCCGGCGACGACGGTGATGGCCGAGACCTCGAAGTGCCGGAATGCAGCGACGATGCGCTCGAGAAGGCTGTCCCGACCGACCTTGAGGAGGGTCTTCGGAATGTCGGCCGTGAGCAGGTCGAACGGGCTGCCGCGCATCGAGGCGAGGATGATCGCGGAATGGCCGGGCGCGTTCTGGCGCAGGTAACGTTTCTCGGCGGCCTGGAGTTCGTCGTCGCCCTGGAGGCGGAAGACCTCGGCGAGTGGCGCGATGCTGTCCTCGATGCCGATCACGCTTTCCTCGCGCTGGATACGCGCGGCGATTTCCTGCATGCGGGTGACCGAGCCGCGGAGCAGATGATTCGCCCAGATTACGGCGGCGACCTTGCGCTCGCGAAACGCCGCGGTCGGCGTCGCGTAATACTTTGTGGGAATGAGGATGACCGGCAGCCGGGCCGCCCACTCGCGGAGGAAGGCGAAGATCTCGTCCGGCCGCGCCTCTTTGCTGTGGATGACGATGGCATCGGCGCCGGCGGCGCGATAGGCGTCTGCGCGCCGCAGCGCTTCGCGGAGGCCGTGCCCGGCGATCAGTGCCTCGGTGCGGGCGACGAGGACGAAGTCGGGATCGCGGAGGCAGTCGCGCGCGGCTTTGAGCTTGCCGCAGAATTCATCGGCGTCGGCGAGTTCCTGCACGCCGTCGCGGAGGAAGCTGTTCGTCTTTGGAAAGAGTTTGTCCTCGATGCAAATGCCGGCGATGCCGCGCTGCTCGAGTTTGCCGACGAGGCGGCGGAGGGTGTTGAAATTGCCGTGGCCGGTGTCGCCATCGATGAGAATGGGAACGCTCGTGGCGTCGGCCATGAACTCCGCGACCTCGAGGACCTGCGTCCAGCTCGCCTCGTTATTATCGCGCACGCCGAGCGCGGCGGAGATGGAGAGACCGCTGGCCCAGATCGCAGGGAAGCCGGCCTCCTCGGCGATTTTGGCTGAGAGCCCGTGGTGCGCCTCCATGATAAAGGCGAGCGGTTCGTCGCGGAGGAGCGATTGGAGGCGGGTGGTTTTTTTCAATGTAGCCAAGGGCGGGAATTGGGGAGGATTTTAGGGCATCTGTCAAAAGTTGTTACCGGTTTTCGATCGGCCCGTTTTCGCCGGATTCAGGTATTCGAGTTCGCAAAGTTTCGGCCGCACACGGTGGGCTTGAACGCCTCCACTTCATCACCGGGTCGATGCGAGTGCGGGCGACGCCGGGCTGCGTGAAAGGGCGAGTTCTCGGGCGGCGCCGAAAAAAATCAAACGCTCGTGTGGAAAGCGACAGGGCGGCCTGTTTCCACCGACTCCTGCGCGCGCAGGCACATGGCCACCGACCAGCGACCGTCTTCACCAGTGGCGGGCAGCGGTGTGCCGTCGCGCACGGCGGCGGCCATGGCGGTGATCTCATCGACGAGTTCGAAGACTTCGCCGGTCGGCTTCTCGATCGGAATGTCGCGGACGTTTTCGCCGTCGAAATGTTTAAGCGAAAAGGTGGGATGAAAGGTGCGGTCGAGAGCGCCGCTCCAGCTCGCCCAGAGCGCGCCGCGTGTGCCGGTGATCTTCACGACTTGATGATGTTCGAAGGCGCTGAGCGTCTGCGAAATCACGGCGTACGCGCCGCGCGGAAAGTTCACGATCGCGCTGAAGTTGTCCTGCAGTTCGGGGTGATCGGGTTGCTTCGAGTTGGCGCGGGCGAAGACGCTGACCGGTTCGCCGACGCCCGAGAAATACCAGCGCGCGAGATCGAAGAAGTGGATCGGTTCTTCGAGAATCCAATTGCCGACGCGCGTGATGTCGTAGCGCCAGCTATCGGCTCCGAGGCGATAGGGTCGGCGCCACAATTCGATGAGCGCGTACTGCGGATCGCCGATGGCGCCTTCGTCGATCATCGCCTTCACGCGACCCCACAGCGCTGAAAGACGGAACTCATGACCGACGGCGAGTTGGCGCTGGTGCTGGCGCGCGCGGCGGATGAGCTCGTCGCATTCGGTTTCATTCAGTCCCATCGGCTTTTCCATAAGCAGATGTTTGCCAGCTTCGAGCACGGCGCAGCCGATCGGATGATGCAGGTGCGTGGGCAGCACGGCGTCCACGACTTCGATGCTCGGGTCGGAAAGCAATTCGCGATAGTCCGCGACGACGCGCACGTCGGGATGCGCCGCGCGGGCAGCCGTCTGGCTCTTTTCCGAGCGTGCGGCGATGGCGACCAACTCGGCCCGCGGCGACTCGACGATGGCTCGCGCGTGATGCCTGCCCCAAGCTCCGAAGCCGATGAGTG